>CALVXO010000077.1 GCA_944371325.1 uncultured Bacilli bacterium | reverse complement strand
TCGTTCATTTTTATTATTTTTTGTATAGGAATTGTTTTTTTATAATTTTTCTATAATTATGGATAACTGTAAATTTTAAAGCCTAAATTTACTAAACTCCTCTTATCATATACCACCTCATTTCCTTTCTACACCACTATTATAATAGTTAAATGTGTCAATAGTATGTAATTAATGTTAAAGTATTATGAAGTTTAAATTATTTGTATTTTGTTAGAGATTAGTTAAATACTATAATAACTTAACTTCTTGGCTGTATTATACATACTAATTGTGAAAAATGTATGATATATAAATGAAATACAAGAAAAAATATTTTTTTATTCCTTTTTATTTTTCTCAATATTCATTTCTTTTTTAGATATTCTTTCTAAATCAAACCAGAAATTGCTTCCTTTTCCCTCAGTTGATTCTACACCAAAATTAGATTTATGTTTTAATAATATATTTTTTACTATAGATAATCCTAGTCCACTACCTTGAACATTTCTAGTAAATGATTCACTAGCTTTGTAATATCTATCCCATATATGCTCTAAATCTTTTTTAGATATTCCAACACCATCATCAATTACTTCAACTTTTACTCTTTTTTGAGTAGCAGTAACTTTTACATTAATATTTCTTTTTCCTTCTCCGCTATGTTTTATAGCATTTATAACTAAATTATACAATACTTGCTCTATCTTAGTTCTATCAGCATATACATATAACTCATTTGGTATTGTATATTCAATAACATGCTCTGTTTCCATACTAGATAATTTTATTCTATCTATTAAAGATGATGCAACTTGAGAAAAGTTAAACTTTTCTTTATTGATAGTCAAAATCCCTGATTCAATTTTAGATAAATCCATCATATCATTTACAAGTCTTGTTAATCTGTCTGTTTCATCAATAATTACCTTCAAATGTGCTTCTCTTTTTTCCTTATTATCACCAGATAAATCCCTTATCATTTCAGAATATGCTTTAATCATTGTAAGTGGAGTCTTTAAGTCATGTGATACATTTGCCATAAGTTCTCTTCTTATCTCATCTGTTCTTTCCAGAGAATTTGTAGCTCTATTTAATGTATCTGCTAGCTCATCAAGTTCTTCATATCCACATTTTTCAAATACAACATCATAATCTCCTTTTTCAAGTTTTTTTGCCTCTTCATTCATCTTTTTTATAGGTCTTGATATTCTCTTTGACATAAATAAAGAAATTACTGTAGAAATAATAAGTGAAATTACAGTTATGTATATCAACTGATTTCTAATTACGTTAGATGTAGCATCAATTGGATCTATTGACATTATTATTACATAACAATACTCTGTATCCGGTATATCTTTTCCATATACATAAATCTGAGTCTTTAGCTTATCTACATTTAAAGTATATGACACTCTTTTATTCGGACTTTTATAAATATTTTCAACTATATCACTTAAATCTATAGACACATTTCTTCCTGGCATCTGAGCCAGATAAGTAGCTTCATTTTGATTATAATATGATATTGCTGATGTAGTATTTGTATAAAAAATATCACCATCATCAGTTAAAATGTATATAGAAGCTGAATTTCTATAAGCTGTTTTATCAATTTGATCTTTATAATCTAAAGCATTTTTAAAAATATTTTCTATTTCAGCTCCAATTTGAGCAGTTTCTGTTTTTTTCATAGAACTATAATATGTCTGCAAAAAAACAACTTGCATAAACCACAAAAGAACAAATATTATAACGGCTAAACATATAAAATATAGCCACAACATAAAAGTTAAAGATTTTGAGTTAAATTTTTTACTCTTCAAATTTATACCCCATTCCTCTTACTGTAACAATTTTATCTCTATATTTTCCTAAATTGTTTCTTAACATCTTTACATGTGTATCAACTGTTCTATCTTCTCCAAAAAAATCATATCCCCAAACTTCATTTAGTATTTTTTCTCTGGATAATGCAATATTTTTATTTATTATAAAATATTGTAACAATTCATACTCTTTAGGAGTTAAATCTTTTTTAACACCATCAACATACACATTTCTACCCAACATGTCAACTTCTAATCCTTCTAAGACATATTTATCTTGTAACACATTTTGACCTGCTGCTGATTTACTTCTATTTATAACTGCATTTATTCTTGCCATTAACTCTTTAGGACTAAATGGTTTTACAACATAATCATCTATCCCTATTTCAAATCCAAAAAGCTTATCATATTCCTCGCTTCTTGCTGAAAGCATTATTACTGGAATATTTTTAGTTTTTCTTATTTCTTTTATAGAAGAAAATCCATCAAGTTTTGGCATCATTATATCCATAATAATTATATCATAATTATTATCTTTACATTTTGCAATAGCTTCCATTCCATCACATGCTTCATCAATTTCATATCCTTCAAATTCCGCATATTCTTTAATTACATTTCTAATTTTTTCTTCATCATCAACGACTAATACTCTCATATCTTCCCACCTTTATCATTTCAATTTAACATAACTTTATACTAACATATATATGTGATAAATTTATGATATGTTTATAAAATTATATCATATAGTTT
>CALVXO010000076.1 GCA_944371325.1 uncultured Bacilli bacterium | reverse complement strand
TTAAAAGATGAATGGACTATAGAAAATAAAACATTAGGTCATTGTGCTGTTACCTCTTTGATTGTAAATGATTACTTTGGTGGAAAGATTGCAAAATGTAATGTACAAGGAATTAGTCATTACTTTAACATTATAGATGATGAAATCATTGATTTGACAAAAGAACAATTTGGAGAAAATGAACCTGACTATGATAATTATAATCTAGTATCAAGAAATGATATAGTAGATAATGAAAACACAAGAGTAAGGTATGAAAAATTAAAAAATAAACTTGCTTTACTATTAATAGATTATGATGTATATAAATGTAGTTTATGTAACGATTTAGTAGAAAAGTTCCCTAATGATAGAACTGTTTATTTAGGAAAAAATAATGATATTGTACTTATAGGAGAAGCACCAGCTAATAATGGTTGGAGAAAAAGTCATAAATTATGGACTGACGTAAATGGAAAAATCTTGCCAAGTGGTGTTATTTTACAAAAACTTTTTGATATTATAAATAGAGATATATTTGAAACAACATTTTTAGAATCAGTAAAATGTTATCCTTTAGATCGAAAAAAATTAAAAACGTGTTCTAAGAACTGTAAAAACATTATGCTAAAACAACTTGAATTGTTGAATCCAAAGCTAATCATTACTTTAGGAGAATTTCCAACCAGGAACTTACTTAATTTTAAGTTTAATAAATTTCAAGATGTAGTAGGAAAAATATATGAAGTTGATGGATATAAAATTTTACCAATATATCATCCAAGCCCGATATCTCCTAAAAGCTACAAGGGTAATTTGCCAATATTTGAAAAAATAAAAAATGAGGTGATTTAATATGACAACTAATGGTTATGTTAAAATGTGGGATAATTGGTCTAAAAAACGTTCTAGTATTCCAGTTTATGATTTGTGGTTAGATGAATATAAAGATATTTTAGAGAAAAATAAAGATAATGATATTTTAGATCTTGGTTGTGGTATAGGTGCTGACACTTTATATTTAATAGAAAGAGGATATAGTGTTTTATCTTGTGACTTTTCTAAAGAAGCTTTAAAGAGCGTTGAAGATAATATTCCTAATAGTAAAACAATGTATTTAAATATGTTAGAGAAGTTTCCAATTGATAATTATACATATTCTTTAATTATAGCAGATTTATCTTTACAGTATTTTAATAGTCAAGATACTATACATATCATGAATGAAATAAAAAGAATATTAAAAACGGATGGAATATTATTAGCACGAGTTGCTTCTGTTAATGATTTTAATTTCGGAGCAGGTGTTGGTGAAGAACGAGAGAAAAATTTTTATTTTGAAGGAGATTATACAAAAAGATTTTTTGATTTAGAAGATGTTAATAGGTACTTTGGAATCATTGGTTCAGTTGAGGCAGAGGAAACTTCAATGACTAGAGATGAAGATGAATATTTAAAATCTAAAATATTATATAAAGTTAAAGTAATGAAAGGAAAATAATCATGAATAGAGAATATGCAGAAAAGTGGTTAAATAAGTTAAAAGATTATTGGATTAACAAAGATATAGAAGGTGCAGTATCATTATTTACTAAAACAACATTTTATCAAGAAACACCGTTTATGAAACCATATACAACAATCCAAGAAATTAACCAAGAATGGCAACACGTAAAAGATGAAGATATAGAAAGTATTGATATTAAATTATTAGCAATCGATAAAAACACAGTAATAGCAGAATGGACTCTGAAACAAAATAATCAGGAATTTGATGGAATATATGAAATTAAATTTAATGATAACTTAGACTGTGTATATTTTAAAAGTTGGGAAATGATGAAATAATGAATCATTGAGGTAAAATCATGTATATAAATGAAGAAAATTTATTCAAAACTATAAAAATATTAAATGAACATTTTTCAAAGGAAAATACAGATACAATTGCTAATGTAGAATTTCCTAAAGAAATAAAATATAAATCTAATGAATGGTTATTATATATATTTTATTCGTGCTTATTAGATTATGGTATGAGATCAAAAATATATCATAATAATCTAATCAATACTTATCATAACTTTCCCTATATATTTAATCCACAGTATGTTGTAAAGAACTTTAATGATGATAAAGAAACGTTATTTAATATTATTAAAGATCATATTCATCCTAGGTATCCTAATGTCGCAGTTAATAAGTGGTTAAAATTGTCAGTATTTTTAAATCAATATGAAAATTTATTAAATAAAATTAAAACATTTAATTCCTTTAATGATTTAAATAATTTTATAAATACTTCTAAAAGTTATGGACAAAAGACAGGAGGATTATTATTAAGGCTAATTTATGAATCTAATATCTGTGTTTTAAATGATGGCATACAAGCTATACCATTAGATAGGCATGATATAGAAATTAGTTACTTAAATGGTATTATCAAAGATAAAGCATTAACAACAAAACAAATAGTAGAATTATCAACTGCATATATAAATGTCAGCAATAAATTAAAAATCAACCCCAGCAATGTTGATAAATATTTGTGGGAAATTGGAAATAAGTACTGTAATAAACATAATTGTACAAAATGTCCTTTATGTGACAACTGTAAAAC
>CALVXO010000075.1 GCA_944371325.1 uncultured Bacilli bacterium | reverse complement strand
TTCAATAGTAATAGGGATAATTTTATAAAATAAAGCTCACACGAGGGTGTGAGTAATTTTCTCAATGGAGCGATAACTATACACGTATGCGAAAAAGTATACTCCCAAGATTGATTAAATTAACTACAATTAAATTATATAGAATTTATAAGAAAAAAGCTATGGAAGTATAGCAAAAAAAGCAGAAATATGCTAAAATTATAATAGAACTTGTATCATTATTATGATACTCTTTTTTATTTGGAGGATAGTAAATGTCATATGTTGAAGAATTTATCAAATTAAATGAAATAATAAAGAAAAATAAAAAGTCACCTTTAGTAATAATTGTAATGATTGTGATAACGTGGATAATTTTGATTAATATTCCATTAGAATATGAATGGGAAGGTATTAAATTAAACATAATTATTGCAATAGTATTAACTGTTTTTGAATTGATATGGTGGTTAGTATGTAGGTTTTACTTGCCAAAAAATACTACAAATAAGCAAGGCATTGCGTTTTTAATATGTTCAACTGAAATAGAAAAGCATGATGTAGAGAAAGAAAATTTCTTCAAGATGTTAAAAAATGAATGTAATGATTTATTTAATGTTTTAGTATATACACGAAAAGACTTTAAAAAGTTTGAAAAAAAATATACTGTTAACGAAATTATGGAAGAGTTAAATTTAACTATTCTATTTGAAGTAAAAGAAAGAAAAGGTAATATTGATAATGATAATAACTATGAAATTGAGATAATAACAACTAGTATTCATTTTCCGTATAGTCCTGGCTTAGAATTTATTCCTAGTTTTAATCAAGACTTTACCAAAAGTATTAACAGGCATATAAAGATATCACATAAAAATAGCTTAGTAGATAATAAAGCAGAAATTGGAATGTTAGAATTATCATCATTATATATAACATCTATTATACAAATTATTTCGCCAGATCCAGAAAAAAGTTTTGAATTGCTTGATAGAATTTCAGGGCTATTGCATATAACAAAATTAAAAAAGTCAGAATATGGATATATAGAAAAAAATATACCTTACAGATATTTAGAGGCTTATCAAAATACTATATGTAAATTATTAATAACCGAAAAGTATTATGAAAATCCAATAATATTAAATAGAATTAAAAATTTACAGAATAATATGTTTAATTATTTAACTAAAATTAAAGCCGAAGGAAAAATTGAAAAACAACGTTATAAATTGTTCTATGAAAATTATTTATTACAAAGAGCAATAATTATATATGAAGAAAGTGGTCCGTTAAAAGCGTTAGAAGTAATAAATAAATGTGATTTTACGAACCCAAACAATTGTGGAGCGTATTTTAGTAAAGCATTTTTATTAATGATGTGTGTTAAAATTGAAGAAAGTGTAAGGACCTATATTAAATTGCTAAAAAGAAAAGATTTAGAACAATCACAAGTAGAAGAAATATTAATCTTTATTGATAATAGACAAAAAATATATTCAGATAACATATATTTAAAATTTTGTTATGGGATAATTAATTATTTTAGAAAAGATAAAAAATTAGCATTTAAAATTTTTGATGAAATAAAATCCAAAGACGATGTTATAAGTGAACAAATTGAAGAAATTGTTAAATATGATACAAGGTAAAATTAAAAACAGATAATTATGTGATATAATAGAAGCAGAAAAAAAGGGAGGTTTTACTCGTGAATTTAAAAGAAGAATTAAAGAAATTAAAAAATAAATTATCAGTTTTTCTAGCAGTAAAAGCAATTGCTGATCATTTTGCTAGTATTAGAAACATTTCATTAGATGCAAAAATTGATGATTATATTAAATGGAATTTTGAAAATATGGTAAAAGGTGAATATACAAATTTTGATGAACATTGGGTGTCAATTGAATTGAGAAACTTTATTGAAAAAATGGCTGTTTGGTACGAATTAAGATATCCTGATTATGAAATAAATAGATTAATGCCTGGCTCTGGACAAGAAGGAATGAAAGTTAGTGATGTAATGTTTAATAGCAATAGTTACATTAATGAGTTATTAGATGAGAATTCAGATGTAAGAGCATTAGATTGGGATAAATTCTATAATACATCTGCTTTTATTAAATCTTTACCTTGGGAAGAAAGATATAGATTTCAAAGAGCAAGATATAGAAATTTAGTATATGTAGACCCCAATTATATATTACATGCACATTTACATTTAACTTCAAGAGGATTCGTTGAATCAGCAGAAGGCTTTGATTCATATAGTAATTATAAAGTTACTAATAAACAATTAAAAGGAATGCACGTTAAAGATGTTGTAAAATTGTTAGAAGAAAATGGTATAACATTACCTAGTGATAACGAATTGGAGGCAACAATAAACAATGTTGAAAAATGGATAAAACAAAAAGAAGGCTTATTGGATGCTGTTATGTATAGAATTATTGAACGTGGTGGAAATTGCATTGGACCTCGTAGAGGATTCTTATTTGCTAAGGAATTTGGAAGAAATATTGATATTCCAGTGATGTATGCAATTGATCGTTCAGATCCAGGATTAAGACTATTCATTAATGAATATATAAAAGCTGGTGGGTCTAAAGATTTAATGTGTTATGTAGGTTATTTCTCAAGAACAAATAA
>CALVXO010000074.1 GCA_944371325.1 uncultured Bacilli bacterium | reverse complement strand
ATGGTAACCAAGTAATTTGGAGACGAAGTCCTAATTACCACAGTCCCGTTTCTAATAAGCTTTCCATGGTAGTTCATAATCTGTTATATAAATTACTCATCTTTATTATACGAAGAAAATAATCTTTACACCAGTAAAATTAAAACTTTTTTGATGAATTTGGAGTACGAAAAAGTCATCAAAAAATTTCGGGCTTCGCCCGTCATCGGTTGGGACTTTTGTAGATTCTTCTTTTTAAAAGTATAGATAAATAGAAAGAAAAATCAAAAGGTGTTTTTTATCGTGTGGGGAAAGCGGTTGTTTTATTTTAGTAATATTTGATACCGCTTCATAATAAAACAAATCTGTTTGAATTACTTCTATATTATTTATTTTTTATTCTACTATTAATATGACATTTATTGTATAATATGATTAGTTTTAAATGGAGGTGAATTGGTTATAATGAAAGTGAAAAGACGTACTTCTATATATAAAGTTAGTATCATTGATTATTTAAAAATCAATTTCTATCTATTTATTTTATTTTTAAAAAGAAACAAACGCCGATTAAAAATATTATTAAGATTTTTTAAGAATATTTTATTTGCTGTATTTCTTTTGATAATATACTTATTAATAATATTTTTGATTGGTAATAAAGTTTGGCAAGATTATACTTTCTTCAATTGTTTATGGGAGTCAAAAGAATTAATTTTTAGTTCCACAATTGTTGCAATTTTTATTCCATATTATGAGTATATGAAAAAAAGAAATAAACTTTTAAATCAACAGTTTACAGATTATTCTAGATTATATTTAGACGCCACTTATATTATGAGGAAACTAACTGAATTTATAATAGGAAAGTCCAATTCTCTTTATGAAAATCTATTATGGGATAATGAAAATAATTATGATTATTGTTCTCGGGTATTGGATGCTAATTACAAAGGTAAAATAATTTATAGTCATACAAGTGTTAATGACCTTATAAAACATAAAAAATATTTAATTGATGATTTAAATATTATTATAGAAGGTATAAGAAAAAAAGCATACATTGGCTATGAGCAAATTAATTATTGTAGTAATGATTTTTTTGAAGATTTTACCACTCAGTTTGATAAAATTATAAACTTACTAGATAAAAATACTACCAAAAATGATTTAGTATATGAAATCAAAAAACTCAATGATTTACTTTATCAAACTTTGGCTGATATGAGAAGTCCATGGAGATGGGATAGAAAAATTGATAAAAAAATTGATTTAATAATAGCTAAAAGAGCAAAATGTTTAACTGACTACGACTTAGTAAGGTATAGATTAGTAGACAAAAATTAAATGGTCTAGAAAATATCAAACATCTATAAAAAATGATGTATGAGAAGAGACAATAGTTGTTTGCATGAGCAACCAAAGCAATCAATTTGATTTCTTATTTACCATATAATACATTTTTTATCAATTTGTACTATAATATCTATTCCCCAATGTTTTGTCCATTATTAATAAAGTAACTATATTATTATGCAATCCATCAACATGGTATAATTAATGTGTTTATATAATTTTTATTTTAGGAGGTATAGTGTCAATGAAAAAAGAAAAAGAAAATAATATATTAGTAGTCACGGATGGTATTGATGCAGTTTCTAATATATTATCATATGTTAATCCAGTTTTTTCTGTAATACCATTAATTACTTTTGGAATTACTCGAATTATTGGATATGTTAGTGAGCAAAATATAATAAAAAGAATAAATAAATTAGAAGAACAGCTTAAAGGTAAAAAAATATCACTAGAGGATTTTAAAAATAAGATAAATCAATTAACTGAGCATAATGAATATATAGTTAGGAATAATTTAAATAATATATTATTAAATTGTATTCCCGAAACAGTTGATATTTATATTAGTATTTTAATAGATTTAATTATGAATCAAGAACACTCTATATATGAGGAACTATGCGAAATAGTTAGCCAATTAAATCAAAGTGATATAAAGCTTTTAAAAATGATACAAGAATATAAACAAACAGGAGTAAGAAAGTATTTTAAATTAAATGAACAAAATGAAAAACAACGAATTGAATATAATAGGAAAATTGACCAAGAAAATTTAGAAATAAAAAAATATAATGAAACATCTAAAATAAAAAAAATAGAGTTATCAAAATGGGTAGATAGAAGCGTTAAAGTAGGTGAAAATACTATATTTTGGAAAGATTTTGCTGAAACATACAATTTATCTATTCCAGAAATGGGATTAGCATTATTATATGAAGGTACAAATGAAGACAACGGTGCATGTACAGACTGGGCATATTTAGTAAAGTCTTTTTTAAAGCTTGAAAAGTTAGGGATAATTCAAATGGATTATATTAATACTCCTGGAACTATCAGTTCATTAAATGTAGAACGGTTTCACATTACATTGTTTGGAGAGAAACTTTTAGAATATGTATAAAGGTTAAAGTTAGTTATTGTTAGGAAATTAATCAAAATCTAGAACTTGAATTTATTATATAATTTATATATATTGGTTTATTATATTCTCTAAAAAACTATTATTAATCCAAAAGCATTGTTTAGTGTATTCAGTTGCTCCAGTTACTTTATCTTTTACTGGTAATGGTATTGTATCATTTGCATTTCTACCATGAGGCCTTACATGGCATACCCCATTATCACTCATACCTGGAAAATTAGTTATTCTTCTTCCTCTTTCATCTATGTGATTTACAATATTTCCAGTTTTAATTACTTCTCTTGTTTT
>CALVXO010000073.1 GCA_944371325.1 uncultured Bacilli bacterium | reverse complement strand
AGTTGAAGAATTTGAATATGTATTTGAAGATGGTGAATATAAATTTGAATTTTTTGATATGAGTGGTAATCCAACTGCGTTTATATTTGAAGTAGATTCTCAAGAGCCAGAAATTATGGTATATAAATGGCCAAAAAAAGATAATCCAACATCATTAGAGGAAAATAAAGTATATAATTATTGTGTTGTAGCAGAAGCTACTGATAATGTAGGTTTAGCTTTATTTACTATTGATGGCGAAGAATATACATCTGGAGAAAATGCTTATATTTGTGATAATGGACAACATGAATTTGTAGCAACTGATAAAGCTGGAAATATTGATGAATTTGAATTTAGTATTGATAATGAATACGCTATGATTTCTATAAATGAAGACACTTATGCAAATTATGATGATACTAATACTCATTATTATCAAATTATAGATGAATTTAGTATTAGTGGAGCTGAAAATGGTATAGTACGTCTTTATAAAAATGGAGAAAAAGTTTTAGATGAGAAATATAGCGATAGTGTTATTGAAAAGATAAGTAACTATTTATTAGAAGATGGAAGATATGATTTCCATATTATCGATAATGCTGGTAATAATACTTATGTAAAAATAGCTGTAGATGATACTGTACCTGATATTGCTATAAAATATTGGAATAGAGAACCTATTGCATGGAATAGTGATTTTACAGAGCCTAGTATTTCAAAATTAATTAGTTATTCTGATAATATATCTGAAAACGAAAATTTAGTTGTTAACGATTGGTATACATTTAAAGCTGAAGGTTCTAATTCTTATGTAGAAAACATAGATAAAGTAGATGCTTCTAAATTAGGACAATATTATCATTATTTCAATGTTACAGATGAAGCTGGAAATGTAAGTCAAACTGTTTCTATAGGTTATAAAATTGAAGATTTAACTAAACCGGAGATTGAGGGAGTTCAATCAAATACTACATATTTTGCTGGTATTGGTAATCACGGACATCTAGTTGGTGGCATTCGCTTAAAATTTAGTGATCAATCTGGTTATATGAAAATAACTTTTGATGGTGCAGAAGAATGGACTGTAGATTACAATAATGGTGATTCATATAATTTATTTGTTAATGAGGGTCAACCATATCATGAAGCATTAGATGGAGTTGATATTTGTGCTATTGATAAATATGGTAATAAAGAATGCGTAGAAAATGTAACCATTTTAAAGTTAGATAGTGTTAATGTTAATGAAGTTCTTGCTAAAGGTGGAAATATTGTTCTACCTCCGGATGTTACAATTAATTTAAATGGAAATGTTGATATTCCAGCTGGTACTACTATTGTTGGCGATGCAACTACAAAACTAATTGGTAGTTTAACTTTAGTTGGTAATAACATTTCTTTGAAAAACGTTAATGTGGAAAATGCTAACGGAGCTTCTGTAATTATTAATGAAAATGTTCAAGGTATAAATATTGATGGTGGAATTTATACTACTAGTAATATTAATAAACAAGGAGAAGGTACCATTAGAGGACTTGGTAATAATATTGTTAAAATAAGTAATGCTACATTATATGGAAATCTTTACTTATCTAATTATCAAGGTACTAATAATGATTTCACAAATAATACGATTGTATTAGATTATGAAGGAGACAATTCTTTATCTGGAATTACATTAACTATTATGGGAGAAAATCGATATAATGCAAATACTATTTATCTTGGGAATAGATTTTTAATTCAAAATCAACCAAATAGTTATAGTGTTATGATCCAAAGAGAAGATACTAATCCTTGGTCTAATGTAGAAACCGTAGATGTTAATGGAGTTTATAAAACTTATTAATAATTTTGATCTGATGAAAAGAGCCAAGAAAAGAAATATCTTGCTCTTTTTTGGCAATTTTTTCAAATTACGATGCACAAATATTTTAAAAAAGTGAATAATAATTAGAAGATAGAGCTTTTTTTAAAAAGGAATTGAAATATATTCCTTTTTTTTGTATACTTATAAAGTAGGGAGTGTAGTTATGTCATATATTAAATTTAAAGAATTATCTAAATATTTTGATTTTAAAACGGAAGTAGGAGCTATGGATTTGCCGGATTATACAAAGGAATATGTAGAAGATAATGAAACTATTTTAATGGGATATAAAAATAGTAAAGATTATGTTGTATTTACGGATAAAAAAATGATTTTATTTGATCGTGATACTTTAGCAGTGTATTATAAAAAAATTCATATTATTCCTTATCGTTCGGTTTCTACTAGTGCTATAAATTTTAAGCCTGGTAAAGTGGAATTATTATTTAGTTTTGATAGTGGATATCAATTACATGTTAATTTTATTGATATGAACCATGATAAGAAAGAGAATTTAAAGAAAATATATAAAACAATGATGAAAGTAAAAATAGCATCATGAAGTTAGAACAAGAGATTACAGTTTTAGTAACATGTACTTACTCTGAATTAGATGAACTTTTAAAGAAACAAAATTTTGTAAGACAAGAAGAATATGATGTTATTGATATTTATATGGTTCCCGTATCTATAAATGTTAATTCTATTCCTAGATTAGAATTATTACAAAATTGTGTTATTATTAGGACCATTCAAGAAAAGACTAAAACTTTAAATATGCTTTTATATAAGTATAAGGAATATGCTTCTAATGGAGATATTTTAAAGCAAGGAAAAGTAAAATGTCATATTAAAGATACTACAGAAGCAAAATTATTTATGGAAGCTGTTCGTTATAAAAAGCTATTAGACATAAATGATCATTGTATTGTATATAAGAAG
>CALVXO010000072.1 GCA_944371325.1 uncultured Bacilli bacterium | reverse complement strand
TTAACATATTAAATTATTAACGAATTACTGTATTTTAAACCTAAAACAAAGTATAAAAAAAGACTATCAATACGATAATCTTATGAAAACAATTCAGCAAAAAATGACTTCTTTTTTATTTCTTTACTACTTGTACAATAACTAACTTTTAGTTCACCTGTAAGAGTTTTACCTTTTCCTTTTCCTAAAATAATTTTATATTCGCCATTATAATAACTAGCATCATAATTATTTTGATGATCTGCTAAAACCTGATCAATATCATCAACACCTTTAGCCCAATTACGATAATCATTAATTAGATCATTTTTAATTTTATACATCTTTTTAATATCTTTTTCACTATTACTATTAGCTACTATTTTATATTTTGGAATATTACTAGATGCATTTACACTCACTACATTCATCAAAATCAATGCAATTACTATTATTTTTTTCATATTAGTTCACCTCAAGTTCATTATTAACAACTATGATGAAAATATACAAAATATTTAAAAAAAGAGGTTATCTTATGGCAGATAAAATAATGCAAAAAGAAATAATTAGTGAACCATTTTCTTCTATGGTTACAAACGAAGAAATATCTGATACGCTTCAAGATTTTGTATCTTTGCAACAAGTTTATGAAGCAGGTATTAAGGAAATAAGAACAAAATTAGAAATTCTTGATGACGAATTTAAAGTTAAACATGATCATAATCCAATTCATCATATGGAATATCGTTTAAAATCAGTAAAAAGTATTCTTGGTAAATTAGAAAAAAGAGGTTTAGAAGTTTCTTTAGAATCAATTACACTTAATTTAACAGATATTGCTGGTGTGCGTGTTGTTTGTAATTATGTTAGTGATGTTTACAAAATAGCTGATCTACTTATAAAACAAAGTGATGTTAAGTTATTAAAGAAAAAAGATTATATAAAACATCCTAAAGAAAATGGTTATCGTAGTCTACACTTAGTAGTTGAAATACCAATATTTTTAGCAGAAAAAGTTCAACCTATTCCAGTTGAAATTCAAATTAGAACTATAGCTATGGATTTCTGGGCTAGCTTGGAACATCATTTACGTTATAAATCAATCAATGAAGTATCTAAAAGAGTACTTGATGAATTAATTGATTGTGCGAAAACTATTTCTAATTTGGATTATAAAATGCAAGGAATTCATGAAGAACTAAGTAAACCACAAAAGAAAAAAATTCCTCAATAACACTACTATTATTTGTAAAATATTAGGATTAAGATATATCAAAATATTTGGCGCTATAAAATATTAAGCGCTTTTACGAAAGTCGCTATAAAATATTAAGAGGAATTTTAATGATAAATTGAAAATTCCTATAAAATATTGAGCGCTTTTGGAGGTGTACTAGGATGATGTCTAGTTCTAGTATTCCTCCTTTTTATATTCTATTTTTTATTCTTTTTATATGTTCCTCTTGGATTACTTGGACGTTTAATTTTGTCTTTGTGTTCTTTTGTAGAGTATGTTTCATATTTGTTTTGTGAATATAGTATTCTATTTCTTGCACGTTTAAAATTAACCATACCATTTGCATTAGATAATATCTTTTTAATGTAATTATTTTTACCTTCAACCGGCCCATTAGATATACGTCTATTATTGATCCATATAAAGGAATTGAGTATTTCTTCTTTCCAATTATTTAATGTCTCTGCAACCTTTATACTTTCTTCTACTTGAGTATGTCTAAATCTTTTAATAAGACTGGTTAGTTCCATTCTTTTATTATTACAATTATTGATTTCTTTTTGTGTTACCTGATCAAATATCAGATATTCTTCTTTAGCGTTATATGCTTGTCTTAATTCTTCATCACAATTTAATAATTGTTCAAGTATTATGTTTTCTGTTGCATAATGTTCTAATATATTATCATATTTAAATATTTCTAAATCTATATCATTTCTTGATTTAAGTAATAATTTGTATCTATGTTTTAATAACCTATACTCTAAAGATTTTTTATTTGATGCATATTTACGCATAACTCTTTTTCGAGTATTATTAAGTTGATCATTAACAAATTTTGTAACATGGAAATGATCAACTAATAAAGTCGAGTTGGGAAAATATGTTTTTAATAATGGCTTAAATATAAAGCTCATATCAGTACATATATACTCGACTTTTTTTCTTTCTTCTAAATTAATTTTAAAAAAATAATCCGACATAATATCATGTGTTCTAGATTCGATAATATCAATGATAAGATTATTTTCAAAATTCATAAGAATAGCAGGATATTTATATTTTGTATGTCTAGAAAAATGGAATTCATCAATTAATAGTACTTTAGGAAGATTGTGTCTTTTAATTCGTACAAAGGCATCAAAAACATCTATAATTCTAGTAGTAGAAACACCGAACATTCTAGCTATAGATGCATATGTTGCGTTATATGGTTTTAATTTATTTAAAATAGATATAATGGCCACTTTAGTAAAAGACCAGTTCTCATAAGCGATAGGATTAGAATCAGAGAAGTAAGAGGTACAATCTAGACACTTATATCTTTTAAGATGAGTAATTATTTTAACAGGCTGATCATTAATAGGAGTAGACACTAACCTTTTCTTTTGAGTACCTTTACTAATAAAATGGATACTACCGCAATGAGGACAGCATACAACAGATGGTTTGAATCTAATATTTATTTCATAATAGGTACCAATATTATCTATAGTGAAAGATTCAACAATATCATCTTTAATATCAAATAAAGTCAATAATTCATTATTCATAATTATTTATATAACTAGAACTAGACCATATTATTGTATCAAAAAAGGGATTTAAACATCCCCATAATATTTTATAGGGGTATCCCCTTTATATTTTATAGCTACATTTGAAGCTATAGATATTTTAATATACCA
>CALVXO010000071.1 GCA_944371325.1 uncultured Bacilli bacterium | reverse complement strand
ATAAAAAATAGAAAAAACACCTTAATTGGTGTTTTTCATAATTTATCCTATCTTTCATCTATTTCTTCATCTAAATTATTTTCTTTGCTTGCTATTGCTTTATTATCATTTTGATTATTGTTGCTTAGCTCTGATTGTTTCGCTCTACTAGCATTAATTATATCTCTCATGGTAATTACAGATTGCGTTGTTTCAGTAACTCTACTTCTAAATAAATAATAATATACTTCACGCTCTGTCCTATTACATTTTTCTGTTTTGTGCCTTGGTATGTATTTATCATGATTTTTAAAGTCTTCATCTGATTTCAAAAGATATTTAGGTTGTAATTCTTCTACAAGTGCATCTGCATCCCATGTTAAATCAACATTATACCACTCACCATCTAATTTTACTAAATTCCATGCATGTCCATGTTCTCCTCTATCTATATTATCTGCAGATACATTTCTACTTTCAATTTCCATACAACTTAATACATTTCTTACAGTTTCTGCATATCCTGCACAAACAGCTTTTCCATGCAAAAGTGATCCTATTAAATTTCTATTTATTATATCTTCTTCCTTAGTAGTCTGGTTAGCATCTGATCTTTCAACATATTCATAATTATATGAAACCAAATTAGAAATAAGCCTTAATGCTCTACAACATAATTTCTTTTCTTTATTTGGATCATATCCCTTCAAAACACCAGAGTAGTTTTCAATATTTTCGATAATTTTATCAATCATTCTTCTACAATCTATATATTCTTGCAGAGTATATGGCTTTTCTTGTGTTTCATCTAATCCATAATCACTAAATCGTACTTGATGAATATCTATCCCGTAATATTTTTGTAAAATAGTAATACTATCAATTGATAATCCACTACAATCTTTTACAACAAATCCACATGATACTTTATATTTTTTTGATACGTCTAAGAGTTCTTCAAGATTTCTAGTAGGTGCAGAATAGTCTATCTTAAAAACTTCCCCTTCTTTTTGTTCTATATCTAATGCACCCAATAATTTTAATTTACATTCCCCAGTATATTTATCCCAATGCTCTGATAAAACAGCTTTATCTTTATTTAAATCTTCAAAATTTTCTTTTATAAACTTCTCAAAATATTTACCAATATCAACTTTTTCAGAAATCCCTTCCAAATCACTATCCAAAAGTTCTAATGCTTCATATTTATTGTCACTTAGCTCAAGATAATCTTTCCATTTAAGATTTATACATCTATCTATATTCTCTAAACTTTCATCATCTAGCTCTCTTGGTAACGGGTATTCTAAAGGATCTGTGGTATCTTTAAATATACTGTTTTGAACATTTGTAGATGCTAAATTAAAATATCTTTTAAAATATCTCCACGGAACATGTGTTACATATCTTTCTTGTATTTCACTAGGATATTCTGCTAAAGAAACTGCTCTATCATGTTCATTTTTATTTGATAATTCCATATATTTATCATGTAGTGAAACTATATAGGATAAATCACTTATTCCCTCTTCTCTAACTATATCAGTAAAATCTTTAAGTGTATTATCCTCTCTAATTGTTCTAAAAAGTAATTTACTAAATTCTTGTTTAGCATTATTCATAAAATATTCTCGAGTGTTTTTAGTATTTGCTTTATTATAATTTCGAACAAAATATTGTAACTCTTCACTATTTATATAATCAGAATATATATCTAAAAAACTAATAAAATCATTTTTTTGAATATCTTCTAACATATTACTTAATACTTTTCTGCTTATATTTTTCATTTTTTACCTTTCTTTTTATCAATAATTTAAAATGGTAAATATTCATCTGAATAATGAATATTTACACCTTTATTTAACAAATTAGTACAAACTGTATCTTCTATATTGCTTCCATCTAAATTTAATTCCTGTAATTTATTAATATTTTCTAATTTTTCAAATGAGAGAATTTTACTGTTATATATACT
Organism: uncultured Bacilli bacterium; assembly: GCA_944371325.1. Classification (GTDB taxonomy): domain Bacteria; phylum Bacillota_I; class Bacilli_A; order RF39; family UBA660; genus Faecisoma. The sequence continues at coordinate 956 of CALVXO010000071.1, read as the reverse complement.
TAATTTTTTAAGAGAAGTGAATCTTAATAATTCTTCAATATCAATTTGATTAACATTTATTAATTTAATCATTTCAATATTTGTAACATTTGAAAAAATGTTAATATTTAGTTGATGTGGATAATTAATTATAAGTTTTTCAAGATTATTTTCTATGGCTGTATTATCTGTAAATTTGCAATGATTTAATATTAAAAATTTTAAATTTAATATTTTGTTTAATCCTTCAATAATATCATTAGTTATATTAAAACTATTTAATGTTAATGTTTCTACATGTTTTAAAGCCTCAAAATCTTTTTTTGAAAAATTTTTTTCTTTAAGTTCTAAGTCCTTGCTATTTAAAGATATATTTTTAACTTCTTTTAAATCTTCTTCGGTTATTTCACTTTCTTTTTCTAAATTTAAAATATTATATATTTTAAATTTTAATTCTTCATTTACAATATTCATTAATTTATCTTCCTTTTCTTTTTTATTCTCTATAATCAAATTAATATTCTTTATCTGGATATGTTGTAACTTCTACATTAATATTATTATCTGAAATATTTTTGCTTATTGGAATAAGATACAGGTTAAAATTAGCAAGATATACGTTATAACCACTTGAAGATACTACTGGTGAAGCTACATATACTAAAACATCAACCTTATCATTATTTATTTCGCATTTATTTAATTCTGGATTTATTTCAGCTTCTATAACTAATAAATTATTATTTTCAAAAAATTTATTATCAAATGTATTTTTATATTCTGTATTTTTTACTTTATCTAAAATTAAATTTAAACTTTCCTTATCTTTAATTACATCATAATTTTTACCTTCTTCAAAAACTTTATAATTAGCATTAGTTGCTGAATATGTTATTGTATAAATATCTTTTGAATTAAACATCTTTAATGTAATTATAATTGCAATTATAACTATTAAAATTATTCCTACACCTATT
>CALVXO010000070.1 GCA_944371325.1 uncultured Bacilli bacterium | reverse complement strand
TATAAGAGATAAGGAAGTGAATTAAAATGATACAGATTTTCTAGAATATCTAATAATATAAAACAAATATATTTTTCGTTAGGAAATAGGGAAAGTAAAGCTAGAAATAAAGTTTTACAAACAGTAGAAGAAAATACTAAAGAGATAGAAAAATTTTTAAGTGAGCAAGGAATAAAAACAATATATGAAGAAAATGAAGGAAATCATTTTCAAAATGCAGATTTAAGAATGGCAAAGGGAATAAAGTGGATTTTAAAATAAAATATACAATATTCTATTGCTATACTTTGATAAAATAGAAAGGAGAAAAGTTTATTTTGGTAAGTTCAGAAAATTTAATGAGAAAAGATGACATGACAGTTTCTTCTTACAATTCAATGTCAAATCAAATTAGTCCAAGTAAACACCTAAAAGGAAAAGTTTATATTACTTATAACATCTGTGAAACATGTAATCTTAATTGTTTATTTTGTTGTATAGATAGTAGTTATCATGGTAAAAAATATATTTCAAAGGAAAATTCAGATATTATACTAAATAAAATAAAAGAAGAATTTGATATTGATACAATATTTATAATGGCAAACGAGCCAACTACACAACCAGAAGTAGCTAATCATATAATGAAATATGCTATAAAAAATAATATAAAAATAAAAATTGTTTCTAATGGATTTGCACCAATTAGTATTTATGAAAAAATGCTTGATAACATTGAGCCATCTAAACTTGATAAAATAACAATAAGTCTTGATAGTATGGATAAGAATATTCATAACAAAATAAGAAATAATAACAAATCATTTTCCAATGCTATTAGAACTATTAAATATTTAAAAAATAATAAATATAATGTTAGAGTACAGATGACTATTTGTGAAATTAACTATGATACTATAATAGACTCAGTAATAAAACTAAATAAAGATTATGAAATTACCAATTTTGCTTTTCATTGTATGTCAGTTTCAGATATAGCTAGACAAAATAAGTTAAACCATTTAAATGCTATTCAATGGAGAAAATTAGTGACAAATTTGTTTAATTTAAAACCAACTCTTAATAATATAAAAGAATTTAGTGTACCAATTATTGCAATGACTGAAAATGAATTATTAAGATTATATTTTTCAAATGATAAAAAAATGTTAAATAAATTTTTAAAGGGAATGCCTCTAAAACTATGCCCTGCTATTAATGGTAATAACATATACTTAAAAGCGACAAATGATGATGCAATTATATCAAGATGTCAAATTTTATTTGATAATGTAGGATACTATTCATTAAAATATGATTACCAAAAAAATAGATTTATAAAGAATAATAAAAATAATGACTTTGAATTCATTAAAAAAAGTAAAACATTATGCCCAGTTATATACACTGAATTAAATAAAGACAAGGACTATGAGATAGATGATAATGGTAATAAGTTATATTATGTCTGCAGAACTTTAATTGCAAATCCAGAAGATTTAGATTTTTAATTATTATGAACAAAGATAATGCTAGATTATAACATTGTCTTCTCTAATTATTGATATTCTATTGGAGCATTTATTTTTCTTTATTTAAATTAAAAGATAGAAAATATTCCTATTAGCATTCAACATGTAATAGAAAAAGAACAAAAGTATATTGAAAAAATGGAAAAAGAAATTAGTAAAATGAAAAAAGACAGTATTGCTTTAATTAATCAAATAACCACAATTAGCGAACAAAGGATTTTTAAGGATATTGTACGAAGAAATGTAAAAATATCTAGTGAATCACTTGATTTAATTGATAAAAAAATTATCAAATACTTTACGAAATGATTATAGTACTAAAAAAGGAGAGTTGATAGAACTCTCCAAAATCATTTAGGCTCCCGTCTTACTACAAAAGTAGTAGAGGGTTAAGTTAAATATATTTAAACATACAATATTTAACTTGTCAAACTAAATTTGACATTAATATTATATGACTACTTATTAAATTTATACACTATTTTATCTAAATAAATGTGCCATATAAATTAATCTTTTAGTTTATCTCTATCTGCATAATTAAAACTTGCTACTTCACAATTATCTATGCATAATGGTAATAAAGTATCGATATCTGGAATTCCATTAAAATAACATTTTATAGGAATACTAATTCCTCCATGTGATACAATTAATATCTTTTTTCCTTTATATTTTTCTTTTATATCATCTAAGAAATCATATACTCTCTTAAAAAATACTCTAATATTTTCTGCTTTATTATATTTATTATTTTGTTTGTAACTCCAAAACGCATTAAAATCAAAATCCATAGTTGACATTCCTTCAAATTCACCAAAATCTCTTTCTGAAATTCTTTCATCTATAATTATAGGTAAATTCGTTTCCTTATTAATAATTTCAGCTGTTTGTCTTGCTCTCTTTAATGGGGAACTAATAATTATATCTATAGCGGTATTTTTTAATTTTAAAGCTGTTTCTTCTGCTTGTTTAATTCCTGTTGCATTTAATTCAATATCTACTTTTCCTTGTACTTTTTTTAATACATTCCATTCTGTTTGTCCATGTCTTGTTAATAAAATCTGCATTTAAATCTAACCCTCCACATTGTTTATCATTTCTATCGCTTGTGGTAATGATTCTAAACCACTTCATATAATTCTTAATTTTATTTTTATATATAATCGTTTAATAGCTCTTGACTATTAACACTTGTCCTATCAAGTTAAAGCTAACAAAAAAACAACCTTTTGAATCGAATCACATACAAGTTATGAACTATGTTCTCTTTCTAGAAATATTATATATGAATTATCATTAAATTTCAATGGAAGTATGGTAAATATTTGCTATATGTAGTATAATTTTATTATATTTTAACGGAGGTTTAAATGATGCAAAAAATAATTATGTTAGGTACAGGGCATGGATTTGTTTATAATTGTTATAATACTTGTT
>CALVXO010000069.1 GCA_944371325.1 uncultured Bacilli bacterium | reverse complement strand
GATGAAAAATATAAAAAAGAATTGTTAAGATTTATTAAAACATTTGATTCTGGAATAGAAGGAATTAAAACTACACCAGATTCAATAGAAGAGGTACAAAACAACAATAGAGTAGTTAAAGTTGAATTAATCCATAGAGGAGAGAATAATGAATTAAAAGCATTACCACTAGAATTAGAGTCAAATGGAACTAGAAAAATGTTTCATTTATTTGATTTCTTTATGGATGCATTAAGAAATGGAATGGTACTATTTATTGATGAATTAGATGCAAAATTACATCCATTATTAACAAGATATATTATTAATTTGTTCCATAATAGTGAAACGAATATAGGTAATGGACAGTTAATATATTCTACTCATGATACAGTAAACTTAAATAAAGATACATTTAGAAGAGATGAAATATGGTTTACTGAAAAAAACAGAGATGGTGTATCAGAATTATATGCTCTATCAGATTATATACTAGATGATGAGGGAGACAAAAAATCTGGTAAAAAAGTTAGAAATGATGCAACATACAATAAAGATTATTTAACTGGAAGATATGGTGCTATTCCGGTTTTAGAAGAATTTGAGATTAGTCATGAGAAACAATAATGTTTCAAGAAAAGATAGATTAAGAAGTAAAAGGCGCGCACCAGCCAATTACTTAATTGTATGTGAGGGAAAGAAAACAGAACCAAATTACTTTAACGGATTAAAGAAAAAGATTAATGAGAAGTACGGAAACAAAGTAGATGTTTTAATACCTAATATCGAAGTAAAAGGAACTGGAAGGAATACTACAGATTTAGTAAAATACACTCAAAAATATGTCAATTATTCAAGTAAAGTATATGGACAAGTTTGGGTAGTATTTGATAAAGATGACTATAATGATGAGCAATTTAATAAAGCAATAGAAAATTGTGATTATAATGCTTGTTGGTCAAATCCTAATTTTGAACTTTGGTTGTTAGCACATTTAAAGAAAGTAACTAGATATATTTCTAAAGATGATATACTAGATGAACTTAGCAAAGAATTTCAAAAGAATGGATTAGGAGAGTATAATAAAAATGATGCTGACATTTTTGAAAAGGTTACAAAAGATGGAAAAATACATAATGCAATAAGAAATTGTGAGTATATGGAGAATCTTAATAAAGATGGACGAGCATCAGAAAGAAATCCAATGACAAAGGTTTATAAAAATGTTGATGGATTAAAAGAATATTTATAGCATAATAGAAATAGAAAACATATTAATAGGAGTGATTGAAACGATATGAGAACAGCAGTATTAAAAGAACAAGTAAAAGAATGTTATGAATTATTAAAAATTAGAAATGAAAAGATTTCTTCAAATGGTAATACTTATCAAAAGATAAATAATTGGAGAGAAATTAGTGGAGCTTTATATAAATTAAATGAATTTAAATTTATGGGTGATTCAGTAAAAGATATATTTAATATGGGAGCAAATTTTATGGCTACAACTGAAACTACAGCTATAATAATAAGTGATTATCCAAAATTTTTAAATTTTTTTAATATAGTAAAGGCAAAATGTGAGGCGATAATCAATATGCAAAATGGAGATATAGATGATTCTGACGATGAAAATTATTTATATGTAAAATTGCCAAGTAATTTAAAAGAATTAGATGATTTAAATACAATAGTTAAAGGACTAAATCTTGTATTTAATCAATGTCCAATTTTAAGAGAGACTTATAAAGAAATTAATTTTGTTGGAGTTGATGTTGGATCTAGTTGGTTTATATTATCAGTTATATTAGCAGGAGCACCAATTGCAGCTAAAACATTAAATTGGATTGCAGATTTTATAAAAAAATGTAATGATATTAGGATACAAAATAGAACCATAAAACAAATGGATTTGGAATATATAATTAAAAAGATGAAACTAGATAAAGAAACATCAGAACAAACATTACAAAATATACAAAAAGAGCTAGAAAAAGATCATAAAGAACAATACATAAAAGAATTTGAAAATATAGAAATGCCTAAACAAGGTGAAATTTCAGAAGAAGATAAGTCAAAAATTGTGCATTGTATGACTACAATGATAGAACTTTTAGATATGGGAGTAGAATTATATCCATCATTAAATGCTAGTGAAGAGTTAAAGTCAGCATTTCCTAAGAAAGAAGAATGGAAAAAAATTCAAGGAGAAACAAAATTATTGAATGAAAATAATAGCAAACAATAAAATTATAAAAATTTTTCCAGTAAATATTGACAAAATATGTAAATGCATATAAAATATACAAAGAAAGTGTGATGACAGAGGCATTACACAGATAGATTAATTAAGAAAAAGTGTTAGCAAAAAGTTGCTTAAGATAACACCTAATAGTGTGAAAACATTATTGGGTGTCTTTTTTATGCAAAAAATTATAAAAACAGCTTCGCTTTTACTATGAAAAGTGGGCTTATATATAGAAGTGGTTAGAGTACATTGACAAACACACTTATTTAAGTGTCATAACAAGCCATTTTCTTTAATATTCTGTATTAGATATTTAATTTGGAGATGATGTGAATATGAGTAAAGATAATAAAAAGACAAAATGTAGTGGGCTAGAATTTAATACATATTGTATATTTACAGAAGAAAAAAAGGATGTGAAAGAAACAATAGGATTAATTTTTAAAGATTATTTAGAAAATTTAAAAATAAAAACTAAGTAATTATTACATATTATTGCAAAATAATTTTAAACATATTACAATTTAATTGTAGATGATTACGGATAGGAGGTCAGATGCTAGATTTAAAAAGCCAGAACTTTAAAGTTGGAATGTATATAAGATTGTCTAGAGAAGATGGCGACAAGCAAGAAAGCGAAAGTATCGGTAATCAAAGGAATATTTTGCAAAGATATGTAAAGGAGAATGATTTATGTTTTGTAAAAGAATATGTTGATGATGGA
>CALVXO010000068.1 GCA_944371325.1 uncultured Bacilli bacterium | reverse complement strand
CTATGTTCATATATAAATGAAAGTGATATTGAAAAAATTTTAAAAGATAAAATGAGATATGAATCTATTATAAATACGAAATCAAAATCAGCTATAGGTTGGAATAGTATACGACCGATTAGACATTTTGAATTGATTAAAAATTTAAGGAATGAGTATTATGAGTCAACGGTTAATTTTGTAATAAATATTAAGAAAAATGTAACTGAGCAATCAATTAATGCTATTCTAAGTAATTTTGATGATAATATTATAAGTAAGCAAATGAAGAAATTATTAAAAAAATTTATAATTGATAGAAGAAATAGAATTATTGAGATATATAATTTAGATAGTGAGGTATAAAAATGGAAAAAGATTTAGTATATTTAGTATGGACAGATGTAAAGACAGGCAATAAATATAAAGTTGCAGAATTATATAAACAAGGAAATACATTTTATTTTAAATATATTTTAGAAAATGTTAAAGAGGCACAAAAAGCAGGTTTTAAACTACTTGTAGCATTTCCGCAAATTAATGCGTTATATGATAATCCAAAATTATTTGCTAATTTTGCAGCAAGATTACCAGAGCCAACAAGACCAGAGATTAAAGAAATTTTAGCAACATATGGAATGACAGAATATGATGATTTTGAACTATTAAAAAGAAGTGGTGCAAAACTTCCTACTGATGATTATGAATTTGTAACATAATTTTTTCATTTTTTGACCAATTTTTACATATATATACTAAAAATAGTCAGAAATAAAAATAGTATGAGAAATGAGGAAAACATATGACAATAAATTTTATAATTGCGCAAATTATAGGCATATTAGCATTAATTATTTTGATGTTAAGTTTTCAAAAAAATGAAAAAAAGTTATTATTAAAATATCAAATTATTTCTAGTTTTTTGTATGCGCTACAATATGTTTTCTTAGGAGCTTATACTGGTAGTTTAATGAACTTAACATGTATGGTAAGAAATTTTATTTTTAATAAATATAATAATAAAAAAGTACCTATTCATTGGTTGATAATAATAGTTATTTTAATGATAGTATTTTTACTAATAAGTTATATTAGAACAATAAGTTTATTGCCGATGCTTGCAGTTGTTCTTTATAGTATTGCTGTATGGTATGGTAATTTAAAGTTAATTAGATGTACTGAAGTTATTTCTTGTACTCTTTTTATTGTATATAATATTAGAGTATTAGCAATTACTGGACTTATTGCAATAATGATTGAATTAATAGCTGCACTAATTGCAATATATAGATTTGATATAAAACAATTAAACTCTAATGAAAACCAATAAACTATAAAAAAATAATATGATTATATAGCTTGAAATTATAGATAATAATAATAAAAATTTATAGTGGAGGTGTCCTATGTCTTGTACATATTATTTAAGAGATAAAAAAATTACTAATCAAATAATTAAAGAGATAAATTTATTAGAGAAAGAGTTTAATTCTAGGCTTAATAATTTGTATGGAGAACTTAACAATAAAATTGTCAGTATCTTGCCAATCAATAATAAAGATGTAATGGAGGAATGTAAACAATACGAGCCTAACTACACAAATGAAACAACATTTTATATCGATCCGATTAATAAATATGATATTGGAGTACAGGTTGCAGGAGATTTTAGATTTCGTAACTTTGTGGATTTAAATCATTTCATTAGTTTTTATGAAGAAAATAAGTCTAAATATATCATTGTTGATGAATATGACACTGAGTTTACTTTGAATGAATTCTTAAAGGAAGTAAATTTTAAGTAAGCGACATTATCATTAAGATATATTAGAAAAAATATGGGAGAAAAATACAAAAATGATAGATAATAATAGATTAAATCATTCATTAGCAGTTGAAAGATGATGAATTGCAAAACTTATTTATATTAGGCTTTAACCATGATATTGGTTATGAATATGGAAATACAAGTTAATCTTATTGATAAAGCTGAAAAGTTTATACATTGGATTTGTAAAAAGTTTGCCATTAATGAAGAGGATAGCCTTATTAGAGATTTTCAAAAAGAAACTAATACTTTTATTAATCCAGAAAAGCAAATTGAATATGAATTAGAAAAAGAAACAGACGAATTGTCTCTATGAGACTTTTTTCTGTTTCTTTATACTATTTTTTCTTTGCAATAACATTGTAAATATGCCAATGTTTCATTTTTCCCAGTCCGGTTTTTCCATCTTTTTCAATTTCATTAAAATGTATTATCTCAAAAGAATTTTTAAATAAATCTAATGTTTGTTCTTTAGATAAAAATGTCATTTCTTTTTTTATTTTTGCCCATGAATCATTTAATCCAAAAAAATTCCCCACAAAATAACCGTTCTTTAAGAATACTGTCAACTATTTTATTCCAAAATTGATTAAAGCAATCTTTTTTACAAAGAGGAATACTAAAATTGGCAACTAATAGTTTAGTTTTTTCTAATTTGATGTTTTCAAAATTTTGTCTAGTAAATCTAAATTTTTTAATTTCCTCATTATCTAATTTACTAGATATAATTTGTTCGGTATCTTCTTTATCTATTGCTAAAACATTCCATCCATTTTTTATTAAATAGATTGTATCTTTGCCTGCACCACATCCCAAATCAATAGCATTTTCTGGTTTTATATTCATATTTATAATTTTTTTAACCATTGGATGTGGTAAAGCATTTTCTGTATTTTTATAATAATCTTCTATATTCCCCATAATTCAATTCCTTTCTCTTTATTAATAGATATTATAGCACATTTTCTGTAAAAAGTAACACAATTTACGGTCCACATGGAGTCGGTAAAACACATTTAACTTGTAGAATTGCAAACGAATTAATAAAAATTCAGAAATAAGTTGTATTTGGAGCAATAATTAAATTATTAAAAAAATTAAAACACCAAGTTCTGATTTACTCAAACACTTGGTGTTCTAATGGTGC
>CALVXO010000067.1 GCA_944371325.1 uncultured Bacilli bacterium | reverse complement strand
AGGTAATGAATATGAAACAAAAATATTTTATAGTTAAAGGAAGATATAAAGATTATATAATATTTGTTAAAAGTGGTGTAAATGTCAATATCAAAACTTAAGAAAATGTCAAAGTTAAAACCTTATGATTTTTAAGTGTAATTTATATTTAATTTATTCCAATTTCCTTCTTGACAACAGGAACCCAAATAAAATTCTTTTAGTATTTGAAGCAAGGCAAAATGATAGTATTGCCTTGCTTTTCAGCATGACGAATTTTATTTGCCTATTGATCAAGAAGTTTTCTCGGCATAAAGTTAAATACTCAGTATTTTATTCATTGTATTCATTGCTTCTACTATCTGATTCAACTATTTTATCTTTTATTCGATATGAATTTCCTGTTATTCTAATAATATGAGAATAATGTAATAATCTATCTAATACAGCACTAGCAAGAGTATTATCACTAAATACTTCTCCCCATCTGGAAAAGGGCATATTTGTTGTTACTATGGTTGATTTATTCATATATCTTCTAGCAATTAATTGAAAGAATAAATTGGAACCCTGATGATCTACTGGTAGATATCCTATCTCATCAATAATTAATACTTTGTATTGAGCTAAATGTTGAAGTTGTTTATCTAATCTATTTTCTTTTTGGGCTTTATTTAATTTTGTCATAAGATTATGACAGGTTATAAAATAAACACTGTTTCTATGTTTAGCTGCTTCTATTCCTAATGCTACTGCTAAATGTGTTTTTCCTACTCCTGAATTTCCTATAAATACTATATTTTCGTGATTTTCAATAAAAGATAAATTACTTAATTCTCTTATTTGATTTTCACTTACAGAAGGTTGAAAGGAAAAATCATAATCATCTAGTGTTTTTCTAAATGGGAAGTTGGCTGCTTTAATAATTCCTAATGATGCTCGATCATTTTTAAAAGTAATTTCTTCATTTAATAAATAATTTAATGATTCACTTAATGGTGGTGGATTCTTAGATGTTTTATGAATATACTCTGGTAATATTTCTTTAATTCTTTCTAAACTTAAATGTTCTAAATTTTTATTAATTTCTTCTATCATTTTCTTCTCCTTTATCTATAAATATTTTATCTAATGAATATAAATTTTTATTGATATATTCATGTAGTTCTTGTTCTGTTTTATTATTAAAACTGCTGTGTTTTAATATATCAATATAGTCTTTTTCTTTATAATTATATTTAAATTGATTATTTTTCTGATACGAACAGATAAATTCTTTGTTATAATATAGGTGGATAACGTTATCCTTATCCTTTACAGTAATAGGTTTACCTATATACTGTATAGGTACAGAATATTTAATTCCTTGATATGAAATCATAGATTCGTGTGTTACTTTATAAGTCTTCTGTATAAGACTATAATTTTCTAATATTTCATCATTCACTGGTTTTAAATATTCTTTTTCTTTTTGAAATAAATTAATTGGTATATCATTAATCGCTTGTGATTTTTCTTCATAATTTAAATCGTAATTTAGTTTTTTAACAACATGATTTAATTCTTTCATATCACTAAATTCATAATCAAATGCTTTTAATCGATTCATTATTTTAGCAAGAGTTTCTACTTTACCTTTAGTTCTTGGTCTGTAAGGTTTACAAGTAATAATTTGAACCCCTGCATCTTTGGCAAACTGATTAGCTTTAGCATTAATTACTACTTGGGTATAATTGCTTTTTACTTGATCAACAATTGTTTTCATATTATCAAATAATATTTCTTCTGTTGTTCCTCCGTAATATTTAAAAGCATTAGTTAAACATTTAAATAAAGTTTCCTGTGTTTGATCAAAAGTTAGTTCAATATATTTATATCTGGAATAACCTAAAACCATTAGAAATATATTTACTTTATATTCACACCCTGATGAATCATGTAATTTCAATTTTTCTTTCCAGTCTACTTGAGATTGGTAACCTTTAATGGTTTCAAAGCGAATAGTTAGATTAGTAATTATATTTTCTTTTTTAGTACTTACATATTTTCTTACTATTCCATATTTTCCTTTAAAATTGTATTTAGATTTTAAAAGATAATAAATTCCTGTAGCTGGGATATTATTTTCTTCTAGTTTTTGATCAATCAACTGTTTAAAGGGATCTAGTATAGATGTATAAATTCTTTCCTTTTTTTCTTTTTGATACTTTTCTGGATTTAATCTTCTATCGATTGTTTCCCAACAACAACCATATTGTCTAGCAAGTTGTGTTTTGTTCACTTTTGTTCCTCCTAATTTTAATTTTTCTACTGTTATATCTTTTCTCATACTTACTTCAACTCCTTCTTATGATGAGATATTATAAGTATATCAAAAGATATAAAAAAACTGATAAACTATCAACTTTTAACTTTGACATATTTATCAGTTTTGATATTAACATTTATAAGTGGTAACTTTTGGAATTGTTTTTATGGTGATGCTTTAATCATTCATTTCTTAACTAGTTATAATTTTAAAAACTATCATGTAGGTTTTCCTTCTAAAGTATTAGATAAAGTATTAAATAGGGTTAGAAATTTAAATATTAATTTTATATTAGTATATGAATTAGATGATATTGTTAAATATGAATATCCATCTAATTCATATACTTTTTATTTGCAGGAATATATGAACTTATTCAAGAATAATAGTTTTTTATAGTCTAATATTCATTTTAAAAGACATAATAAGGTAATATGATAAATAATACTAATAATTTATAATGAAGCTGTAGTGGTGTTATAAAGGGTTAAATTAAAGGCTAATATTAAAAGAATTTATATATTCTATTCCTAAAACATGAAAAAATATTAATTTTTAGGAATGAAAATAAATTACAACATACAAGAAAAAATACAAGAAAACATACAAGATGATTAAATTCAAAAGTAAGTTCCCGAAAATGATGAGAAATAAAATATTATGAGTTATTTCCCGATTTTCGGGGAT
>CALVXO010000066.1 GCA_944371325.1 uncultured Bacilli bacterium | reverse complement strand
AATTATGGCTTGTAAGAAAACAAGTTCAAGTGTTGCTTCAAAAGCTTCAAGACTTTTGAAAGATGGTAGAACTTCAAAAACTACAAAATCTGTAGCTGGCTCTGCTTTATCTCAAAGGCAACCAAAACATACACATAAGAAAAAGTAATAAAGGTAAAGCAGGCTCCATTTAGAGTCTGCTTATTTTCCTAATACCAATCATAATATGAACCATATTTATCTAATTTATTATTTTTATTATCCATAGATTCTGCATGTTCTCTTTTTCCAAGAAGTTCATCTTCTTCGTCAATAGTAGGATCAAACCAATTTGCTTTCTTATTAGCCCAATTAATCCATTCTTTTATTTCATCTGTTAAATTTTCTTTTTTAGAAATAGCACCAATATAACTTCTTATCTCACATGCTATTTTATAATCCTCTGCACAATTTATCAACTCTTTAATTTTTTCTACTTCTTTCTTTTTGGCATTTCTGATTTTTTCTTTTCTTTCTTCCTCTTCTCTTTGCTTTCTTGCAATTTCTTCTCTTTCTAATCTTTCATTTTTCGTTTCTTCAGACTGTTCATATAATTTTATTATTATATCTCCTAGTTTATCTTCCAGTCTTATTTTATCATTTTCTCTTATGTATTTTCTATTGCCACAGGTTATTTTTAATTTACCATTATAAACATAATCATACTTTCTTATATTAGGCTTATATCCATATGTATGTCTCTTTTGAGATTCCTCATATTCTAATAGTTTTTTTGCCTCTTCTTTGGTTAATTCGTGCGTTACTTTATCTTGTAACTCTTCTATTTCAATAGTAACATGTTCATCACGAACATATAGTGAAAAATCATTATTTACTTTTCCCCCTAATTCCTCTATTGCAAAATAAATTGCACTTAATATCTTCATACATCTATCTTTTTGTGTTTTTGATATATTGGCAAAATATCCCTTTTCTACATAATTATGAATATTATAATAAGGATTAAAATAATTAGCTTTTCTTTCTTCTCTTCGTTCTTCTTTTTTCTTATTTTTATATTCAACAATTACTTTATGATTTCTCTTGTATTTATCTACACTTAACTCATAAATAACTTCAGCTACCTTCTTTTTTTCATCTTCTTCTAAGAAATTTAAGAAATTGAACTCTTTAATAAATTTGTCTTTATCACTTACTTTTTCATCAATTAACAATCCCGTATTTTTTAATGGAACTTCAATTTCTTTTTCTTCTGCTTCTGGCAATTCAACAATCTCTGTTGAGTAATCTAGTCCCATATTCTTCTTAGTCCAATATGCTGAAGATGGATATGGAATATTATTTTCTTTACATACTTGTACTAATTTTGTATAATTTAATCCATATTTTTTAGAGACACCTGTTAATGAAATATCCCAAATTTCATCATACAGTTTTTTTCTTTCAAATTTCATAGTTAAATTATCCATAAACATCTTCCTTTCCTTCATATTTCTTTTCTTTATTTTTATACTTTCCTAGCGAAAACGCATATTCATATAACTCTAATTCTCTTGTTCTGCGTTTTCGCTTAATATAAAAAGTAATTCATTTTTCATTGATTCGAATTCTTTTATTATAGTTTCTAAATTGTTTTCAATGTTCTGAACTCTAATTTCAGATATTTTTCCATATTTATATGCAATTAATCTCTCAGCAATTATGTAGTATGACCAGCTTTCCGAAAATCCTCTATCATTTTCTTCGTTATGAACTGCAAAACCTATTGGTAATAAATTATTTCTCATCCCAATTGAAACTGCATTGGCTGAAATTCCTAGATAATCCCCTGCAATTTGACAGGTTATTTTAGATTTATTTCTAATATCATCATCTGTATATTTGCTCATTGATATCACCTCTCTATTCAAAAATACTATAAAATTCTAATGGTACTATATTTTCATATAACAATGTAAACTGTGAGTTAACTTGTCTATAATCATGATAATGTCCAAAATACCATTTCTTAAACTCACATTTTTCTGAAATTTCTTGTAAATAATCTGTTAAAATATCTTTTGTATAAGATGGATTTAATGATGTTTGAATGCTAGTTGGACAACAGTGAGTAATAATATAGTCAACCTTATAATTAGCTTTTTCTAAGTTTTTTATTCCATTATTCATTTCTTCTTCAGTTGGTAATTCTAAATCCCACCATGAATAATCTCTTATTCTAAAGCATGCTCCTCTTTTTCTATACTCATATATTTTTTCATATTCATCTATATCTAATATTCCATCTCGTATATCATGTGATCTTGCACCACCAAAAGTAAAAAATTTCTTATTGTCTATATCATATATTTCCCCACGCGTTAAATGAATAACAGAATCTCTTATTTTATGTACTTTTCCTCCATGCCATTCTTTTACTGGGTATCTATATAATCTTTCAAAATTCTCATGATTTCCATCGACAAATAAAGTAGTAAAGTTTTTATTATTTAACCAATCTAGAGCTTCTTTTTCACGACTGCTCTCTTCTTCAAATGTCCATACTCCACCAAAATCGCCACAAATTATTACATAGTCATCCTTTGTCATTTCAGTTTGAATTGGAAATTGTTCTTCAGTAAATTTTGTAAAATCTGAATGTGTATCACCTGTAATATAAATCATAATTTTATCATCTCCTAAACTTAATTAGATAAAGTATTCATTCGAATAGTCCTTCCCAAACATACTTGGTGTAAAAAATTTAACATCTCGCTTATCATTAACTGAAAAAATATGTAAGCATAGCACCTCCGCAGCTTCTTTTGGTATTCTTCTTAAAGCAACTTGAGCTGACTCCCAATATAATCCTAAGCCATATTTATAAGCATGGTTTATTCCAGTTATTTTACCATCTTCTTTAGAAATAGAATATCTCTTTACATTCATTCTCGTTATTATTTGTCCTAATGCATTAAGCCATCCTTCTCTATTAATTGATTTGGCAGATTTTGCATAAGACTTACCTTTACATTCAATATAAAAATATTCGCTATTTCTTTTTCC
>CALVXO010000065.1 GCA_944371325.1 uncultured Bacilli bacterium | reverse complement strand
AAGGAGACCAACTATGAAAAGTCAATAGATTTTTGAAAAAATTAAAAAAAAATTTCACAGAATAAGGGTCAACTTTAATAAACGTTTTTAATTAATTTTTTAAAAACGGATGAAAACATTGAAAATTAAATATTTAGTTAATCTAAGTTAAAAGTAACATTATCTTTTAACAATTTAAATATGACACGAACTAATTTATGAGCAACATGTCCTAAAGCACAATAATGAGATTTACCTTGAGAACGTTTAAGTTCATAGTAATCTCTAAAAGTCTTGTTGTTCTTTACAACATTATGAGCAGAGTAAACAAGTGAATATCTGAGCATTCCAGAGCCTCGTTTGGACATTTTAGTAGACCTTGCTTGAAAATTACCAGACTGAATGACAGATGGGTCTAAACCAGCATAAGCAAGTAGTTGACAAGAATGTTGAAAGCGATTAATGTCACCAATACAACCAACAATAACAGCAGCTTGATTGTAAGACATTCCAGGAATTGTTAAAATAGGCGAATCCATTTCATCTAAAATAGACTTGTAAAGAGCCTCAATTTCGGCAATTTGCTCATTGTAAAGTTCAATCTGTAGAATAGCATGTTTGATCTGTAAAGATAAGCTAGGATTATCAACACCAACAGAAGATTTAGCCAATTCACGTAAACGAATAGCATCTTGTTTTCCGTATCTACCATGAGAATTATCGTGAAGAATATTAGAAAGTTTAGTTAAATGCAAAGAAGAAATTTGTTTAGGACTTGAATATTCTTTCAATAATTGGTAAGATACATTTAGATGGATATTTCCTTTAAAGAACTGAGAAAGTTCAGGAAAAATCTGATCTAAATAAGATACTAATTGAATTTTAGATTTACTTCTCATAGTAACTAAGTTACGACGTGAACGGCATAAGCCTTTGAGTTTTAAATTGTTGATATCTCTAGAAGTGATGAGAGAGTAATTACCCAAAGTTAGAGCTTTGATAATTATGTAAGTATCAACCTTATCATTCTTAGTTTTTCTAATATTTGATTTACGAAGATGAGCTGTCTGAATAGGGTTAATAAGTCCTATCTTGTAATTCAAATTGAATAAATAAGAAATGATATTTTCGCCGTAATGAGCAGTAGATTCTAAACCAATTAGTATCTTTGTTTTATCTAAAGAATCTAGATTAGAAATAAATTTTTGAAAACCACTGTTATCATTAGAGAACGAAAAAGGTTCTTTTACAATTTCTCCATCAGAGGAGATAATAGAAGCCCAGTGAGTATTTTTAGCAATATCAATTCCAACATAAAACATAAAAAGTACCACCTTTCAAGTATATTAATAACTGTGACAACTTCCACTAGTATTCGTCCTCATATCCTTGCTAGACATAAAAATTCAAAGACTTATCCAACCAATAAATAATTAAAAACGAAACTGTGGCAATACACTCCTTAAAATAGTCAAAGCTATAAGAAAAATCAAAAGTCCACAGTTACCACATTTAGATTATACTAAATATTAATATAAAAATAAATGAAGAAAGGAGTGTATGGTTATTTAAGTTATTAAATATATCATACAAGAAAAAAATGGTATTCAGCAGTGTAGTATTTTTATATATATTTCTGCCAATAATGCTCTTAATATATTTTATAGTACCAAAGAAATTTAAAAATTTAGTAATGATAATTTCTAGTTTTATATTTTTTGCGTGGGGAGAAATTAGATATATACCAATAATGCTAATTTTAGCAGTAATGGATTTTTGGTGCGGCAATAAAATAAATGCAAATTGGGAAAATAAAAGTAAAAAAAGATTATATTTATGGATAGATGTAGGAGTAAATCTACTTATTCTATTCTTCTTTAAATATGCAGATTTTATCATATCTAGCATAAACGGAATAACGGGATTAAACATTCCACTTTTAAATATTCCGCTTCCAATTGGTGTGTCTTTTAATACTTTTCAATCACTATCTTACATAATAGACGTATACAGAGGAACTGTAAAATGTGAAAAAAGTTTTTATAACTACTTAACATATACAACATTGTTCCCACAAATCATAGCAGGACCAATTGTAAGATACGAAACAGTTGATGAAGAATTAGTAGATAAAAAAATAAGTTTAGACAACTTTTCAATTGGAATGAAAAGATTCATTGTTGGGCTTGGAAAGAAAGTCTTAATCGCAAACAATGTAGGAGCACTGTGGAATGTTATAGAAACATATGGCTATGGAGAAATGTCGGTCCTATTATCTTGGATTGGAATAATATCATTTGCATTACAAATATATTTTGATTTTAGTGGATATTCAGATATGGCAATAGGACTTGCAAAAATTTTTGGAATGGACTTTGACGAAAACTTTAACTATCCATATATCAGCAAAAGTATTACAGAATTTTGGAGAAGATGGCATATAACTTTAAGTAGTTGGTTTAGAGATTATATCTATATACCATTAGGCGGAAATAGAAAAGGTTTGCCGAAACAAATTAGAAATATCTTAATTGTGTGGGCTTTAACTGGTGCTTGGCACGGAGCCTCTTGGAATTTTGTGCTTTGGGGATTATATTTTGGTGTAATATTAATTATAGAGAAATTGTTTATGTTTAAAGTTTTAGAAAAATTGCCAAAGCTTTTTGGACACTTATATACTATATTTTTAGTATTGATTAGTTGGGTTATTTTTGCATTTGAAGATTTAGGACAAATTGGAACATATTTAAGTTCAATGTTTGGACTAAATGGTGTAAGCTTCGCAAACCCAGAAGCAATTTATTATCTACAAAATTATATAATAATTATTTTGATAGGTATAATATGTAGTGTGCCATTAAAGAAATTGTTTGTAAAAAACAATCAGAAAGTTAAAGAAAATGTTGGAATAACGATAGAAGAAAAAATAGAAATACCACGTAACGCAAAAGCAAATAACAAAAGTAATAGAAAAGAAATACTAACCTCAGTTTGTACAAGTCTTTGCTTTATAGCAGTGCTATTACTATGTACAGCAAGTTTAGTAAATAATAGCTTTAATCCATTTTTGTATTTTAGGTTTTAAAGAATAT
>CALVXO010000064.1 GCA_944371325.1 uncultured Bacilli bacterium | reverse complement strand
TTTCAAGTTTTTTCAGGATGTTTTTAAGGCAAAATAAAAAACTAGTTATTGATGTTTTTTTCGTATAATTGCTACCTCTTAACTAATTTCCTTCGTACAAGTAATATGATACCACATGATTAACTTTAAGTCAATAGATTTTTTAAATTTTTTTAATATTTTTTTATTCAAGTAAATTGTAAAAGTAAAATATAGTTACAATATTAAATAATATATTTAAGTTGTACACTATGCTAATTGTAAGACTTACATCAATTTGGTATAATTAATAAGCAAGTGTTTCTGAGGAAATGGAGTTATATATGAATAAAAAATATGTTACACATCTTTCTTTAGAAGATAGAAAAAATATCGAATTAGGTATTATTCATGGTTTATCTAAAACTCAAATTGCTAAAAAAATTAATCGTAATATTTCAACTGTTTCAAAAGAAATTTTAAAGCATAGAAAATTAAAACCTCGTAACACATTTAATGCAGACAGTATTTGTATTCATTTAAAAGAATGCCATAGATGTATTAAGAAATGCCAAAGATATCAAGAACCATCTTGTTCGAGAAGAGACCGTAATATTGGAGCTTGTAATTGTTGTCCTAATATCAGTAAGTGTAAATTAGATAAATACTTCTATTACGCAAATAAAGCCAATGAACAATATTTATATACTCTTGTGGATTCTCGTGTTGGTGTTAATTTGGATTATCCAGAATTAAAACAAATTGCCACCATTATCAAACCACTATTAGATAAAGGTCAAACTATATACCAAATACTAGAAAATCATAAAGAGATTTCTCAATGTTCTAAAACATTATATACTTACATAGAAATGGGCCTTTTTAAAGAATTTGGGATAGATAATTTTTCTCTAAAGAAAAAAGTTCAAAGAAGAATTAAATCAAAAAAACTAAAGAAAAGAAGACAACCTATTAATTATGAAGGTCGAGAATACAAAGATTATTTAGAATATGCAAAGACTCATCCTTTTGAACATACTACTGAAATGGATACTGTTTACAATAGTCAATCCGGTCCATTTATCCAAACATTTATATTTGAAAATACAGGTTTAATGATAGGTTTTTTACATAGAGAAAAAACTTCTGTATCAATAGCAAGTACACTAGATAAACTTCAAGAATTATTAGAAGATGATTATTATACTCATTTTTCATTATTACTTACAGACAGAGGTTCGGAATTCGAAAAATACGATTTATTTGAAAACAACTATCAAACAGATGAAGCCAGAGGTCATATATTCTATTGTGATCCTCAGCGTCCAGACCAAAAGCCTCATGTTGAAAACAATCATAATCTTGTTAGAAGTATTTTACCGAATAAAAGAAACTTAGATAAACTAACACAAAAAGATTTAGATTTAATGTTTTCTCACATAAATTCAACACCAAGAGCTAGTTTAGGAGGAAGAACACCTTATGAAGTATTTACCTATTTTTACGATGATAGGGTACTAAAGAAACTTAACATACAAAAGATTGAAAAAGATATGGTCACACTACAACCATACCTTTTAAAAATTAAATAAAACACTTAAATCAGAAACACTTGCATTAACTTAATAGGTTCTGTAGAACCATTACTAAGCAAAGTAGATGTTAGTCTTACATTTAAAAAATCTAAATCGATTTTGCTTATTTGTTATGCAAATTTTTCTTAAAATCTATTTTAATTTTACACTAATTTATCGTATTTTTCAATATATTTACATTAAAAAAACGCCTATTTTTAGATATTAATCTTACAATAGACGTTAGTTTTACAAACTATATTTTACTTTTACAATTCACCATATTTTTTATTTTAGTGAATTGTAAAAGTAAAATCAAGTTTAAATATTAAATAATATATTTAAGTTATACACTATACTAATTGTAAGACTTACATCAATTTGGTATAATTAAATAAGCAAGTGTTTCTGAGGAAATGGAGTTATATATGAATAAAAAATATGTTACACATCTTTCTTTAGAAGATAGAAAAAATATCGAATTAGGTATTATTCATGGTTTATCTAAAACTCAAATTGCTAAAAAAATTAATCGTAATATTTCAACTGTTTCAAAAGAAATTTTAAAGCATAGAAAATTAAAACCTCGTAACACATTTAATGCAGACAGTATTTGTATTCATTTAAAAGAATGCCATAGATGTATTAAGAAATGCCAAAGATATCAAGAACCATCTTGTTCGAGAAGAGACCGTAATATTGGAGCTTGTAATTGTTGTCCTAATATCAGTAAGTGTAAATTAGATAAATACTTCTATTACGCAAATAAAGCCAATGAACAATATTTATATACTCTTGTGGATTCTCGTGTTGGTGTTAATTTGGATTATCCAGAATTAAAACAAATTGCCACCATTATCAAACCACTATTAGATAAAGGTCAAACTATATACCAAATACTAGAAAATCATAAAGAGATTTCTCAATGTTCTAAAACATTATATACTTACATAGAAATGGGCCTTTTTAAAGAATTTGGGATAGATAATTTTTCTCTAAAGAAAAAAGTTCAAAGAAGAATTAAATCAAAAAAACTAAAGAAAAGAAGACAACCTATTAATTATGAAGGTCGAGAATACAAAGATTATTTAGAATATGCAAAGACTCATCCTTTTGAACATACTACTGAAATGGATACTGTTTACAATAGTCAATCCGGTCCATTTATTCAAACTTTTATATTTGAAAATACAGGTTTAATGATAGGTTTCCTACATAAAGAAAGAACTTCTGTATCAATGGCAAGTACACTAGATAAACTCCAAGAACTACTAGAAGATGATTATTATACTCATTTTTCATTATTACTTACAGACAGAGGTTCAGAATTCGAGAAATACGATTTATTTGAAAACAACTATCAAACAGATGAAGCCAGAGGTCATATATTCTATTGTGATCCTCAACGACCAGACCAAAAACCTCATGTTGAAAACAATCATAATCTTGTTAGAAATATTTTACCGAACAAAAGAAACTTAGATAAACTAACTCAAGAAGATTTAGATTTAATGTTTTCTCACATAAATTCAACACCAAGAGC
>CALVXO010000063.1 GCA_944371325.1 uncultured Bacilli bacterium | reverse complement strand
TTTTATGTCTAGTTTTTTATTATGTCTAGGATCAATGTAAAAAGCCCAATTTTATGGACTTTTTCTTTTGTTTTTTTAGACATAATATTTATATTATTTCATGTTATTTTTTAACCAATTGTCTAAATCATCTTTTTTCTTATTTGTATATTTATTTTTAATTTTAATCTCTTTTGCATTGTTTAAAATTTGTTCTCTTTGTTTTTTAGAATCTGGGGTAGCATAAATCTCAGTTGTAGTGACTGATGAATGACCTAAAAAATCTTTTATATATAATAAAGGTGTTCCATTATTATATAAATGAGTTCCTTTAGAATGTCTTAAGCTATGAGGCGAATAATTTCTTTGAAAATTTAATGGATATAACACTTTTAATTCTTGAACTATTTTATTTAAAATATAATTAATACTTTTTCTGTTATATTTTTTCTTTTGATTTGAATAAAACAAAAAATCATTATAATTTATATATACTTCTTTTAAATATTTATTAATTAACGAAACTAATTCTTTACTTATTGGTACTATTCTTACTTTATTACCCTTACCATGTAATTTTATACTAGCATTTTCTGATAAATTTAAATCATTTATTTTAATGTTTATAAGTTCTGATACTCTTGCACCTGTGTCATATAAAACACATATAATAGTTAGATATTTTAAGTTTTTTTGTGAGTTTAAATAATTTATTATTATTTTTATTTCGTCTTCTGAAAAATATGATATGATTTTCTTAGGATCCTTTTTATTTTTAATACTTAAAATTAGTGAGCATGTATTAAAAAGATCAGGCTCATTTGTTTGTACAAATTTATAAAATGATTTAAGCGCAGCAAGACGTTGATTTCTAGTAGATATTGATGCATGTCTTTCATTTTCAAGCCAATTTAAGAAATTTAATATTGTATCTTTATTAATTGATTCTATTTCTATATTATTTGATTTAATATTATATTGGTTATTTAAATATTGAATAAATAAGTAAAATGTAGTTGAATAAGATGCTTTAGTATTATTTGAATAATTACATTCTCCGATAATATAACTTGTTAAAAAAGTTTGAACTAATTTACTAAATCTGTTATTCATTTTAAATAATTCCTTTATACATTTTTTTAGAAAAATAATCATTAATATTAATAAGTTTATTTTTATTATAATCAGTAAAATGAAGATAATATTCTGTTTCATGTATGGATTTATGACCTAAATATTTATGTAAATATAGAGTAATAGTATTTTCATCATATCCTCTTTCTAGCATTTGATTAAATGCTTTATTTACAAAAACATGTCTTAAACAATGAATTGTTGCATTTTGATTTAAATTAGCCATTTCAATAATTTTATTGTAATATTTCATTAATGTGTGATATTTAATATATTCATTTTTTTTATTAGAAAATAAAATACTATTTATATTAAATTTGTTAATATAAGTAATTAAACATTTTTTCATGGAATCTGAGAATATAATTACTCTTGAAATATGATTTTTAGAATCAATTATTTTAACAGTATTTTCCTCAAAGTTTATGTCATTAACATTTAATTTTAGTACCTCTGAAGCTCTTAAACCACATGAATAAACTAATCTAAATAATATAGAATATGTATAGTTTAATTGATGAAATTTATCACTACTAGATGTAGCGTATTCGTCCATAGTTTTAAATAATTTTTTTATTTCTTCATCATTAAAAATAATAGGGTTATAATTACTAACTATGTGAAATACTTTGTCTTCATAATAAATATTTTTATATCCGTATGATATCAAGTATTTGCAAAATTCTGTTATTAAATTATAGTGCCTGGCATAATTTGCTTCACTCATATTATTTCTATAAGTTATTTTTTTGAAAGTATCTTTTGTTATTATTTTAGATTTTAAATTTAATTTACATAAATCCATATCTAAATGTTTTAAGATATTTATTTCATTTTTATAATCATTACCTAAATTTTGTTTATATCTAATAAAATAATCTAATTCATTTTTAAAAGCACTTTTGAATTTATAATCACTTAACATAAGGTACCTCCAATGCCAATTCTTTTAATTTTAAAATATCAATATCTATATATGACATTGTTGTTTTTATATCTTGATGGCCTAATATTGTTGATATAGAATATAAATCAACATTTTCTTTAAGTAACATTGTACTAAAAGAAAATCTAAGAGAATGGAAACCGTGTTTTCTTCCATTTATATTAATACCAGCTTTTTTCAAATATTTTTCGACTTTTTGACTTCCTTTTTTTAAGTTTTCATTTTTTATGTAAGGTTTGTTTTTAGTAATAAAAATATAGTCACTATCTGTATCTATTGGTCTAACATTTTTAAGATAATCAAGTAATGGATATTTAACATCATCTATTAAAGGTAATATTAACCTTTCTTTTGTTTTATATTGTATAATTGAGATGATATTGTTATTAAAATCAATGTTTGATAATTTTAAATTTATTACATCACTTATTCGTAAACCTAAGTAAGAAATAATGGCCATAATTAAAAAATCCTCTTTACCACTATCTGTAGTAATATCTATTGCATTAAGTAATGCATTAACTTCATTTTGAGTATAATAACTTTTTATGTTTGTTCTTTCATGCCATTTAATTTTTGGTAATATTAAATCGCCTGATATTTTTATTATATGACTATCAAATAACCAATTAAGAAACACTTTTAAATCAAATTTATTTCGATCTAAATATGTTAGTTTCCAATTCATTTTTGAAAGTTCATCAATGTAATCATATACAATCTCTTTAGTAATCACATTTAGTTTTATATTATGATTATTAATATATTCTAAAAATAAATATGGAGAACCACATTTTCTAACAACAGTACTTTGTTTTAGTCCTGAGCATAACAAATAATCAATATATTTTTTTATTATTCTATTATGAGATTGATTTTCTAAAATTTCACCTCCATTCTGCAAATATTTTTGAATCAAACCATATGATCCTGATGTTTGTATTGTATTCATCTATATCATCCTCCTTTATTATGAATACAATACAATATTATCATAAATATTATGTCTAAAAAATCAAAAGAAAAAGTCCATAAAATTGGGCTTTTTACATTGATCCTAGACATAATAAAAAACTAGACATAAAA
>CALVXO010000062.1 GCA_944371325.1 uncultured Bacilli bacterium | reverse complement strand
AAAGAGCAAAATGAAGAAAGACAGTTAAATGCTTTTAAAGAATTTGGTATTGATGAAAGAGATATTTATGTTGATAAACAAAGTGGTAAAGATTTTAATAGAGATAATTATTTAGTATTAAAGCATATTTTAAGAGAAAATGATTTATTGGTTATTAAGAGTATTGATAGATTAGGTAGAAATTATAATATGATAATTGAAGAATGGAAAGATATTACCCAAAATATAAAAGCAGATATAGTCGTTATTGATATGCCTTTATTAGATACGAGAAATAATAAAGATTTATTAGGAACATTTATAAGTGATTTAATATTACAAATATTAAGTTATGTTGCTGAGCAAGAGAGAACTTTTATTAAGCAAAGACAAAAAGAAGGAATAGAAAATGCTTTAAATAAAGGTGTTAAGTTTGGAAGACCTAAAATTGAGAAACCTGCAAATTTTGATAATGTAATTAGTCAATGGAAAAAGAAAGAAATTAAAAGTAAAGATGCAATGATTATGTTAAATTTAAAACCAAATACATTTTATAACCTTTTAAAAAATACTAAAATTTAATTTTTTTACAAAAAAATAGTATACTTTACACAAAAATGTGTATACTAAACTAATTTTTTAGAAAAAAGCATATAATATATAATGATAAAAAAATATTACCATAGTTATTCGTAATATTGTTATCAAAGAAAGGGAGTGGTAATGATTAAATTAATAAAAAAACACATTAAATAAATAATGTGTTCAGCAATATAAAGTATGAGTACCTTTGGCGAGATACATACTTTATAAAATATCATAGGTTTTTCTAATCCTATATTTATATTATATGATAAATATAGTGAAAATAGAATAAATTTTATTAGAAAAACCTCAATTTAATGAAAGAGAGGATTTTTAATGAATGTTTGTAGAAATAATGATGTAGCATTATATTGCAGTAATCATTGTAAATTTGAAATATCAATTGAAGAACAATTAGAAAGGTTAAAAAAATATTGTAAACATTTTGGATTCAATATTGTGAAAGAATATATAGATGATAATGTTAGCAATAATGAAAGTTTTAATCAAATGATAGAAGATGTAAAATTAAAAAAATTTAATATAGTTGTTTCATATAGTTTTGACACTTTGCCCCATGATGAAGATACTTTATATAATTTGGTAGGTGAATTATTTAAATATAAATATGAATTGCACTTAGAAAGTTCTTTTATTTATAGTCCAGGATTAAACCCATTGTTTAAGTTACAAAGAAATGATGAAATCTTAGAAAAAGATGTTAGCAAAAAATCAAAGAAAAAGTCAAATGTTTGCCCCGCATTTAAATTTGAAGAAGTTCAAAATCCTAAAAGTACTGAAGTATATAATTGGGTAGATTTAATGGATGAAGATAATTTTAGATATGATGATTTCCCAATGTTTGACCAATATGGAAATTATCTTGGAATGCATAGAGATGTTTATGTAATATTTAAAAAGTTAATTGGCTTTCATAGAATATCAGCAAACTTTAAAAGCGATAAATGGGGGAAAAATCCTTATAAATTATTTTAATAATAAGGATTAAAAAATATGAATATGAATGATAATAAAAGAATAGTAGCAATATATACTAGGGTTAGCACAACTGATCAAGCTCGAGAAGGTCATAGTTTAGAAGAGCAAGAAAGAAGACTAAGGGCAAGGTGTATATCTAATGATTATCAAATTTATAAAGTATATACTGATGCTGGTATAAGTGGAAAATCGGCTGATAATAGACCTGCTTATCAACAAATGCTTAAAGATATGAAGAAGAAAAAATTTGATTTAATTATGGCCTTTAAAATGGATAGAATAAGTCGTAGTATAATTGACTTTGAGGAATTCTTCAATGAGATAAAAAAATATAATTGTGGTATTGAATTTTTATGTGAAAATATTGATACTACTGGTGCTGCGGGTATGATGTTTGCAAGGATATTAGGTATATTTGCTCAATTTGAAAGAGAATTAATCCAAGAAAGAACATTAGTTGGAGTTGAAAGCGCAGTTAACAAAGGGCATTTTGGTGGAAGACCGCCATTAGGTTATAAAAATAAATTAGATAAAGATGGAAAGCATAAATTAAAAGAATGGGAAATTGAAGAAAATGGTGCAAAAATAGTTAGAGAAATATTTGAGTTATGTTCACAAGGAAAAACATATTTTCAAATATCAACAATATTAAAAGAAAAGTATCCAAAAGTAGTTTCTTATATTAGAACGAATAAAAAAACTAATGAAAAAGAAATAGTATATCGTAGTTGGACAGATGGTTCATTATCGGTAATTTTGAATAATAGAACATATACTGGTAATTACGAATATAGAAAAAGTGTAAAAGATAAAGAAACTATTTTGCTATATGATAAAGTCCCTCAAATTATTAGTGAAGAATTATTTGAGGAGTGCCAAGATATTATTAGAAGAAATGCAAGGAATTATTATAGGTCTAAATTGTATTTGTTTATGCAGAAAATTGTTTGTCCTAATTGTGGAAGAATATTAGGTTGTAATGGCACAAAAAAGCCAAATGGAACAGAATATAGATACTATAAATGTTTTAATTGTGGAGATTATGTAAGAGAAGAATATGTTGAAGAAGCATTAATTGATAAATTATGTGATTATTTTGAATTGTATAATGTTTTAGGAGATGAAAGCGTTATCGTTGATAAAGAATTAGCAGAAGAATTTAATAAATGTAAATTAAATCATAAAATTAGATTTAAAATGGATGAAAATATTATCAACAAAAAAATCGCAAGTGATTTTGATAGAAATGAATTAGACTTTAAAAAGATATGGGATATGGCATCTTATGAAACAAAGGCAAAGTTTATTTATGAGTATGTAGATGTTATTACCTTAGATAAGATTAAAAGAAAGAAAAATAATATTTGTGAAATAAAATTAGCCAATATAAAGATAAAGAAAAATAAAGTTAATAAATTATTTGAGTTAAGTGAAGATAATTTAATTGATAATATTATTAGCAATGGAAGTAGAAGTTTTAGTATTGCTAATTTTAAAAGAGAAAGTGATGCATTAGAATATATAAATCTTTTAGAAAAAAAGTATAATATATTAAGAGAAGATTGTATATTAGATGATTATGAAGGATTTTGTTTTGAACCATCATTTTTTAAAGAAATAAATATAAGGCCTACAAGGGCGGTAGAAAAAGGTAAATCAATTTTCTTATATCTTAAAGAAAATTAGTGTATATGCTTTTAGTGGCATTAATGAATTAAATTAAAGGTATAAATATTAGGTAAATAGAGATTTTGGAATCCCTTTTACTATGGTGCCAGAATGCAACTAACACGAACTTTTACTTCTTTGTAGGTGGGTTTGCTGTTAATATAAAACTTGATACATCAAG
>CALVXO010000061.1 GCA_944371325.1 uncultured Bacilli bacterium | reverse complement strand
AGAGATTTCTGGAAAGGTCGAGATAGTTATAGAAAATTACAAGATGCTTATTTTAATCATGTAAAATCAAAAGGTTTTGATTTAGAAAGAGGTATGTTTGTAGAAGATACTAATAGAAAGCATTATACTGTAGAAGAATATAAAAAAATTACAAATTTTGATAATACTAAAAAAATTTTAAATGAAATAAAATTAGAATTACCAGAAGTTCCAGATATAACTGATATTAGTAAATTCTCACGAAAAAGAGACGAGAAAATATTAGAAGAAATTATAAAACCTAAAGATGATTTAATTAAAGAATTGTATAAAGATAACCTCTCTTTGCACAAAGAATTATCGAAACAATCTAAAATGGTTGATGAGGCAGAAAAATATCAAAAAGAAAGAAATTCTATAATTTCTGATAATAAAAAATTAAATAATAAAGTTAAGGATTTAGAAAATGAATATAAAAGAAAAAGTAATAATTTAGATTTTGAATATAATTATAGAAAAGCTGAATTAGAACAAGAGTTTCAAGATAAGGAATTTGACATTGAATACAAATATAAAAATAAAATTAAATCATTAGAAAAAGAAAATAATCATTTACTCAAAATCATCGATAAATTCTATGAAACTGTTGAAAAATTTATAGTTTGGATTTGTCATAAATTTGGTATTGGCGAATCAAAAGAATTAATTAAAAATTTTCAAGAAGAAACTCATACCTTTATTGATCCAGTGAAACAAATTGAAAATGAAGAAAGAGAAAAAGAATGGGATTTAGAAATATAAATTAAATCAATTTTTATATAAAATATTTATTATTACTTAGATAAAAGGTGAAAGCTTTTGAAACTTTCACCTTACTAAAATATATTCTAATATTTTAAATTATCTGGTTTTTTTCTATTTTTTACTATTAATATAATAACTGAAACTAATATTACAACAGCCATAATTGGATAAAGATAATATGCGATTCCATATGTATATTGACTTGATGGAATAACTCCACGATCTACTATATCATAGTTCATTAAAAGGGAGCTTCCTAATATTAATAGTCCAAATATAAGCCCTAAAATTCTTTTATTAAATAAAGTAAATATTAATGTTAGCATAGTTGAAACAATTAATACTATTATTAGTATAAAATTAATAGTTGCTTCTCCTGCTAGCCACGAATTACCTTCACTATTATTCATAGCATAAGAATAAACTTTAAAATTTTCCATCATTGAAATATTTATTGCATCTTTATTTGTCAAATTTACTTCTTCTACATTCATTGCATCAGGATTTTCTTGCAAATATTCTTTATATTCTTCAGTAGATGCCTGATAAGGTAGCAATAATCCGATAAATAATACTACACATGCAACTATAATAATTATCTTAAAAATATTTAACATTTTTTCTTTTTCCATCTTAACCTCCATAATTATCTATTTCATATCAAGTCAATTATTTTATTGAGCAACTTCTAATAATTTTTGACTAACTCTGGCTTGAACCTCAATATAGTAGCTAGCTTCTTCTGTTGACATATCTGAAGTATTCCATTTATCAAATGCAGAAACTTGTTCTGTATATTTTTGTAACATTGTAGAATATTGTGATATTAATGTTGGGTCTGTTGGATTTGCGTTATATTTTTTCATAAATTCTACATATTCATCCATATAAGCTTCATAAGAATCCATGGCATCTTTAAATTCTTGTGAAATTCCTGTACT
Source organism: uncultured Bacilli bacterium (assembly GCA_944371325.1). Lineage (GTDB taxonomy): Bacteria > Bacillota_I > Bacilli_A > RF39 > UBA660 > Faecisoma. Next base: position 1,768 of record CALVXO010000061.1, on the reverse strand, counting down.
ATTTGTACTATTGTCTATATTACTATTTGTTGAAGAACTGCTAGATGAATTTGTCGTTATTGTTGGTTCAGTTTTTGAAACAGATGTTGATGTAGTATTTGCTTCTTCTGTTGATGTTATACTACTTGCTGGATTGATTTCATAAGTAACTTCTTGTGATGTTGCTTCTTGGTAATTTGAGTCTAAAATACTTACTTTAAATGATATTTTTTCTATTTTGTCAATATTTTTTGCCGCACCCTCATCTTCTAGTGAGCTAAGATTGATATCTAAAATACCTTTTTTATTATTAATAATATCGTCTGTTGACCAACTATAATCATAAACCATTGTTTCATTAAATTTAATATCACTAATTTTTAATTTTACATCTTTTCCACAGCTATTTGCAGTTTCCAGCATGATAGATTCTTGACCATCTTTGTTTTCCATTCTTATCATTGATACTATATCAAGATTTTCTACTATGGAATTTTTAGTTGTGTCTTTTTGAAGTATTTTTGAATTGTATTTTGATTCAATTGCTTTACTTGTAATTCTATCTAAAAATCTAGAATTGTTATTAAAATCATATGAATCATATAATGAAGTCTGTATTATTAATGAATCTGTATAAATATCTTTGAAATCTGAGTTCCAATCTGAAGCATTAATATCGAAGTTTAACGTAATTTCAGCAATTTCATCAATTCCAAATAAACGTAAAGAATCATAATTAAAGCTAATTGAATCTGTTACTGTTTCTCCTGAATCTACTGAAGTAGAAATATAAGCATCTGTTATCATAAATTCATTAATTGCATTTTTGCATAGTCCTGTAGAACCAGAAATAAAATCTAATGTTTCTGAATTATTATTTTCAAATTCTAAATTAACATCAGCACTATATGCTCCATAAGATATTCCTTTGAATGTAATTTTTACATTATTTTGGTCATAAAGAATTTTTTCATCAGCTGTAGCCGTTTTATTAAATTCAGGCAGCATTACATCATCAATTTTTTTCGTGTCTAAATTGTTATTCCCTTCATTTTTTGGAATAAATACAATTGCTAAAATAATCACAACTACCAATAAAATTAAAATACACCAAAACCACCATTTTTTTAAAATAGTCTTTTTATTATTACTATTTTCATTCATTATAAATCCCCTCCTTAAAATAAATAAATTTCTTTTAATTTTGTTTCGAAATGTATTTCGAAATTATTGTATCAATATTATTTTATTTTTGTCAAGTAGTTAGAGAATAGTTCACGAATTATTTTGTTAATCAATTCAAGTAACATTGTTATACTATCACAAGAGGAGTGTATATAATATGAAGAAAACTATTGAAAAAAGAAAAGTTTTACAGATTATTGGAAATAATATTAAAGCACTTAGAGTATCAAAGGGTATGACACAAGAACAAATGGCAGAAAAACTAGATCATTCTGTAAATTTTGTTAGCTTAATAGAACTTGGAAAATCTGGAATGAGTGTAACAACAATGCTTGATATTTGCAACATTTTAGATGTAGATATTAATTGTATTTTCAAAGGATTACTTGATTATAGAATGAAAAAACAAGACCTAAAATTAATAGATAATATTTTGAGTTTATCAAGTGATGATAGAAAAATAGTTGAAGATCTAATTGAACATTTTATAAATAAAAATAATAAATAAAATAATTTTAAACAAAAAAGAATATTTGAAAAACATTTGACATATAATAAAAAATATAGTATACTATATTTAGCTTAAGCAAGAGAATTATCGAAG
>CALVXO010000060.1 GCA_944371325.1 uncultured Bacilli bacterium | reverse complement strand
AACTGAGAATACGGAAAAAGCAGAAGAAAGTACAGATTTTGAGCCAATTACTTTACCAATAGTCGAAAACTATGTGTATAATGAAATTCAAACTTATAAATAAAAGTTCATTATATATTGTAATTTATTATAATTTATTATAAAATAACAAAAAATAATACAATCTATAAAGACAGACTAATTAAATTTTTATACTAGGAGGTGATAAATAATTGAAAAGTAAAAATATATAGGGGGTTTTGTTATGAAAAAAAGAAAATGTTTATTTATTCTTGTCGTTTTTGCAATTATTATTAATTTTTCAATAACAGCAATTGCTATTGAGAAAAAAGAAAATGTAAGAGAAATTAAAGAAATAGTAGAATCAGATGAAAAAGGAATATATGTTATAAAGCCAGAAAAAGATGAAACAGGTAAATATGTTGTAAAATCAGATGAAAAGGTTTTTGTACCATATAGTGAATTTGAAGCTGATACACGAGGTGATTTAGAACCAAAAGAAGAAAATATTAATAAAGTTTCAACAACAAATGAAAACCAAATATCATTAATGGCTGCTACACCAACTGGATGTTTAGATGTAGTTGATGCAAATGTAATAAGTGGATGGGCTTGGAGAAGTGATATTCCTAATAGCGCTATTGATGTTCATATTTACATATATAATGATGAAACAGGAAAACAGTATGGACCATATCCAGTACGAGCAGATGATTATAGAGAGGATTTGAAAAATGCTGGTGTTGGAAATGGATATCATTGTTTTAATTATGAAATAAATTGGACTTTATATCCACCTTGCAAATATAAAATAATCGTATATGCGATAGGGGAAAATGCAACCTATAATCCTTCTTTAAACAACTGTCCTAAATTTTATACGGTTGCAAAACCAGAAGGATCTTTAGATGTGGTAAATAATAGCCTGATAAGTGGATGGACTTGGTGTTCTTCAGATCCAAACCAACCAATAAATGCTTTTTTACACATTCAAAATGTAGAAACAGGAGGAACTTATGTATATCAAATATTAGCTGATGGATATAGGGAAGATTTAAAGAATGCCGGTTTTGGAAATGGATATCATAGATTTGACTTTGTGCCGGAATGGAAAAAATATAAACCAGGAACTTATAAAGTTACATTGTATGGCTCTGTGGGGCAAAATATAACTGAATTACCCGGTTCTGGAAAAACATATAAGATTTTCGCATTTTCATCAGGTACTTTATCAGGTGTTGATACAAGTAACCAAATGAATAATGCATATAATGCATATATAGCTTGTGGATATGATACAATAAGATTATTAGATCCAAACTACTATTCAATAAAAGCTAACTTAAATGCAATGGTTCAGTTTTATTCAGGACATGGAGCTGAAAACAATATTCAATTTAAAGAAAGTGGTATTTGGACTTTATTAGGAGAATATTCGACAAGTGGGAAAAGGTTTGTAAGTATTAATGATATAACTTCATGGAAAAATAATACAAAGCTGGTAACATATATGGCTTGTAAAACAGCTGGTAATGGAACACAAAGTATTGATAGTGTTAGTTATAGAACAGTTAATGATGGAGAAGCTGAAACCTCAATAGGTTTTTTAAAAGATATATATCCTGAGAGTGCAGAAGATTGGGCTTATCATTTTAGTCAAAGATTAGCAAAAGGATACGGTGTTTGGGATTCAGCAAATTATGCTAATAGGTTTATATATAGATATCCTAGTATAAAAGAATTTGCTTTAACATATTGGTCAGATAAAAATGTAACAATTGTAGATTTAAATAATAAATCTTCTATTAATAATGTAGAAGAAGGTAAAAACATTTTAGATAGAAAACTAGTTAATGGAGAATATAATAATGAGAATATTATAATAGAATCTATAAAGAAGTATGATTCTAAATTTAATATTGAAAATTACAGCATAACAAAAACAGAAAATATTCAAGCAATCAATGTTCAAAATTCAATGATTACAAAAGCACCACAATATATAGACTATCAATTAAAAATAGGAGATTTTTATACAGAAGCTGGTTATACAGTAGAAATTTTTAATAACAAAGTAGTTGGAATATATGATAATAATATAGATTTGGAAAAGCAAAATGAATATTTGTTAATCAAAAATCAATTCAAGATGAATAAAGAACAGAAGAAGGTTCAATATGAAAAAGAAGCAATTAATAAAGTTAAATCAAAATATTCAAACTTTAGTAATATAAAAGTTTATGATGAGATTGATAATTCATATTATTTTTTTGATATTAAAAATAATAAAAAATATTTAATTGTCACTGTAAAAAATGAAATTAAAGAAGATGGAGTAAGTTCATATTCAATTGATGAGATAAAATTTGAATTATAAGGAGAACTCTATGAATGTGAAAAAATTTTTAAAAACTATAATTGTTATATTAATAGTATTTATAGTAATATGTTTAATAGAATTTTTAAGGAGTAGGTTCTATAAACCAAAAGGAGATTTTGGAGCAAAAACAGCAATAACAAAGGAAATGCAAATAGAACTTAATTTATTGGAAAAATTTTATGGTAAGTCTTATGTAGAAGAGGCACAAAAAAATATAAGAAATGAAACGGAAGAAATTAGAAAAAGTGCAACTAAAAATGTAAAAGATATAGAAAATCCAGAAGCTTATGCTAAAACTACAACTTATACAATTTTTGGAATTCCAAAAGAAACAGCACAAGTAATACCAGATAAAGAATTACCAATTTCAGAAGCAAGAGAAAAATGGCAATTTAATTTAATAGAGATATATTATAATCAAGAAATTTCACAAGAAGAAAAAGAAACTATTATTAATAGATTAAAAGAATTCTACGCTAAATATAAAGACTATACATATATAGATAAATTTTTAAAGAAAAGTATTGAAGAAATATTAGTAGAAAATAACATAACTTTTAGTAATTAGAAATAAGTTGGGGTATAAAGAGGTAAAAATGGATAAGAAAAAAATAAAACCTTTAAGAGTATTAGGAATAATAATATTTTCAATTTTAATTATATTATGTTTATTTTTTCTTGGTATCTATACAAATCTATTTGGAAATATGGAAAGTGTACGAAATATTGAATATGATGTTGTAACAGATGAACTAATGGAAGAATATTATGGAAAAAAATATGTAAAGAATTTAGAAAAAAATATTGAAAAAGAAAATGAAGAAATAATGGACGAAGTTTTTAAGCCAAAAAGTAGTGGCATAGAACCCGTAGAAAATGCTTTAGCAATGTATGGAGCAGGTTTTGATGAAGAAGTAGTACAAGTTGTTTCAAACGAGAATATACCAATTGCAAAATCAGAAGAACAATGGTATTTAGACTTAATTAATATTTATTATAATCAACCAATTACAGAAGAAGAAAAATATAGAATTGCAGAGAAATTAAATGTTTTTTATATAGATGACCTTTCTGAAAAAAACGGATATGAGGATTTAAAAACAAAAATAGAAGCTATATTAAAAGAAAATGGTTTATTATAGGTAGTTATCCTTAAATACAACAGTTTTATTAAAAAGATTCAAACTAAAAGACCTACTTTAAAGTAGGTCTTTTAAGTATTAGTAAACAATTTAAATTTTTAT
>CALVXO010000059.1 GCA_944371325.1 uncultured Bacilli bacterium | reverse complement strand
AACACTGTAATTGGAAATAGATCATTTGGCACTACTGCCGAAATTGTAAGCAATATGGGTATATCATTAGCTAAAGGCCTAGAAAATACCGGCATAATACCTGTATACAAACATTTTCCAGGACACGGGGATACTTTAGAAGACTCTCATGCAACTTTACCTATAATTAATAAAACCAAAGAAGAATTAATGGATATGGAATTAAAGCCTTTTATAGAAGCTATAAAAAATGATGCCAAAATAATTATGGTAAGTCATCTTGCTATACCAAAAATAACGAATGATAATACTCCCGCTTCTTTATCAAAAGTGATAGTAACCGATTTATTAAAAGAAGAATTAGGCTTTGATGGTATAGTTATAACTGATGCTCTAAATATGAAAGCTTTAACTAATGAATATATTGAAGAAGAAATATATATGAATGCTATTAATGCTGGAGTAGATATTTTACTAATGCCCGATTTTGATATAGAAACAATTGATATAATAAAAAATGCTATTTTAAATCAAGAAATCTCGGAAGAACGAATTAACGAGTCAGTGAAAAAAATATTAAATTTAAAATATGATTTATTAGAAGAAGAAAATACTTATACTAAAGAATATCTAGGAAGTATAGAGCATCAAGAGATAATTTCTAAAATTGATGAAGCAAATTAAATATTCATATCTATTCTAGACGGTAACTTTTTGAAATTATGTTTAACAAAAAATTCATATGGCTCTACATTTAATGATTTTGCTAGCTTCTCTAAACTAGTAAAAGATGGCATATGGTAACCTAGTTCCAACTGACTTATATAAGTAACACTTAAATTAGCAAGTTCTGCTAATTGTTCTTGACTATATCTTTTCTTGAATCGAAAATACTTAATATTATTTCCAAATATTTCATTTAACTTTAAATTAATATCCGTTTTCAAATAAACACCTCAATTATATTATAATATCATGATAAATAAGAAAATTAAATAAGCTTGAATCGTAAATAATTTCTCTGAGTTTAAAAAATGGCAACTCAACTACAAAAAATAAAGTTTATTAACCACTTTATTTATATTGTTTATAAGAAGTAATTATGATATAATCTTTGCAAAGGAAGGTGTGTGTTATGGAGAATAATGTTATTATTCAAGGCTATACTGGCTGGTATGCTGCAAAGCCAAAAATTCAAATTTATTGTAACGATGAACTAATTGGAGAAGTTTCCTACCGTGATTCTTTTGAATTTAGAATTGAAGAGGATTGTGAGCTCGTTTTTAAATGCAGTATAAGAAAAGCAAAAATCAAAGTATACAAAGACGAAATAAACAAAATTTCTTTAGAGTTTAACAGACTTACAGGCTCTCTTAAAGCAAGCTATATTTAAGGAGCATTACTATGGAAAATAATTTAACTATTAAGTTTGATATTGATATTGATGTAAAAATATATCTTAATAATAATATCATTGGAACATCGGGATATAAAGATACTTTTGCATCAACAATAAAAGAAGATGGTCTACTCACTATTAAGCATGGCATGAAAAAAGCCAATATTAGAGTATCTAAAGAAAAAATGAACAATATTGCTGTTACATATTCTACAAGTGGCCAATTAAAAGCAACTTTTGTAAGTAGTACTTCTGAAAAAAAAGAAAACAACAAAGAAGAGGAACATCTAACAAAAGAAAAAGATAATATAACCTCAAGTAACATTCCTACACCTAATGTAAATCAAACCCATAACAATAATGGCGTAATTACTACTGTAATAATTGTAATCGTCGTAATTTGTGGATATGTATTTTTAAATTTTGACTCTTTATTTGGTAGTAGCAATAACAACGACGATTCTAGTGATTCCCAAGTTACAGGGGAACAAGAAGCAGTACAACAAATAGAAACTTTAATTAGAAGTGCTGGTACAAGATACCTTTATTTATACAATACATATACGATTGGAAAAGTAACATCAGCAAATTGCACATATCAGGATTATGATAATAATGGAAGATATTTTTTAAGTTGCAATTATACCTATAATCCTCAAAATGGTGCTGGCAGCACGATGTTAGATCGCGAACATTCTGGAAATGTTAATGCAATGTTTATAAATAATGGTGATGGAACATTTTATTATGAATTTGGTCGAGCTGGAAGTGCTAATGAAAGTGAGTTTAAATCTAAAACTTGTTGGGGTAAATCTGAAAGCTTAAAACTGAATTGTGATTAGTAAAAATTAAAGATGTTATATGAAAAATATTTTAAAAAATAAAAAAATAATGATAAGTTTAGGAATATTAATTTTATTAATAGTCATAATTGCAATTGTGTTATTATTTACAAAACCAAAAAATGAAAATAATGAAACGCCAAATAGTGTAGTAGAACCTGATACAAATACACCAGTTGCAACAGAAGAAACTCACATTATGTATGTTAGTATTAATCCATTAGTTAAATTAGTATTTAAAGAGGAATACACTATTTGCAAAGATACAACCAATCAAGAATATCCTTGTGGTGAAGTATTATCAGAAATAATTGAATATGAATTAATCAATGATGATGCCAAAGTTATCTATGATGAATTAAATTTTATAGGTATAACAGTGGAAGAAGCATTAGTCGCATTATGTAATACTGCTAAAGATAATAATATTATTTTTGAAAGTCTAGAAATAACAACTGATAGCAAGAATATAGATCAAGAAGCTTTAATGAGTTATCTACAAGAAAACTCAATATATGAAGATGAACTTATTGTGTATGTGAATTTTGAGAAAGATCTTGATGAAAGTATTGCAGAAAGCAAAAATGCAAGCGAAGAAGATCCGAATGATGATAACGAAGTCGAAAACGAAAATGATCATAGTGCCAATATAGATAATTCTAATACACCATCAAACAACGATAATGCATCAGTTGAGAATTCTAATAATAATAACAATCCGACAATTGATAATACAAAGAATGAAGATGATAATATAAAAGAGGATATTCCTAGTGAAAATGAAAATAATAGCGAAGAAATTAATCAGCCTTATGATATAAATTTAAATGATAATGTCTTATACACAGTTTCTGGTTATCCTGCTTCTGATGATTTTATTTCTTGGAAAATAAAAGATGTTTGCTTTAATAAAACAATAAGAGAATTAAAAGAAATAAGTCTAAATTATAACGAAGAAGAACTTGAGGCTTCAAATTATTACCATGACGACTATCTTTTTTCAAAAGAAGAAATTTTAACTAATGGTTTCACATTTATAAATCTTTTTCCTGACTGTCAAGACACAATACCAGTATCATATCAAAATATTACAGATAACTTAAAGGGTTGGAAATTAATAGAAATAGCTAATAATAGCATGAGTTTCAAAGTTATTTCTCTAGATAATAGATATAGCCTAAATTTATATTATAAACCATTCCCTTACTTAGAATATAATTTAACTATTCCTGATCCATATTCAGGTGGTGGCAGAGCCCCAACCCCACAGATTTTAACTGAATCAATCTGTGAAGAATATAATTTATCATGTGGAAAATGGTAAATTTAAAATGTAACAAAGAGTATAGCAATATTTAAATAAGGCAGCAATAGAAAAATGATGGACTATATTAAGGGACTACTTTAAAATAGTAATGTAATCGGTTTTCAAGTGAACTGC
>CALVXO010000058.1 GCA_944371325.1 uncultured Bacilli bacterium | reverse complement strand
ATTTAAATATTTTATAGATAATAAGCATTGAAATTTCAATGCTTATTATTGACTAATTATTTTGTATGTTATATAATATGTGAAGTACAAATAAATAATTACAAAAAATAAAAAGAAAATATTAGGAGGTATTTTATGAATTTTATTACATATAAAAATTTAGTGGATAAATATAATAGATGTATAGATAGTTCAATACAAGAAGAGCTTAGACCTTATTGCTATAAAAATAAAATAACATATTTACAATACCAAATACTAGAGGTGTTATTTGATGATGGGGCTTTAACAATAGGAGACTTAAGTGATAAGATGAGTATGGATACAGGCAATATGTCGGCTCAATGTAAAAGATTAGAACAAAAGGGATATACAATGAGACTTAGAAAAAAATTTGATGAAAGAGTAGTTGAAGTATCACTTACAAGACAAGGAAGATTAATAATTACCGAAATGAATGATTTTTTAAATAAAAAATATAGAAATAAGTGGAATAGTCTTGATGAGCAAACAAAAAATAAAATGCTTGAAAGTTATGAGACAATGGTAAAATTATTTACTAAAAAGTAGGAGTTTAATATGAAAAAGAAAATTTTTATTATTTCTTGTGTTGTTATAATTTTTCTTATAATTTTGTTTTCTTTTATTTTTTTAAATACTTTATCTAAAGAAAAAGAAGAAAAATTATATGGTAAAATAGAACAAGCTATAACCTCAAGAACATATAACATAGATAAAACTGTGCAAAATAACTTTAATACGTTTTTTAGCATAAAAAGACTAGGAAGCAAAATAGATGGAAACAATACATTTATTTATTGTTGGATACAAATTGAAAGTTTTTATATAAATAAAGATGGAAATGTTGAACTTTACCAAGGTTCTTCAATGCCTTATAGATTTACTTTTGAAAAAGATGAGTTAATAAAGTATGAATTTCCAAAAGATGGTCAAGAGGAATATAGTACTTCTTTAAAAGAATTATTTCCATTTTTAGTAAGGTTAAAATTTAATAGTATATATAATGATAACAAGCTTAAAAATGATATTTTACAGCAAGTTGAAGATTATTATAATATAACATCTGATAAAATATTTTATTAGATTAAAAGATAATTATTTTTTTTATAAAGCAAATGAAAAAATAGTATAATAGTTTGACAATTATTGTAAAATATTATATAATATTAACGACTATTTTTGTGAAATGGCCGTGTAAAATAACCTAGAAGAAATTTTAGGTTATTTTAATTAAGTTTATAGAAAGGAAGAAACTAAAATGAAGAATTTAAGAAATGTTGCTATAATTGCTCACGTAGATCACGGAAAAACAACACTTGTAGATGCTTTACTTAGACAAAGTGGAACATTTAGAGCAAATGAACAAGTAGCAGATAGAGTTATGGATTCAAATGATCTTGAAAAAGAAAGAGGAATTACGATTCTTTCTAAAAATACAGCTATACATTATAATGGAATAAAAATAAATATAGTGGATACACCAGGACATGCAGATTTTGGTGGAGAAGTAGAACGTGTACTTAAAATGGTAGATGGCGTTATACTAGTAGTAGATGCTTTTGACGGACCAATGCCTCAGACAAGATTTGTACTTTCAAAAGCACTAGCTTTAAACCTAGTGCCAATTGTTGTAATTAATAAAATAGATAGACCTGGTGCAAGACCACAAGAAGTAGAAGATGAGGTACTAGAACTATTTATGGATCTTGATGCTTCAGATGAACAGTTGGATTTTAAAGTAGTATATGCATCTGCTAAAAATGGATATGCAAAATTATCTTTAGATGATGAGAATAAAGATATGAAGCCACTATTTGATACAATAGTAGAAACAGTTCCAGAACCAAAAGGTTCAAAAGACGAACCATTACAACTTTTAGTTAGTAATATAGACTTTGATGAATATACAGGAAGAGTTGGAATTGGAAGAATAGAACGTGGAACAATTCATAATGGTGAAACTGTTGCTATGTGTAAAAAAGATGGAACAGTTCAAAATATTAAAATAGGAAAATTATATACTTATGATGGATTAAATAGAGTTGAAACAGAGGAAGCATATTGTGGAGATATAATTGCTGTTACTGGACTTACTGGCGTTGAAATAGGCGAAACAATAGCTGATGTAAATAATCCAGAAAAAATAGATTTTGTTGATATAGATGAACCAACAGTATCTATGACATTTAGTGTAAATGATGGACCTTTTGCCGGAAAAGAAGGAAAATTTGTTACATCAAGGCATTTAAGAGAAAGATTATATAAAGAATTAGAAAGAAATGTTTCATTAAGAGTAGAGGATACTGAGCTTTCAGATAGCTTTAAAGTATCTGGTAGAGGAGAACTTCATTTATCTATTCTTATAGAAAATATGAGAAGAGAAGGTTTTGAACTTTTAGTATCTAGACCTACAGTTATATTTAAAGAAATAGATGGCGTAAAATGTGAGCCAATGGAAAATTTGACAATAGATGTTCCTGAAGAATTTGTAGGTTCTGTTATGGAAAAAGTTGGACTTAGAAAAGGTGAAATGACTAATATGGCTTCATCTCATTCGCAAGCTGGTTATACAAGACTTGAATTTAAAATACCAGCAAGAGGACTTATTGGTTATAGAGGTGAATTTATGACTGATACAAAAGGTAATGGTATAATGAATCATACTTTTTGTGGATATGAACCATATAAAGGAGATATGACTACAAGACAAAGAGGAGCAGTCATTGCTTTTGAACAAGGAAAAGCTACTGGTTATGGACTTTTCCAAGCACAAGAAAGATCAACATTATTTATCGGACCTGGAACTGAGGTTTATGTTGGAATGATTGTTGGAGAAAATTCAAGAAGTGAAGATTTAACAATAAATGTATGTAAAGAAAAACATTTAACAAATACTAGAGCTTCTGGAAGTGATGATGCATTAAAACTTGTTCCACCAAAAATAATGTCTTTAGAGCAATCTTTGGAATTTATTGGAGATGATGAGCTAGTTGAAATAACACCAACACACATAAGACTTAGAAAGAAAATATTAGATCCTACACAAAGATTTAGACAACAAGGCAAAAAATAGAAAGAGTAAAGGTAAGAATATATGTATGATAAAAAAGAAATAATAAAATTTTTGAATGAAAATAAAGTAAATTATAATTTAATAGAACATGAAGCTGTATACACAATGGAAGATTTGCAAAAAATAAATATACAAAAATATGGGGTGGAAGTGAAAAACTTGTTTTTACGTGATGAGAAAGGGAAAAATCATTATTTAATTGTAGCTAAAAATGATACGAAAATTGATTTGAAATCATTAAAAGATAAAATCCACTCTACAAAACTTTCTTTTGCTTCTGAGGAAAGACTTGATAAATATTTAAAATTAAAAAAAGGAGCAGTTTCTCCTTTTGGAATATTAAATGATGAAAATAGTGAAGTAAAAGTGTATTTTGATGAAAACTTAAAAAACGAAAATCTAATAGGAGTACATCCAAATGATAATACAGCATCTATTTTTATATCAACTAAAGATATGGAAAATATAATTAAAAAACATGGTAATAGTTTTGAATATATATCTTTTTAAAATAAAAATTACATAAAATGCATACACTAGTAGTGTGTGCATTTTTTTGTAAAAATATGGCATTTATTAGCAGAATTTGTGTTGCAAAACATAATTGTTTATTATATAATTAACTCAGATGTAAAAAATATATATGAAAGGTTTGGTTTGAATGAAAGGGACACTTAGAGGAATTTTTAA
>CALVXO010000057.1 GCA_944371325.1 uncultured Bacilli bacterium | reverse complement strand
TCTAATACCATTTGCATAAAATCTAAATCTTTTAATTTCAATTGATAATATAAATCATAAAATTCTTTTTCGCCTATTGAATCTATTGCTTTAGGTGAAGAAATAGGATCAATTATCATATCATATAATTTCATATGTGATTTATGCCATCTCTTTAATGCATTATACACTAGTTTAACTTTTGGATCTGTTATATCATATTTATTATTATCGTATACATCGTTTTCTACAATTTTATGTTCCTTTTTCAATTTTTCAGTATATAAAGTTCCATCTGCTGCAAACATTTCTGAAAAAATTCCTTTTGTTATAATCCAATCATATTCCCTTAAAAATTCATAGTTTTCTTTTAACTCTTGAAATGTAGTATTATCATCAAATAAGATAAATCCTGCTTGAACATAAATTCCATGTTTTTTTAATATATCTAATGCTCTCTTATTATCTTCTAAACTAGCACTTTTATTCATTCTTCTTAATGCTGTATTTGAGCCATTTTCTATACCACATGCAAATGAATGGAAACCTGCTTCTTTCAAATACTCCATTTTTTTATCTTCCACTTGGTCTGCTTTTAAAGAGCCTCTAAGTGATAAATCTATTTTTCTTTCTTTTATCTTATCTCTAAATTCTTTTGCCCAATGTTCATCTCTCTCTGTTTCTAAAAAACTATCATCAATAACTTTTATATATTTTACACCCATATTTTGCAATTGCTCTAATTCATTAACTATATTATCTACACTTCTTCCTCTCCATTTTTTACCTATAGATAGTTTATTAAAAGCATTTACAGAACAAAACAAGCAATTTCCCATACATCCTCTTGCTGTTAATATATTTATGGTAGATTTTCTATCTTTTGCCATCTTCATTGTATCTCTAGCTGGAAAAGGAATTTCATCAAGGTCTTTTATTAATTCTCTTTTTGGAGTTCTACTAATCTCCCCATCTTTTTCATATACTATTCCTTTGATTTCTTCAATTTGTCTATTAGTATTTCCAGTAAAATAATCACACACTTCTACGATTGATTCTTCTCCTTCACCAATCATAGCAATATCAAATATATTATCTTTAACAAATTTTTGTGGATTAAAAGATGGTCCAAATCCACCACACATTAATTTTATATTTGGATTTATTTCTCTTATTTTTTTAGCCAATTCGATAGATTTATCATTGTTTGACATATAACATGATATACCAACAATAGCAGTATCTTTTGAATTAATTATTTTTCTCAATACTTCTTCATCGTTTAATCCTCCAAGCCATCCATCTATAATTTCAACATTATATCCATTTTTTCTCAATACAGCTGCTAAATATGATAATCCTAAATTTTCTTCTGATGTTCTATGTGTATCTGGTGATAATGTTGTAAGTATAATTTTCTTATCTCTCTTTTCTTGAGCATTTTGTAAATATTCCATATATTTATCAATTTCAGTATCATTGCTATTGCCTTCAACATATATGATATTTTTTCTCTTATCCAATATAATATTTTTTTCATTCTCCACTGTAAATAAAAAATCATTATCTTCAAAATTTAGTCTACACATTGCTTTTATTTTCTCATCTGTAAGAGTTAAATTTTCTTTAATTACTGTTTTTGTTTCCATTTATATTTCTCCCTTACTTTTTTGGTTTACCTATCCAAGTACATAGATAATTTTCATGTACTAATTGTTTTTTTCCCTTTTTATACTGAATATTTCTATCTATTTCTATATCTTTAAAACAAAATGGATCTCTTGCATACAAATCTTTTTCACCAGTTTCGCACTTTTTATATGTATATGCCATTGCAAAGCAACCACCTCTACATATCTCTGCTTTTTCGCAATCCCTACAACCTTCTATTTTATTATAATTTTCTTTTCTAACTTTAAAAGCATTAAATTGTTCAGAATTAATTATGTCAAAAATATCATCAGTCAATAAATCACCAACTCTATAATCATGCATATATACACAAGGAGATACAGGTATTTTTCCTTCAGGTGTTATCGAATTAATTCTCATAGAATATATTCCACATGCACAACCATTAACTTTACTATTCTCAGTTAATCCAGACAAAGTAGGTTCGCTTAATTCAACGGTATCACATTTTTCAAACAAATATTTATAATTTTCTAATACTTGTTCTTTAGTAGGTACAAGTTTGAAATGTTGTTTTTGTATCGGTTTTAATAAATTAAATCTAATATTAGAATCATATTTTTTAGCCAATTCTATTAAAGCATCTATTCGGTCTTTTGTGAAATTCCAGTTCATTGCACACATTATAATTCCTGATTCTATATGATTTTCTTTGCATATCTCCAACGCTTGAATAGCATATTTATATACATCTCCACCTCTATTTTCATTATGCTCTTTTTCAAAAGGTGAATCAAAACTAATATCTACGTCATTTAGTAGTTCTAAACATTCTGGATATGTATTTTTTAAAGCAATCAAGCTTATTCCTGCTGTAGTTATTCCAACTTTAATATTTCTTTTATTCAGTTCTTTTAAAATATATGGTAACATACTTTTATGAACATCAAGTCCATTAGTAAATATCGGTTCATTTCCTCCTAAGTTTACTGTTTCCACATTTAATTTTTGAATCTGTTTAATAACTTTATCTACTATTTCTTTTGTTAAGTTTTGCCCTTTTTTTCTAACAGTAAAAGAATAGCAATGTTTACATTTACATGGACAATCATTGCCCAGAGTCCATCCTATATTTTTTATCACATCAATCCCTCCATCTTTCATGGTAAATTATACCATTTTATGTAAATTATGTCAAATATAAATTCTTTAATGACTATGAAAAAGAAAAATATAATAAAATAATGGGAATAACAAAAATGAATGATATTATAATATATAAAATAACATCATTCATTTTTGAATTTTCTCAAATGCTACAAGTATAATCTTTAATAGTTTTTTTCTATTAATCTACTCGTTCTAAATTTACTAATTCATTGTTTCTAAAAATCATTTTCAATAAGCAAGGTGAAGTTATAGACAATTCTTTTTCTTTGTATTCAAGATTTAATCTTTCATTTACCTTACAATAACTTAATAAATAAAATTTGATTGAGCCCCCATGACTTATAACTGCAATTCTTTTTCCCTTGTATTTTTCAAGTATTTCATCAATAAATTCATTCATCCTTTTATTTGTATCATTTGCACTTTCACCATCACGAGTTTTAAATTCTGGAAAAGCTAATTGTTCACGAGATGGATCTCTAGTTTCTTTATCATTCATAAATTTTGCTAAATCTTCTATATTACCAAGTTTTCTCTCACATAATCTTTTGTCTAAATTATATTGCAGATTATTTTTATTGGCAATATATTTTGCAGTAGCTTTTGCTCTTGTGTAATTACTTGACCAGATAACATCAATATTTTGCAACTCAACATTTTCGCTTAATTCCTTAGCTTGTTCTTCACCCTGTACAGATAATATTTCTTTTTCATTAATCATTTGAGAATCTTCATTTGTATTTCTAATTCCATTCTCATCAACAGTTTCAGCATGTCTAATTAAATAAATTATAGTATCTTCCATCTCTAATCACTCCACTTCTTATTTTTATATTTTATATTATATCAATAAGAAATAGTTTTTACAACAGTTATATCTATTTTCAAAATATTGTAAATTACCTTATTAATTATTTCATTATCCTTTATTCATTCCTAAACTCTTCTCTATAAACATCTCCTATAATATAAAAATCATACAAATCCATTTTAGTCATTCCTTCAGGGTCTTTACTTACATAATAATTCGCTTTTTTTCTTGCATTTTTTAACATTTT
>CALVXO010000056.1 GCA_944371325.1 uncultured Bacilli bacterium | reverse complement strand
GAAACTCAAAAAATATATAGCATTGGAAGATATGGCGGATGGACTTATTGTTCAATGGAAGATAGTATGATTAAAGCTAAATCATTAGCTAATCATTTAAATTACCATTAATTTTAAAAATTAAGTTATAAAAAAAGATACGTTGCTAAAATAGCAACGTAATTTTATGTCAAAGATGTAATAATTAAAAATAAACCTTCCTTATCTGAATTTATAGGCTTTTTTACACTAATTGACAAACCTATTATTTTATAATAAAATATTGAGCTAGGAAGTGATTTAATGTACATATTATTAATACTTTTTTCTAGTGTTTTAACTTATCAACTATGTAATTTAAAAAAACAATATAGCAAAACAGAAAAAATCAATGTTGCTTTAAATAGTTTTATAGTGAGTACAATATTAAATCATTTAGCTTTATATGCATATTTTGGAAATATGAGCTTAGTATATTTAGAAAATAATATAACAACATTATTTATAATAAAATATTTGATTTTAAGTATAATAACTTCTTATCTAGCTTCATATATAATTACTAATTTTAGTATGACAATTATTAAAAAACAGTCAACTTTTAAAAAAAGGGATTAATACAAAGTATAATATTTATAATTTTAATAATTTTTATATTATCTCTTCTTTATCAATTTCTGGATACATATACCAATGTGCCAGTGGAACAACTAGCGTTTCATCTTCAAGTTCCTATTGAAGGAACTTCCACATCAATAATTTTAGATTTTGTAGAACTACCTATAAAAATAATTTTAGTTTCTTTATTGTGTATTTGCATGATTATTATAATTGAGACAAAAATTTTAAAAAATAAAATTATATATTTGCAATTAAAATTTAAAAATAATACAAAAAACTTTAAAATAATCCCGATTAACTTTTCTAGTTGGAAAATAAAAGTAATTTTAATAATAATATTAATTTTTGCATTAATATTTGTAAGTTTAAAAATGGACATTTTAAATTTTATTCAAAATCAATTCATGGAATCAGAGCTAATTGAAGATGAATATGTAGATCCAAATAGTGTAGAAATTTCTTTTCCAAAAGAAAAGCAAAATTTAATATATATTTATCTAGAAAGTATGGAATCTACTAATACAAGCAAAGAATTTGGTGGAAATTATGATGAAAACTATATACCATATTTAACTTCAATTGCACTTGACAATCTAAATTTATCACTTAATGATAATAAATTTTATGAAATAACAGGTACTAATTGGACAATAGCATCAATGGTTGCTCAAACAAGTGGCTTACCATTAAAATTTTCAGTAGATAGTGAAACATACAATGCTAATAAGAATAGCTTTTTAAATGGCATAACAACTTTGGGAGATATTTTAGAAACAAACGGATATAATAATTATTTATACATGGGGAGTAATGCTTCTTTTGCTTCTAGAGACGCTTATTTTACAATACATGGTAACTATGAAATATTCGATTATAACACAGCAGTAGCAGAAAATTATATTGATGAAAATTATTTTGTTTGGTGGGGTTATGAAGATAGAAAATTATACGAATTTTCTAAAGAAAAACTATTAGAAATATCAGAAAATGATGAACCATTTAATTTTACTCTTTTAACAGTAGATACACATGCTACCGATGGATATTTAGATGCTGAATGTAAAAGAAAATACAATACCCAGTTAAAGAATGTTATTAGTTGCGCAGATAGTATGGTAGGAGAGTTCATTTCTTGGGCACAAAAGCAAGATTTTTATGACAATACTACTATAATTATTGTTGGTGACCATTTATACATGGCAAGTGATTCATTTTATAAAAATAATAGAAATATATATGCTGCTATAATAAATCCATTAAATAGTAATGAGGTGACTGGGAGAGAATATTCAGCAATAGATATGTTTCCAACAACCTTAGCAGCCCTAGGAATTGAAATTGAAGGAAATAAACTGGGGTTAGGTACTAATCTGTTTTCTGATGAACAGACTCTAATTGAAAGATATGGCTATGATTATGTAAATAACGAGCTTAAAAAGAAATCAACTTTTTATAATAATATAAGTTCATATGGTGAATAGATGACAGTTTAAAGTCATCTTTTAATGTAAAATTGCTTTTTATTATTTTATATGCTACAATATTTCTAGAATGTGAGGTTAGAATGAAAAAAATATTTATTACAGGCTGCTGTGGTTACATAGGTAGTCATACATGTGTAGAATTATTAGATGCTGGTTATGAAATAGTAGGTTTAGATAATTTTAGTAATAGTAAACCAAGTGTATTAGAACGAATTAAAAAGATTACAGGAAAAGAAATTAAATTTTATGAAGGAGATATGCTTGATAAAAATCTATTAGAAAAAATATTTAATGAAAATGAAATAAATATGGTGATGGATTTTGCAGCTTTCAAATCTGTTGGTGATAGTGTTTCTAAACCAATTGAGTATTACATTGATAATGTAAGTAGTGTATTAACACTATTATCTGTTATGAAAGAGCATAACATTAAATCACTTATTTTTAGTAGTAGTGCAACCGTATATGGAACTCCAGAATTTGTACCAATTACTGAAGAATCTAAAACAGGTGGCACAACAAATCCATACGGAACAAGTAAGTTATTTGTTGAACAAATATTGAAAGATTTATATAAATCAGACAATGATTGGAAAATATGCATATTTAGATACTTTAATCCAATCGGAGCTCATCAATCAGGATTAATAGGTGAAGAACCAAATGGTAAACCTGCCAATTTAATGCCATACATATCTATGGTAGCAACTAAAGAATTAGAATATCTAAGTGTTTTTGGGGATGACTATGATACTAAAGACGGAACTGGCATCAGAGACTATATTCATGTAGTTGATTTAGCGAGAGCTCATATTAAAGGAGCCGAAAAATTAAATAAAGAAAAAAGTGGCTTATTTATTTATAACCTAGGAACAGGAGAAGGATATAGTGTTTTAGACATGATTCATGCTTTTGAAAATGCTAATCATGTTAGTGTACCATATAAAATTGAAGCTAGACGTCCTGGTGATATAGCAGAATGTTTTGCTGATTCTTCTAAAGCGGAAAAAGAACTCAATTGGAAAGCTACTTTAACACTAGAAGATATGTGTAAAGATGCTTATAATTTTACCAAAAATAGAAAGGAAAAATAATAATGAAAAAAATTAAAGTAATGAGTATATTTGGAACAAGACCAGAAGCTATAAAAATGGCTCCTCTTGTTAAAGAATTAGAAAGTAGAAATGAAATAGAAAGTATCGTATGTGTAACAGCTCAACACAGAGAAATGTTAGATCAAGTACTTGATACTTTTAAAATTAAACCCGATTATGATTTAAATATCATGAAGCAAGGACAAACTCTAGGAGATATTACAACTAGAGCTCTAACAGGGCTAGAAGAAGTAATAAAAGAGTCTACTCCAGATATTGTTTTAGTTCACGGGGATACAACCACAACTTTTGCCGGAGCTCTAGCAGCTTTCTACAACCAAGTAGCTATAGGTCACGTAGAAGCAGGACTTCGTACAAATGATAAGTATTCTCCATTTCCCGAAGAAATGAATAGGCAAATGGTTGATTGTATGACAGACATGTATTTTGCCCCAACAGAACTAAGTAAAGCCAATTTATTAAAAGAAAATATTGAAGAAGATAAAATATATGTTACAGGTAATACGGCCATTGACGCTATGTCAACAACGGTAGATAAAAATTATACCCATAAGGAATTAGAATGGATAAAACCTAATGAAAGAATGATTTTATTAACAGCTCATAGAAGAGAAAATCTAGGCGAACCAATGCGTCATATATTTAAAGCTAT
>CALVXO010000055.1 GCA_944371325.1 uncultured Bacilli bacterium | reverse complement strand
TTTCTAAATGGCTGCATGCTAAGATGTTTATATTGCCATAATCCCGAAACGTGGCAAATGGGTAATAAAAATTACACAGTTGATGAATTAGTAGCCAAGATACTTCGTAATAAACCTTATTTTAAAAGAAACAATGGTGGGGTAACATTCTCTGGTGGTGAACCCTTATTACAAATTGATTTTTTACTAGATATTTGCAAGAAACTAAAAGAAGAGGGTATTCATATTGCCTTAGATACGGCCGGTGTGGGAATAGGTAAATATGAAGAAATATTATCATTAATCGATTTAGTCCTATTTGATATAAAATATCCTAATGACGAAGGGTATAAAAAACTAACGGGTAGGGATATTTCGGAAAGTGAAAAATTTATTGAATGTTTAAATAGAAGTGGCAAGCCAGTCTGGATTAGACAAGTTATAGTACCCGGCATGATGGATAATGATGCTTATTTACAAGAATTAGCTAATTATTTACAAAAAATTAAAAATATTGAAAAAATAGAATTCTTGCCCTTTCATCACTTAGGATTTTCTAAATATGATGATTTAAAATTAGATAATCCCCTAAAAGATGTTGCCGAAATGGATGTAAAAAAATGTCAAGAATTACAGGAAAAATTTATGGATATTTACAACAATTTATATAGCAATCAAAATTAATTTGGTTGCTTTTTCTATTTACTAAATTTCTATTTAAAATAAATGATTGTTTTGTTATAATATAGGTGAGAAATTTAAATAAAATGTGGTGTAAAAATGAATACTAATATTGAAGAATTGACTCTTCTTCTTTTATATTTAACCTCTTGGGAAGAAGAAGGATATTTTGAAAATGAACAAGGAGAAATAGAAAAGGGTATTTTAAAAACTAGTTGGAAAGGATATTTATTTGATACTCTAAATGACTTGACTGATAAGCAATACTTATATTCTAATTATAAAAGCAAATCAGTTACGTTAACAAAAAAGGGTGAAGAGTTTGCTCAAAAACTAATGAAAAAATATTTGAAATAGGAGTTAATATTATGGAAGAATTAAACATTGAAGAAAATGAATTACGAAACAAAAAATTTATCAAAGAATTTAACTGTTGGTTAAAAAAACAAAACCTAGCAGCTAAAACAATAAGGAAACATTTAAGTAATGTAAACTTATTTTTAAATGATTATCTGCCATATTACGAGGGAGAAACAATGGAAGAAGGTGTATCCTCAGTATACACATTTTTAAGTGATTGGTTTATTCGAAAATGTTTGTGGTCCTCCAAAACAAGCATAAAAGAAACCGCTGCTAGTATAAAGAAATTTTATAAATGCATGAACGAGTTAGGGTATATCGATAACGAAAAATATGATTTTGTAAATTTTACAATTAAAGAAAATATGGATGATTTTTTTGCATCTTTAGAAGAATATGAAAATGGGGAAGATATATGGGATTTTTAAAATATCTAAATTAGTTTCAAAAAATTAAAAAAAGATTTAAATATAAATAATGAAAGGCAGTAATATGAAAGAATTAATTGAAAAATTATATGATAATGAAAGTCAGTTTGATTATGAAACGGTAAAAGAAATCAGGAAAAATAAAGGAAAGATTAACAGCTATTTATTAGAAGAATTAAATAAAAATATTGAGAATTATAATAGTGAAAAAGGCTTTCCACTTTTTGTGGATTATGCTTTATTTTTACTCGCAGAATTTAAAGAAAAGAAAGCTTTTCCTTTAATATTAAAAATGTTATCTATTCCGAGTTTAGATGGCTATAACGCATTAGGAGATGGATTAATGGAAAAATTGTCTTCTATCATGGTAAGTGTATTTGATGGAGATTTTAAAGGATTAAATAAAATTATCGAAAACAAAAACATTGATAATTATATCAGAAATATAGCTTTAGAAACATATATTTATTTTTATAAAAAAAATTTAATTGATAAAAATGATTTAATACAGCTTTTAAAAAACTTAATTTTAATATATGAATATGATGATGATATTTATAATTCAATCTTAACTGTGATTATAAATACGCGTCTAATAGAAATGATACCTGATGTTAAATTGTTATTTGAAAACGATGCCATTGATTACTATATTAGAGGTGGTTATGCTGAGTTTATCGACTATTTATTTAATTATGATAAAGAATATACAATTGATGTAATATCTAATATAGAAGATAATATGGCTTGGTGGTATTGCTTTCATAAAGATGAAGAAGATAATAAAGAGTTTGATTATGCTAAAATGGAACAAGCTATGAATGAGTTTATAAAAGAGGATATGAATCAAAATATAATTAATTATAATAAAGTTGGTAGAAATGACCCATGTCCATGTGGTTCAGGCAAAAAGTATAAGAAATGTTGTTTAAATAAAATAGAAAGTACGCTTCCCTATCAAAAATATATTGATAATTCATTAAAAAATTATCCTAAGAAAAATGATAATAAAGATGAACTAGATTTTTATACAATTTATAAAGAAGAATATATAGAAATTGATAAATTATTATATAAAGCAATGAAAAAAAAGAACATTCCCATGTTTATTAAGCGAAATATTACAAAAGAAAATGAGATAAATTATAGTTATTTAGAAGAGGCTTATTCCTTAATAAAAAAAGTAATCGAAAAAGAACAATTTAAAACTATTGAAGAATATGATGAGCTTGTAAGTATTCATTTTAGTTTATATATCTTTTTTAAAAATTATACTGCTTTAATGATCGAAAAAATTAGGAATGGTAAAGAAGAATACATCAAAAATTTAGAAGAAGTAATTAACTACTTTTATACCACCTTTACAATTGACGAATCATGGGAATTTGTGTTTTTAGATAGAATAGATGATTATTATCAAATTACGAAAAAGTATAAGGAAGGAATAACCTTTTTTGAAAGCAAACTTAGTAACCAGTATGCTAAATATCATGTGTATCAATATTTATTTAATTTATATTCCATTGTTTATGATTATGATGATTATCTTAAAAAAATGGATGACATGATAAACAAAGAACCTGATAAAGAATTGAGAGAAGAACTTATAGGCCTAAAACTTAATTATATGGATGATGAAGAAGAATACGATTATGAAGATTGTGATTATGAAGATGAAGATTTTGCTGATGAAATATAGAATTATCTTTAGTAGATAGTTCTTTTTTTGTTAGAAAATGGCAACGAATATTTGTTTGATTTATACAAACTTTTGTATTATAATATTACTAGGTGATGTTTATGACTTTAAAAGAAAAATTAATTATTTTAGCCGATAGTGCGAAATACGATGCATCATGTTCTTCTAGTGGCAGTAATAGAAAAAACATGGGTGGAACTGGTAATGCTGCCTATTCCGGGATATGTCATTCTTTTGCTAGTGATGGCAGATGTATTTCTCTTTTAAAAATTCTTATGACCAACTGTTGTATTTTTGATTGCAAATATTGTATTAATAAAAGAAGCAACAATGTTAAAAGAGCAATATTTACACCAGAAGAAATATGTGAGTTAACAATGAATTTTTATCGTAGAAACTATATCGAAGGATTATTTTTAAGTTCCGGCATAATTAAAAGCCCCGATTATACAATGGAATTACTAATTAAGACCATTAGGTTATTACGAATGAAATACCATTTCCATGGGTACATCCACTCTAAAGCTATACCGGGTGCTAGTACGCATCTTCTAAAAGAATTAGGAAATTTGGTTGATAGATTAAGTGCTAATATTGAGTTACCAACAGAGAGTGGTCTAAAACTTTTAGCTCCCAATAAAGAAGAAAATAAAGTTACTAAAATAATGTCCTATGTCAAGGAAAATCACAATAGATCTTATGTTCCGGCTGGTCAAAGTACACAAGTGATTATTG
>CALVXO010000054.1 GCA_944371325.1 uncultured Bacilli bacterium | reverse complement strand
AGCTTGCTAATTATTTAGGTGAAAAAGTTACAAAAGAAAAATCAATGGAAAATGCTATTATATAAATTACAATTTATAGAGTAGATTTGTATCTACTTTTTTCTTAGGGTAAAAACATGATATAATACAATAGATTTATGAGGAAGTGATGAAAATGAACAATAATCCAATTAATTGGTTGATTACGATTTAATAAACCCCTTTGAAAAATCCTTATTTTATAAAGTTTTGTTAGAATATAGATGTTTCCTATTTTAGTTTAAAAAGTGAAAAAAACAATAAAAAAGTGCCAGCTTTGATAAAAATATAGGTATTTTAGTGTAGGCAAATAAAAGGTGATTACGACGGTTAACCTCTATTAATATTTATGGAAAGGAGAGTGAATTATGAACAACAAATTAGAAACAATTTCAAATTTATTTGAAGGAAATGAAATAAGAAGTATTTGGGATAGTGAGAAAGAAGATTATTATTTTAGCGTTGTAGATGTAATTAGCGTTTTAACAAATAGTAACAATCCAAGAAATTATTGGAATATGCTTAAGGCGAGAATGACAGAAGAAGAGCAAAGTGAACTGTCCACAAAATGTGTACAATTGAAATTACAAGCTAAAGATGGAAAATTAAGATTGACAGATACTTTAGATACTAAAGGAATACTTAGATTGATTGAATCTATTCCAAGTCCAAAGGCAGAACCTTTTAAATTGTGGCTTGCTAATTTAGGAAGCGAAAGAATAGATGAAGTATTTGATCCAGAATTAGCTGTAAATAGAGCAATAACTTATTATCGCAATAAAGGTTATTCTGATGAATGGATAAAGAGAAGACTTTCAGGAATAGTAGATAGATTTAAACTTACAGATGTTTGGAAAGAGGGAGGCATAACTAAACCAATTGAATATGCTATGCTTACAAATGAAATCTATAAAGGTTGGTCTGGAATGAAGGCAAGTGAATATAAAGCTTATAAAGGAATTAGAAAAGAATCACTCAGGGACAATATGACCGATATTGAAGTGGCATTAACCAACATTGGTGAAATAGCAGCTAGAGATATTGCAAGAGAAGAAAAGCCACAAGGATTAAAGGAAAATATGAAAGTTGCTAAACGAGGCGGCGGAGTAGCAAAAGGTGCAAGAGATTTATATGAAAAGGAAACTAAAAAGTTTGCTATATCAAAAGAAAATTCATTAAATTATCAATATGTAGATGAAAAACTATTGGAAGATAAAAAATAGCGGAAATTCATTTCATTTAATTTAATTACGTCGAATTCTACGGGTTAAAAATAGTATTGTACCTCTGAATTAATAAAACAAGGAAAAAATAAGGAAGAGAAATTTTAAATATTACAGAAAATAGCTAAATATCAATTAAAAGTACTTGATAATGTAGAAAGAATAAAATTATTAGGAGATATGAGTGATAATGAAGAATAAATATAATTTAAAAGAACTTCAAGAAAAATTAGAAAAATGTAGAAATATGAAACTTGAAGATGTAACTTTAGATGATGTAGATGAATTAAGTTCTATAAAAATTGATAGAAGAAAATCAAGTAATGAGAGAATTTTGGATTTTTTAACAAAAGTAAAAAATCCTTATATATTTAAAGTTAATGGTAGATTGGTAAGAATGAGATTTTCTGAAAATGGTCCAACAACAGATGAATGTTTGACAAATATGTTAGAAAATTTATATAGATAAAAAATAATAAAAAAAGTATTATAATGTAGTTAAGGAGTAATTAAACATGATAAGAATACTTACAAGTGATTTTAAAAATTATGAAAAAAAAGATGGAGTAAAAATAACGCATCCAATGAGTAATGAAAATGGTATAGTTGATCAATTAAAAAAAGTTTTAAAAGAAACTAAAAAAGTAGTATTTGTTGCTTCTGATATTAATAGTACACCAGATTCAGTTGAAAGTTATGCTAGAATATTTTTTGATAGTATTAAAATGGTTGGTATTACATTTAATGAATATTACATATTAGATGGAACAAAAGTTGATAAAGCAAGAGAATATATTGAAAAAGCCGATTTAGTTTTCTTATGTGGTGGTGACACTTATAATCAACATTTATTGTTTGAAAAAATGGATTTAAAATTATTATTATCTACCTATTCTGGAGTTGTAATGGGACAAAGTGCCGGGGCTATAAATATGGCTGAACATTGTTTTAATAGTCCAGAAGAATTAGATGAATCAGAACCTGTGTTTTTTGATGGATTGGGTTTAACAAATATAAATATTGAGCCACATTTTGTGTATGACGTTACAAATTTTAATGAAAATGATAAGTATCAAAGAAATGCAATAATTAATGAATCATATAATAGACCAATATATGGACAATGTAATGGTAGCCATGTATTTATAGATGATAATAATATTGCAACAATATATGGGGAGACATACTTAATAACAAATGGAAATATTGAAAAAATTTGTGATAATAATCAGAAACTTGTAATTTCTAATTCAATTAGTAGACATATTTAATACTTATTAAAACTTAAGTAATTATAAAAGTATATTATTTGCCATGTGACCATAGTGGTATATAGTAAAACTTGATTACGATTTAATTAACCCTTAATTTTTAAAGAAAAATATAAGAAATTTATGGTATATTTATATAAATTTGCACGAAATGGAGTGATAATATGAATGAAAATAAAACAAATATCAACTGGGCGAGCCACATTTATGCCAAACTATCTCTAAATCCTTATAAAATAAGGAAATTAAAAAAATGAGTTTTTACATATTTTTACAAAAACGAGGAAACTTTTAATAATTTTATTATTGGTAAAAAATTAAAATTGGTTTATAAGAAGAGTATTATCAAAAATAATAGTAAAATATTAGTATATAAAGGAAGGGAGGAATTTTGAATATGTTAGAAGGACAGAATGACTTATTAATTTATAAAGATAAAGATGGAAATGTAGTGGTTGATGCAATATATAGAGATGAAACTTTATGGCTTACTCAAAAAGGGATGGCTAAGGTTTTTGATGTTGATAGAACAGTCATAACAAAACATTTAAAAAACATATTTACTGATGGAGAATTGAATAAAAATTCAGTATGTGCAAAATTTGTACATACTGCGGAAGATGGAAAAAGACAATCGAAATTAGGCTGTATGATGAAAAAAGAAGAAAAGTAAATGTTGGTGATTTAATAGAATTTACTAACATAACAACTGATGAAAAATTAATTACAAAAGTAACTAGTATTTATACTTATAAAGACTTTGATGAATTATATGAAAACCATAACAAGGTATCAATAGGTTATGATGAAAACGAAGAGGCTAATCCAAAAGATATGTCTATGTATTATAGTGATGATGAAATAAAAGAAAATGGTGTTGTTGGAATTGAGGTGAAATTGTATAATAAATGATTAAGGTAATAGCTTTTGATTTAGTAGGTGTATTATTAGGTGAAAATGATTATGAATTAAATTATAATGAAGATAAAATAGAAAGATTGTTTGGAAAGAATAAAAGTGATGAAGAAGTAATTAGTGAAGCTGTTAAGTTAACTAATTTAAGTAAAGATGAAGTTATAAAAATAATTAAAGAAATAATAATGAAAATTTATGATGTTAAAGTAGATGTAAGAAAAATAAAAGATAAGCACAAAGAGGTTAAATTATTTGTAGCTTCTAATCACGTTT
This sequence comes from uncultured Bacilli bacterium, assembly GCA_944371325.1. Taxonomy (GTDB): domain Bacteria; phylum Bacillota_I; class Bacilli_A; order RF39; family UBA660; genus Faecisoma. The sequence goes on along the minus strand of CALVXO010000054.1, from coordinate 195 downwards.
CTTATATAAAAGATTTTTTAAATGAAAAGTTTGTAAATATATTTGATGATGTTATTATCTCTTCTGATATAAACGCTTATAAACCGGACAAAAAATTTTATGAAGTTTTAATAAAAAAATCTAACGTAAAACCAAATGAAATACTATTTTTAGATGATAGATTAGAAAATGTGGAAGCTGCAATAAAGTGTGGAA
>CALVXO010000053.1 GCA_944371325.1 uncultured Bacilli bacterium | reverse complement strand
ATTTTTTCTATTAAATTTGAAGAGCTATTTTCAAATGTATTTAAAACTTTATATGAAATTGTATTAAAAATACTATCTTCTAACTTTTTATTTGTAAATATTAACATTTTTGAAAGTTGCTTTTGCTTTATTGTAAATTCAATAGGCGAATATTTAATTTCTGAGTCTAACAATGTTTTTACCAATGTATTTTGTATATCTACAACGTTTTTTATTATTTTTTCTTCTAATTGATTCATTGTTTCAGAAAGACTCAATTGTAAATCTTCATTATCATCATCTTCTAATTCAGGCCTTATCTTATATATTTCTCTAGATATTTGATATATTAAGTTTTCTTTTTCTTTAATAATTTTGTCATTTATTTTCTCATCGGGTAAAGTTTTTTTAGAAGAAATAAAGTTTTCATCTAGTAATTTATTATAATAGAGTAGTTTGTTATAATTTGAGTAGTTCTTACTTGCTTTATCAAAAAGTTTTAATAATTTTTCAGGATCATGTACTTTATTCTTTTTTAATATTTTATTAAAATATGTAGAAGGATTTAAAAATAAATGATAGTAAAGATCCTCTTCTTCAATATTCAAAGTATAGCATATTTGCTTTAAAATTTGTCCTTCTAAAAAATATATATTATTATCTGTAGTTATGCCATTTCCTAAAAAATCATTTGTATAAGTTCTATATGTTGGAACAATACTAAGAGTTGTAGGTTCAGTATAAAGTAGTCTACAAACAAGATTTGATACAACAGCTCTATTAAGTCCAAAATTTGTGTGTACTTGTTTATAGCTAGATTTAGATAAAGAAGTTTTTGAATATCCAACATAAAAAGTGTTATCGTCTTTTTGAGTTGTGGTTATAGCATAGATTATACGTAAGAACATTGATTCTAAGTCATTTGAATCTTTTATATATAATTCTTTTTTTATAGCATCATAATATCCTGTTTTATAATCGTGAGTTTTGTCTGAACTTAGAAAAACAGCATCTACGTTATTATATAATTTTTTAGAAAGTTTAGATATATTTAAATTATCTAAATATCCAAAATCTACTAGTTTTTCAAATAAGAAATTTATTTTTTCAATAAACTTATCATCTAATTTACATTTTTCTTTAAATTTTTCTAAATAATTCATATAAACCTCCAGTGATTATATTATGATTTTATAATAAAGGAGTAAAATATACAAGCTTATTGACAAAAAGAAACATAAATAAGATAATAAAAAAGCAAATTAAGAATATATCTTAATTTGCTATTAGTTATTAGTTATTTTTAATTTCTTTTACAGATGGAATATTAGTATTATCTTTTATGTATGTATTTGGTAAAATATTATTAAAAGGTCCAATTTTACAATCATTTCCGATAGATGCTCTATCTACTTTTGATGTTTCAATTATTGTATTATTTCCAATAGAAGAGGAAATAATAGTAGAGTTTGGCCCTATAGTACAGTTTTCACCAATTATTGTTTCACCTTGAATATTTGTTCCAGGATAAATAATTGTATCTTTTCCAATTTCTACATCTAAAGATATATAAGTATTGTCTGGATCTATTAGAGTAACACCATTATCCATATGTTTTATACGATTATCATGTAGTAGTGTCTTTGTTACTATAGATAAGTCATTTCTAGAATTTACTCCTTGTGCCTCATCTGAATTTTGAATAACATAAACACCAACTTTACCACCATTGTTTATGATGTAATATGGAACATCAGTTATATAGTATTCTTTTTGTGCATTATTATTATTTAATTTAGAAAAACTTTCTTTTAAATTTTTACCTTTAAAGCAATAAAGTCCCATATTAACTTCTTTTATTGCAAGTTCTTCTTCATTACAATCTTTTTGTTCAACAATTTTAGATAAATTACCATATGAGTTTCTAATAATTCTTCCATATGCAGGTGTCTTATCAAAAACAGCTGAAACTAATGCACCATCAAAGTTACCTAATTCTAAAAATGAAATAAATGATGTTATTGTATAAGGTGAGATAAGTGGCATATCGCCATTTAAAATTAGAACTAAGTCATCATCATCTATATATTCATTAGCTTGCATAACAGCGTGTCCTGTACCAAGTTGTTCTTTTTGGTAAATACATTTTACATTTTCTCTTGATTTTAACTGTTCTTCAACCTGTTCGTGTTTATGCCCTACAATCACATAGATATCATCAATATTTGCATTTTCACAAGCATCACAAACATAATCTATTATACATCTATCATATACTTTATGAAGTACTTTAGGTAAATTAGACTTCATTCTAGTACCTTTTCCTGCAGCTAAGATAATAGCTTTTATTTTTTTCATTAATATCACTTCTCCTTAATAATGCTATATTTTATCCTAAAATATAGCAAAATCATTTTATCATAGTAAGAAGTAATTGTCAAATAAATAAAAGACTAGAAAAATCTAGTCTTTATCTTCATCAGAATTTATAGTATAATTTTCATTTTCAAATGTATCATCAGAAGAGGGCAGAGCGTCCATTAAATCTTTCCCATAAAATTCATCTTCGTCAGTTACAGGTAATGCTTCAACATTTTTTAACTTTCTTTGTATAGTTCTTGTTTTAGCACTAGCTCTTTCCATAGTATTACTAATTTCTTGTAGTTTTTTATTTGTTTTATCTAATAGATCACCAAATTTTTCAAATTCAGATTTTACGCCACCAAGAAGTGTCCAAACTTCACTTGATCTTTTTTCAATAGCTAAAGTTCTAAATCCCATTTGTAAACTATTTAAAAGAGCAACAAATGTATTAGGACCAGATACTATTACTCTAAATTTTTGAGCTAATACTTCAACAAGTACTGTATTTTTAACTACTTCACAATATAGACTTTCTGTAGGTAAGAACATTATACCAAAATCTGTTGTAAATGGTGTTTCAATATATTTATCATGAATATCTTTTGCAAAAAGTTTAATTGAATTTTCAAGACTTTTTCTAGCGTCATTAATTTGAGCAACATCGCCAGCTTCTTGAGCATCAACAAGCCTTTTATAATCTTCAATAGGAAATTTAGAATCAACAGGAAGCAATACATTTTGACCATCTGTTTTTCCAGGAAGTTTTATAGCAAATTCTACAAATTCAGTAGCATTTGGCTTTGTTTTTGCACTGCAAATATATTGATCTGGTGTTAAGTATTCTTGTAATATATTTCCAAGTTCAATTTCTCCCCAAGTACCACGAGCTTTAACATTTGTAAATATTTTCTTTAAATCTCCAACTCCTTGTGCTAAAGATTGCATTTCTCCAAGACCTTTATATACAGATTCAAGTCTATCATTTACAACTTTAAATGATTCTCCAAGTCTTTGTTCAAGTGTACCTTGAAGCTTTTCATCAACTGTTACTCTCATTTTTTCAAGTTTATCTGCATTATCTTTTTGCATATAAAGAAGTCTATCCTCAACTGTTCTACGAATTAGTTCTAATTTTTCTTCCATATTTTTACGTGTATTTTCTAACTTTTGTTCATTTATATTAGTTAGATTTGCTAGTTGAAGTTGTTGTGTGTTTCCATTTTCAGATATTTTAGTACTTATATTATTTAAAAGTTCTTCACGTGTATGCATAAGCATTGTAGATATTTCTTGTCTTAATGAATCAGAATTGTTATTTTTGTTTTTTAAGTTTATAAGTAGTGCTATTATTACTATTAATAATAGTAGTATTACGACACATAAAATTGTTGTTAAATTCATATATTTCCCTCATTTCTATACAAAGAAAATTATATCAAACAAACAAAAGTTTGTCAATTAAATTAACTATAATACAATATAAATTTATTATTAAATTCTACTAAAAGTATTGACAAAAATAGTGACGTGTGTTATTATAATAAGCGTAGTTGCGGGTATGGTGGAATTGGCAGACACGTCGGTCTTAGAAGCCGATGCCGCGAGGCGTGAAGGTTCAAGTCCTTTTACCCGCACCACAAATGATAATCT
>CALVXO010000052.1 GCA_944371325.1 uncultured Bacilli bacterium | reverse complement strand
GAGCCATAAAGAGTAACAGATAAGAAATTATCTGTTATTTTTTGCGTGTTCGCTAGTAATTTGAAGTTATATATTGTATAATAACGGATATTGGAAGTAAAAGTGAATATGAAAGGAATTTGGAATACATGGAAGACTTAAAATTAATTCAAATTTTGTGGGATTACATGAGAATGAACTATAAAATAAAACATTCAGATTGTATCATGGGATTAGGAACAGAGGATACAAATGTGGCAAATATTGCAGTCGAATTATATCTAAACGGATATGCTAATAAATTAATATTTTCAGGAGGATTAGGAAAAGTTACATATAAATTATGGAATGAGACAGAAGCAGAAAAATTTGCTAAAATCGCAATAGAAAATGGAGTACCAAGTAAAGATATATATTTGGAAAAGGAATCAACAAATACAGGTGATAACTTTAGATTTTCTAAGAGATTAATAGAAAATGAGAAATTAGATAGTAAAGTCACAAGTTAAAGAATTGGGGGGCAAATCATGGAAATTATATATGGTACAAGCAATAAAAATAAGGTTATTTCAATGACTAAAATATTAAAAGAAAATAATGTGGACGCTAAATTATATACGTTAGCAGACATAGGATTTAATCAAGAAATAGTAGAAGATGGCAAAACATTCGAAGAAAATTCAGCAATAAAAGCAATTGCTATAAAAGAATTCTGTGACGAAAATAACATCAAAGATAAAATCATTATAACAGATGATGCAGGATTATGCGTTGATAAATTAAATGGAGAACCAGGAGTATATTCAGCAAGGTATGCTGGAGAAAATGCAACACAAGTTCAGAAACTTGAGAAGTTATTAGATAAGATGAAGAAATATGAAAAACAAGAAGATAGAACATGTGTATTTGTATGTGTACTAACAGCAATTCTTCCAAATGGAGAGAAAATTGTAGCCAGAGGAGAATGTAAAGGTACAGTAGCAAAAACTCTAGGTAAGCTGGGAGGTCTTACATATGTACCAATATTTATACCAGAAGGATTTGATAAACCATTAAGTGATTTAGATAAAAAGACTTATGAAGCTACTCATAATCATAGAGATATTGCTGTAAAGAAATTAATAAAAGAGTTTAAATTGAGAAATATAGAATAAATAATGTGTTATAAAATAGAATTACATTGGCTAGAATGGAGTAAAAATGGATAAAAAACAATCAGAACAATTAAAGAGAGATATTAAAGAATATATACAAAGTGTTAGTGGAGATGTGTTCCCAAACAAACTAAAAGATAGAGTATCGATATTTTTAAGTGGTTCAACAGGCTGGGGAATAAAAGAAGGATTTGATCAAAATGCTGATTGGGATTTACATTTAATCTTATCAGATGAAGATTATGAAAAATTTATTGAGGGTTATGGAGAAGAACATGTACTAGATGATCATGAGCATATACCTAATATTTTTGGACAAATACGTAGTAAACAATGGTTAGAAGATAGATTGAGAAGAATTGAACAAGGAGATTGTTTATATATTTGGATTTATAATAACTGTATAAATATTCAAGACCCACAAAATATTCAAGAAATGATTGATGAATATATTAACGTGTTTAAAGAAAATATAGAGGAGTTAGCAAAATATCATTTTGTTACATATGCAGTTAGAAGAATAGATGCTGTTTCGTCTGCCAAAAGAGGGATTGAAATAGGTGCTAGAATATCAAACACAGACATGGTAAAAGCAGCATTACAAACAATGAGTATTGTACATGAGTCTCCATATGCATATAACAAATGGCTAGGAAAACAAGTAGGTTTGCTTGGAGAGAAGGCACTGGAATGCGTTACATTAAGTGAAGCATGTTTAAAAAGTCAAACATTAGAAGATATTATTCAAAATGCTAAACCACTAAGAACATTAATAAAATCGGAATTGGTAGAAAAGTTTGGAAAGCTACCATGGATTGAAGAATGGTGGAAATATAATAAAAATCCACCGGAAGTAAATTTAATACATTCAAAAAATAGGAAGAAAAGAATCAAGGAGAAATAATGGAAAAATTTGAGTTAGTTGATAAAAATGGAAATAAGACAGGTAAGGTTATAACATATTTGGAAACATATAATTCTAATAATATACCGAATGAATGCTATTTACCGGTCGTTGGAGTTGTTATTGTTAATAGTAAAAATGAGATTTTACTACAAAAACGTAGTATGTTAAAAAAGAGCAATCCAGGGAAATGGGGAATATGTGGAGGAAAAATAAATTTAGGTGAAACACCAATTGATGCAGCAGTGCGTGAAACTTTAGAAGAAATAGGAATTAATATAGAAAGAAGCAAACTTAAAGAGATAAGAAAAGCTGCAAATGGCAAAGGATATTTTACAATATTTTATATAAAACAAGATCTAGATATTAAAGAATGTAGATTAAAAAAAGACGAGGTTGAAGCAATAAGATATTTTAGGGTCGAAGAATTGGAAAGACTAGAAAATGAGGGCTTTGAATGGTTAGACAATTTAAAGAAAATTATATAAAATTCGCAACATCATGTTGCAAAATTTGATGAGGAGAAAATGAAGAAAGTGTTAATTCCGAAAATTGGAGGTGAAGTAAATTATTAATCTATGAATGATATATATGAAATAGCAAATAAAATCAAATCACATGGTGGAAATGTATATTTGGTTGGAGGCGCAATCAGAGATAAATTATTAGGAATTGCAAATAACGATGAAGATTATTGCGTGATAGGATTATCTTTTGATGAATTTAGAGAACTATTTCCAGAGGCTTATGTTAGAGGAAAAGATTTCCCTGTTTTTTCTATTGGTAATAAAGAATTTGCTATTGCAAGAAAAGAAAGAAAAATAGGGATTGGGCATAATAGTTTTGATGTAGAAACTGATAAAAAAATAACAATCGAAGAAGATCTAGAACGTAGAGATATTACGATAAATGCTATTGCAAAAGAAGTGTTAACTGATAAAATTATTGACCCATTTGGTGGAAGAGAAGATCTAAAAAATAACATTATTAGAGCTGTTAGCAGCCATTTTGCAGAAGATCCATTAAGAGTATATCGAGCCTCTAGATTTGCAAGTCAATTTGATTTTAACGTAGAAGATAATACTATGAAGATGATGACATTGCTAAAAGATGAGTTATCAAGTTTAGCTGTTGAGAGGGTGTATAATGAATTAAGCAAAGCATTGTTAACAGACAAGCCATCGAGATTTTTTGATGTGTTAAGAGATGCAAATGTTTTGGATATTCATTTTAAAGAAATATATGATTTGATTGGAGCAGAGCAACCGATTAAGTATCATCCAGAGGGAGATAGTTATAATCATACAATGATTGTACTTGATAAAGTGGCAGATAAAACAAAATTTCTAGATGATGAGAGAAAATTAGAATTACGATTTTCTGCTTTAGTTCATGATTTAGGAAAAGGAGCAACGCCAAAAGAAGAATATCCACATCATATTAAACATGAAGAAAGAGGAGTAGAGTTAGTAAAAAATATGGGAAAAAAATTGAAACTACCTACAAGATTGATTAAATGTGGAGTGACATCTTGTTTAGAACATATGAGAGGTGGAATTTTTGATAAAATGACATTTTCAAAAAAAGTTAGTTTTATAGAGCGTGTGAATAATACAATATTGGGATTAGATGGACTACAAATTATTGTAGATGCAGATAATATGTTAGGAAACGGTGATGAAAATCAATTTGCAGATTTGGGACATGAAGTTATAAATTGTACCAATGGAGATAAAATAATGAGACAATATTGTATTACTGAGGGAAAAAAAGTTGCAAACAAAATGCATGAAATAAGAGTGTGGTATTTGAAAAATATAAATTAAAGAGGGATGAAAAATATGAATCTAATATAAAAGGGAAATAGAGAAAATAAAAGAGGAGTTATAAGCAAATTTATAACTCCTTTCTATATAAAAGAATATTAAATATGATATGCAATATCATATAATGAAGTATGAAAATAATCAACACCTATTTGTAATTGCAAAATTTGACATTTTATGTAGTTTTAT
>CALVXO010000051.1 GCA_944371325.1 uncultured Bacilli bacterium | reverse complement strand
GTTGTAGCACCTTGTTCTGGCAATACTATTGCAAAACTTGCAAATTCAATAATTGATACACCTGCTGTAATGGCAATAAAATCACATCTACGTAATCAGCGACCTCTGGTAATAGGTATTTCAACAAATGATGGACTTTCAGGTTCTGCTGAAAACATAGGAAAACTTTTAAATAGAAAAAATTATTATTTTGTACCTTTTACACAAGATAATCCTATTACCAAACCTACATCTTTAGTATTCAAATTTGATTATTTAATACCTACAATAAAGGAAGCTTTGGATAACAAACAACTACAACCAGTAATAGGTTAACCAATTGATATAATACCAAAATGACTATATAATATTAATATGTCGCAGTATAAATCTAGATAAATAATTTTGAGGAGGATGAATTATGCGGATAATTGAAACAGATTTCGAATGGAATAAGTTTTTAAAAGAGTTATCTGAAAGAAAAACCAAAAAACTTGAAGAAGTAGATAAACTTTTGGAGCCATTAGACGTAAGTCTAGAAGGTGAAGCTATTGATGAAAATAACGAAAATTATCGTACTTTTTTGAGAAAGATAGAAAAACAGATTTTTTAAATGATATTCCAGAAGAAGATTGGGATGTGGAAAATGTTTTTAAGCTAATAAGACAAAGATTTTATGCGCAAGGAATTGAGTTAAAAAACGAGACTCAAGAAAGAAAATATTATGTGGTAGAATTCCAATTACTTATGCAAGAGAAAAAAGTTGCGAAAGCTACAGTTGTTAAAATTTTTTCTAATTTAAGTTATGCGGACCTATACAGAAATAATTCGACAGCGTTAGTAAGCTTTTTTCATTATTTAGCCACAAGTGAACCTAATTTAGCTTATAAAGTTCTAAATATGTATGAAAGAACTCTTCCGTTCCGGGTCTTAAAAGCTGTAAAAATGACCGATATACAAATAGACATTTATTTTGAAATGAGAGCATTAAGGAAAACTTTCATTGATATGGTTAATGGAGCGAATATGTCTAAAGGAGACTTAAGAGAAGTGATAAGCTTAATTGGAAAGTCCACCAAACGATTTTCATCTGGTACTTGGTATAAGAATCTGTATTTTAACAGCACAGATTTTGCCGAATTAATTAAAGAGACATATAGTCTTTTGTATAATTACGGTGAGTTAGATAATGTTCAAAATGCTTTATTATCCAGTAAAATCTAGTTTCACATTAAAAGTCACTAACCAGTGTTACGGTTAGTGACTTTTGCCTTATTTATCAGCTGAATAGTCTGAAAGAGGATTTACATCAACTGCATTTCTAACTTGTTCATTAGCAACATGAGTATAAATTTCTGTTGTAGAAATACTTTCATGACCTAAAAGTTCTTGCAGAGCTCTTATATCAACATTTCCATACTGATACATAAGTGTTGCTGCAGTATGTCTTAATTTATGTGTTGAATATTTTTTAGTATCCAAGCCTGCGCGTCGTAATTCTTTATCAACCACATATTGAACTGTTCTTTTACTAATTCGTTCTTTTCTCTCACTTAAAAACAAAGCTTTAACCGAATCAGGTTTTATGCCAATTTTAGGTCTAACTTCTAAATAGTCATTAATTGCTTTTAAACAAGCTTTATTCAAATAGATTGTTCTTTCTTTATTACCTTTACCTATTACAGTCATTTTAGCATCATCAAATGAAATATCATTTATATTAATTCCTACTAATTCAGATAAACGAAGCCCACAGTTTAAAAATAAAGTTATAATTGCATAATCTCTTTCTTTGTTACGTTCTTCGTCACTTGTAACAGTTAATAACTTTTTACTATCATCAAGAGTTAAATATTTAGGCATACGTTTTTCTATTTTTGGAGTTTCTAGATTTTGAGCAGGATTTTTTTCTATCAAATTAGCTTTTTGTGATAGATAATTAAAAAATACTCTAATGCTACTAACTTTTCTTGCACGAGTAGCGGCTTTACTATGATATGTAGTTGTTAAATATGCAAGAAAAGCATGAATATCATTTAATTCTATCTTTTTTATTACATCAAGAGATAAATTGCTTATATTAATATCTTTAAAATCTTTAGCATTTGTAAGATGAAAATGAACCATAATAAATTTCAAGAACATTGCTAAGTCATAATTATACTCTTTTATTGTGTTTGGTGATTTATTTAAAATTGTTACAGAATAGTCTAAAAAAGAATTTAGATATTCTGGGTTCATATCACGTGAAATCATTTGTTCCTCCTTATGTTATTCTTCAAAGTTTGACATATTGTTTGAAAGTTTATCTATTACATCTAAAATGAATGTTATTATAATATAGCATAATGCAAAATTATTTTTATTAAACAAATTACCTATAAAAGATGGGGTAAATAATTGATTAATATAAAATCTTGAATACACATAATTTCCTGTAAATACAAGTTGAAAATTAACATGATATTTATTATAAAATTCTGCTAAATAATCTAACATGTCTGATGTTAATATTTCTGTTGCATTTATTCTGTCATTTGAATATACATGTAAAACCTTATTAAAATCTGCATTATCCATTTCTATGTATTTTAGTAATGAATTAGTTGTTCCTAATGCATATGTAGTATTATACTCTAAATTTTCGGTATTTATTTTAGTATACGAAGGAATCGTTTTATCCAAAATAACTGTAGAAAAAATTCCATTAAATACATTTTCATCTGTAGATGTTGCTGAAATATTAGAAGCATAAAACTTATAATTATCTTTAGTTACACCACTTATTGTATCTTTTGTTGTTAAGCTACTAAGTTGTAAATTATCAAAACAAGCTGTTTGATAATAATTTTCTTCGTCTACATATGATGTGTTATTGTAAGTTAAGTTAGGATCTATTAATTGGATAAATCTTTTTATAACATCTGAATATTTTACTTTAAATTTTTTAAATTCTAGTAAAAATAATATTACTGTTATAGCTAATGCAATTAATGGAATTATAGCAAAAGCCATATTAAAAGAATTTAAATATGTAAAAATAAAAGTAAATAAGAATGTCATGAAACAGATTAGACCTATAATACTAAATAACATCAACCTTTTTTTGCTAATAGTGATATCTAAAAAATCAAGTTCGTTAAATTTGTTATATAATTCTTCAAATTCTCTAGGTGCCTGGGTTATATCTACTTTTTTAGTAGAAAAATTTGGCATTAAAATAAATTTATATACTAAAAACCCAACCATTACTACAACTAAAATCTCTAAAAATATCATTTGCAATTCCTCCTATTGAAGATATTCTATCATAATTTAATATAGTATGTAAATTTTTTGACAATTTTTATAAAAAGTTTTATACTAAATATAATTATGAACAAGGGAATAGGGGAGGAATATAATGACAATAGCATTAATAGTAATATTAGTTATTTTAGTATTATATGTTATTATCACATATAATAAATTTGTAACACTAAAAAAACAAATGAATAACTCATATAGTGTTATAGATGTTTATTTAAAAAAGAGATTTGATTTAATACCAAATTTAGTAGAAGTAACGAAAGGTTATGCTAATTATGAGCAAGATGTTTTAACTAAAATAACAGAATATAGAACAGCTTATAATCAACATAAAGATAAAGATGCATTAAATAAATTAAATGAAGAATATAATAATTTAATATTAGTAGTAGAAAATTATCCAGAACTAAAAACTAGTGAACAGTTTTTAAAATTGCAGAAGAGCCTTATAAAAGTTGAAAGTGAATTACAAGCAGCAAGAAGAATTTATAACAATGATACTACTAAATATAATACAAAATTAAACGTTTTTCCTTCTAATATTATTGGTAAAATATTTAATTTTAAAGAAGGAGATTTATTTGAATTAGAGGATAGAAAAATTGAGGGAGAGAACATTAAAGTTGATATGTAAAAATAAAGAAGAAGCTTATTTAGGCTTCTTCTTTGTAATTTATGATTATTTTTGATTTAAATTAATGCTTAAGACAAAAATGATTTTACAGTAAACCTAGTAAAAATCCATGTTTTATGGTATAATTAAGAGTGATACAAAAGATTTTGTTGAACAAG
>CALVXO010000050.1 GCA_944371325.1 uncultured Bacilli bacterium | reverse complement strand
TGATTGTCACCCCAATCAAGAATTAAATCTGTAATTGCTTTTTTCTTTTCAAGTTCAATTTTCAATTTATCTCTTCTTAATCCATAATTTTTAGTTATAAATAAGACATCTTCAGCGCAAAACAAATCTATTCTTTCTTGTGAATCTCTAAATCTTGCTTTAGCAATAAAATCATTACAAGTTCTACCATTTTTAATAATAACATCATTTAAGTATTCTGTTTGCATTGTTTTATTTTTATATACCCCTTTTTTTATTACTGAAATTGAAGAATCTATTTTTACTCTTATTCCTTTTTTTATCAACCTTTCGGCAACTTGGTTTGTAGCATTGTCAACCCTAGTATTACTATCAGTAGGAGATGATAAAGATAGCTTATCTAATTTAATTCTATCTTTAGAATATATTAAGATATATTCCATGATACCAGCAACTTGTCCGTGAAGATAGGATGGTTGCTTTTTCTTTTTCCAATGTAAAGTTGAAACAAAATTATTTTCACCAAATATATCATTACATAACAATTTTAATTCGGATTGCTCATTATCATCAATGCTTATAAAAATCAAGCCTTTATCGGACAACAAATTTTTAGCAATTTTTAATCTTCTTTCCATAAATGATAGCCATTTTGAATGTTTAAATTCATCTTCTTTTGACAGAACAGTATCTCCATAAGTAAAATCATTATTACCTGTATTATATGGGGGATCAATATAGATTACATCGATTAATCCTTTATGAGTTTTTTCTAAAAGATATAAACTATGAAGATTATCTCCCTCTAATAAAAAATTAAACTTATCTTCTGGATTAGATACTATTTCTTTATCTTTTACTTCTTCAAAAGTAGGTATTTGAGTTTCTAATTCTTTATCAACTCTTTCTTCGTGTTCTTCCCATATAAGCCCATATTTCTTTTTGGTCAATTCATTTTCTATCATCGATAAATTAGTTAGTGTTTCTTCATCAGTAATATTCTTTTTAATTTCATTAATTGTATCTAACATTTTATCTCTTCTAATTTTTGATAGATTAGTAGTTTCCATTATTACAACTCCTTACTTCAATACATTTTACTAATTAATCATTTCAAGTAATTTTTCCATAAATATTATACTATATAATAGGTTTCTTTTCTATACTTCGACTAAATTTAGCAAAGAAAAAATCAGATATTTCTATCTAATTTCTCTAAAAAATTACTTAATATCTAAATTAAATTTTATATCATTAGAAATATCATTTAACCAAGTTAGATAATGATTTAAATCTCGTTTATTAATAAATTCATATCTATGTGCATCTCTCACTATTGCATTAAATCCATTTCCAATCATTTTAAATTCTTCACGGTGTCTAGATAATATATCAATTTCAACATTTATTGGATTAAATTCACTTATTAATTTTCTAATATATTCAGATTTATTTAAATTTAATCTTTTGCATTTTTCTTCTAAAATTGTATTTTCTTTTTCAGATAAATATAATGTTTTTTCAATTATTCTTTTTCTCATCGTTTCACCTCCGTTCCTTATGTAAGGGGTTTGGGATTGCTCCATATTTGAATTTGTGCGTGTGGACAAATTCAGTGCTGGCTAGTACAAATATTATAGTTTGTACTCACACATTTTTATTATAAATTAATTCATTTAAAATAATTGCTTCTGCAATATTGTTGTAGTTATTCATTAGTTTTGTCCATTCTAATTGATTAATTTCTCTACTTTTTTCAGAAAGTAATTTATCTGATTTTTTAAATTGTTCCATTAGATTATTTGATTTGTTTTCACATTCATTACTGACTGAAACAAGATAGTTAGTTAATTCATTTTTCATTAACAAAGTTGTATAAAATGCCTTGTTGTTCCTTTTTAGATACTGTAATTTTAGTAATCCATATTTGTTAATTCTTTTATAATTTTGATTTTTAATAGTTAAATTAGGTAATAAATAATTTCCAACTTTTGTATAAGTTAATTTCATTTCCATCCCTCCATTTCTTTATTTAATTTGATATTTCCATTTTAGTTTTAGGTACTAATATTAAAATATCTTTTAGTTTGTTTTCTTCAACATAAGGACAACTAATAATGCAATCAATATATAAATGCTCTTTGGATTTTGATATAAAGTTTGCTAAAAATTCATTAGAATATTTATTATTTTTCATTTTTGTGACTGATAAAATGTCATAATCCAGTTCTATTGTTTTTAATTTTTCTTTGTTGATTTCTTCTTGATATTTTATTCCAACATTATTATCTGTCATTATTTTATTAAGATATTTTAAATATTCTTTACTGCTTTTTGTCATAAATTCATCTGTAAATTTTATATTCTTAATTTCAATATTATAATTTTTATCTCTAGTAATTTCTATTTGCGATACAAGTCTGTGAATCATATCTCTTTTGGCTTCTCGTGATAATAAATCATAGATAAAAGTAAAACCTATATTTGAAATATTGTTAAAAATCAAATTGTCATTTTCCTCTAAACAATCTAATTTTTTAATCAGTTCTACTGTATATTCTTGTGATGAATTATCTGGATCAAGACTAATTTTCTTTTTATTTAATTTATCAATTTCTTTTTTTATAACATCATTTTTAAGATTAATAGTTTCTACATCTAGGTTAGAGCTTATATATAAATCTATTAATCTTTTTTCTTGTAGTTTTAACTTTTCAATAGCTTTTTCTATTTCTTTTACATCATTGCTTTTAGTTGAATTACAAGTAATAATTTCATTATCCATAGAAAGAATAAAGATAGTTAATTCCTCTAGTATTCGTTTTAATTTGTTTTCTATTTTTTCAGTATTATAATGAAGTCCAAATCCTTTACAATTATGATTTTTACATCTTAAATGATAATATACTTTTAATTTTCCATTAGGATATTTAAAAGATTCTGATGAACTCATAATATTGCCACAGATAGGACATTTAACTAATCCTGAAAATAAATGAATATATTCTCCATAATTTGAATGCTTATTTTTAACTAATACATTTCTAGTAGTATTCCAAGTAATTTCATCTATAATCGGTTCACAATAGTTTTCAACTCTTAAAATATCTTGTGGTTTTCGTTTATATTTTCTATATTCAAATATACCAAGATAAATAGAATTAGTTAATATTTTATAAACTCTATCAGATGCCCACTTGCCTTGTTTTAAATAGGCGTTATTACCTTTCATAATTGTTGCTATACTTCTTGTAGATTTGCCTTGTTTACATAGTCCAAATATTTCTTTAACAATTTGTGCTTCAATAGGGTCTATTTCTAAATGACCTGTTTCTTTATTTCTAATATAGCCATAGGGTGCTTTACTAGGGTGTATTTTCTCTAATGCCATTTCTTCCATAGCACGTTTCGTTCTTGCTCCAATTTCTTTTCTTTCTCGTTGACCAAAGACTAAATTCATACCAAAAATCATTTCACCATTAGCAGTAGATACATCATAAGGTTCTAAAATAAGTTCTATTTTAACATCGTGTTCTTCACAATAATTAAGTAGCCAAAAGCCGTCATAATTATTTCTTGTAAGTCTATCTACCTTAATAGCAATTAATTTATCAATCTTTTTAGATTTTATATCAGCAAGTAATCTCTGCATTTCTGGTCGCATTAAATCTTTACCAGAATGACCTGCGTCATTATATACATCTACAATACTATAATCATTTTTCTCACAATACTCTTTAATCATTCGAAGTTGTGAATCAATAGAATAACCATTATCTCTTTGGTCATCTGTACTTACTCTTACATAAATACCACATCTCATAAATATCATCTCCTCACTTGTTTCCTAACTAAAAAGCAAAATAACAAACACTAATTTAAATTTTTTATATTTCTCATTAGTTTCCTCATTAATAAATGAAAAGTATAGCCTAAACTTTAATTTTCATTAGAATTTGTTTGACTTCTTTGAGATTATATTTTTGTTTATGTTCTTTAATATAAAATGGTTTACTAGAGATTTCATTTACTTTGTATTCTAGTATTGTAAGAGTAATAGGATATGTAATCAGATATTCAGTAGCTTCTATAACTTGTAAATTGGTAT
>CALVXO010000049.1 GCA_944371325.1 uncultured Bacilli bacterium | reverse complement strand
TCATTCTAATTATAAATTGCAAAAAAAATACCTTGAAAAACTGTAAATAGTTCTTAAAGTATTTTACTTAACGACTTTTTATTTTAAAACTATTATACCAGTCAAACATTTTCATTGCAATACTTTTTAAGAAATTTTAAAATAAATTTTTTGTTAAAATGTCAATTAAAGTTATTATAAGAAAAAATCTTTAAACAATTCAAATTAAAGTGTTTTAGAACATTTAATAACAGCCGTTAAGTAAAATACTTAATGGTAAAAACGAAAGAAGGTAAAAATATGAATTTTAAAGGGAAAATGCAAAGGAAATCAGGAATAACATTAATAAGTTTGGTGGTAACAATAATAGTATTACTAATATTGGCAGGAGTAACAATATCGGCATTATCTGGTGATAATGGAATATTAACAAGAACTCAAGAAGCAAAAGAGAAAACAGATAAATCTAGTCAAAGAGAGAATGATATTTTGTTAGATACAGAATATGAAATGAATGAATATTTAGAAGGAAATGAGCCAATATATGCAATGCTTTATAATACAAATGAAACTATGAATAAAATAATTGTAAATATTGATAATGAAAATCAAAAAATAGAAAATATAGAGACTAGTGAAGCAATTCCAGCATACGAACTTGTGATTCAACGTTCTAGTAATGTTGATGAATCAAAAATTCTTGTTGCACAATATGAACTAAATGAAACTAATACTGAAAATATAGCACCAGAATGGTTTCAAGATGGTAATTATATATATATATATAAAGTAAATATAAAAGATAGAATTCATCCTAAAACAACAGCTTATTGGTTTTACAAAATGCATAATTTAGTAAAAATTGAAGGATTGGAAAAATTAGATATGTCTAAGTGTATCAGTATACAAGCAATGTTTAATGAATGTTGTTCTCTAAAAGATTTAAATATGACTAATTGGAATACGGATGAATTAACTAATATGATACAAACTTTTTATAATTGCGCAAGTTTAGAAAAAATAGATATAAGTAACTTTAACACATCAAAAGTAAATACTATGAGAAGTTGCTTTTCTTATTGTACATCACTTAAAAGCTTAGAATTAGGAAAAATAGACACATCACAAAATGAGGATTTTTCGTTTATGTTTCAAAATTTAACAAATATAGAATATTTAGATTTATCAAATCTCAATATTTTAAGAGGAGAGGAATTTAAAGGAATGTTCCAAAACTCCATAAATTTAAAATCTATTGATGGAATATATAATTGGAATATATTACCGAATTCTAATACATCAAATATGTTTTTAAATTGTCCAGTAGAGATACCCGAATGGTATATACAAATGTTGGAATAAATATAGTAAAAAGTTATAAATAATACTAGTAACTTTGTACTAAATGCTGGCGCATGGTCATAGTGAAAAACCGCTAGCATCCCAAACGCAAAATTAGAGTAAAAAACAAGTATCCTATAACAAAGAACTTTAAAAGAATAGAATATAAAAATTATGAATAAATAAATAAAAGTGTAGAACCACTTGAAAATAAAGGCAATTTCCTTTAAAATTTATTATGTGAATTATCACAGAAAATATATTTTAAAGGAGTTGTTTTGACATGACAAACAAAAAATTGTTTTGCTAATTTTAGCTGGGATATCAATAAGTATGTTAACAGGGCAGAATGGTATTCTGAATAGAGCACAGGAGGCAAAGGAAAAAACAGAAGCAGCGGTATTAGAAGAAAAAATAAAATTAGCAGTAGCAGAAGCTCAAATGTCTAATAATGGATATGAAGAGTTATCTACAGAAAATCTAAACTATGAATTAATAAAAGATGGAACTAAAGCTATTGTCTCAGATAATGCAGATGGAACAAAACACGTATTATTTTTAGATGAGAAAAAAGAATATAAATTAGACAACAATGGGAATATAGAAGATTTAAATATAGATTTTGACACTAAATATGTAGCACCATCTTCACAAGATGAAACAAGAAATGATGGAGTAATAGGAATAGGAACAAATGGACAAGTAGTAGATATGGATTTGTGGGAATATTCTTTTGATTCTGTAACAAATGGTTATGGATTAAATGATAATATATCATTATCAACTAGTTCAAGTTCAAATGCTTCTAAAGGGTATAATGGTACAGATTTTTCTAATATTGTAATACCTCAGTATATTAGCACAGATAATGGTAATACGTGGACGGAAGTTACTAATTTAGATTGGACATTTTTTAACTGTACTGAATTAATTAAAATAGACAAATTACCTAGTACTATTATAAGTATGAGATATACATTTAGAGGATGTGCTTCATTAACGACTATATTTGATATTCCTATAAATGTAATAAAATTGGATTGTACTTTTTATGATTGTTCATCATTAAACTATGTTAAATCTATAGGAAACAATGTAGAAGTAATGAGATCAACTTTTTTTAATTGTTCTTCACTGGTATCTATTCCTCAATTACCCAATACAGTATATGATATGGAACAAACGTTTTATGGATGTATTAGTTTAACTAGTGTTCCCAATATCCCTACATGTGCTAAAAGTATGATAAGAACATTTTATAATTGTATAAATCTAAAAACAGTTCCTGCAATACCTAATAGTGTTAATATCATGTATCAAACGTTTGAGGAATGTAGTAGTTTGACAGGAATGTTAATTATAAATGCATCAATAGTTGGAAATACTATTGATGGACAAAATTTAGATTATACTTCTTGTTTAAAAAATGCTTCAACAAATGAAGATGCAAATTTAATATTAACAGGTTCTTGCCAAATATTAGATAAAGTTTTGTCTACAAAATCAGAAAATTCACATATACAGATAAAGTAATGTGTTTTGGGTATTAAATAAGTAAGGAATGTAACCTTAGGAGGAATTGCGGGAAGAAATAATGATGGTATAATTGAGCAATGTTCAACATCAGGCAAAATAAGTATTCAGGCTAATGGTATTAAATCTATTTATACAGGAGGAATAGTTGGACAAACATTATCTTCAGGAGATGTAATAAACCAGTGTAGTTCAAATATGAAAATAAACATTAATTCAACAAATACAAATTCATTAAATGTTTCTGGAATAGGTCAAAGTAGTGAAACAAAAAATTGCTATTACATGGGAGAAATAGTAGTCACAGGAGAAAATAGTGGGATTAAAAATATTGCAGGTATTGGCAATGCTAAATCAATATCAAATTGTTATAATGCTGGAAACTTAAAAGTATCTTTTGATAATGAAAAAGCAGATCAATTATATGTTGCTGGTATTATGCTGGGAGGAGGAAATACCATTGAAAATTGTTATAATCTAGGCGAAATAGACTGTAAAAATAATAAAATTTATATAGCTGGAATTGAGGCAAACGCACAAAATGGAGAAATAAATAACAGCTTTAATGTTGGAAATTTGAAGGCAAGTGGTACTACTATTACGCTAGGAGCATTAACAGGACATACTGCAAATCAAATTATAAACAATTCAAAATGGTTAACAGGAACAGCTGATAAAGCGATAGGTTCAGAATATGTTAATGTTACAAAAAATAATTTAGAAGAAATAAGTGATATTAAAGATATGCCATTAGTTTTATCTGTTATAAATTCAGAAAATGTATTTAAAGCAGATTCGAATAAGATAAATAATGGATATCCTGTATTGAATTGGCAATAAGTTTAATAAAAAATTTTGTAATAATCGATGGCTAAAAATATATCCCATCGATTATTTTACGTTAATAGAAAGACTAACAAATCAAAAAATTCTAGTCTTAATTTTTCTAAACAATATAATATTTATCACTTAATTTCTTCAATTCCATTTTAAAATCTTCAATTTGCTCATTACTATACTTATCTCGCAACTTTTGAGCCTTTTTAGACCATTCATTAAATTTAGTTTCTTTAAATTTTTTAGGATGATTATAATGCAATCCATACATTCTCTTATATTCTCGATTATATTCCTGTAAAATAGGGCTATTTTGAACTTTTTCTTTTCTCTTATTCAAAGCACCAATTTCTCTACAAGTTTTTCCAGTATCTTGATATAAATTATTGCAATATTTTTGGTCATTTCTTCCTTTTTGATTTGGATTCCTGCTAGTTGTAATAGGAATAAATAATCGCCCACAATTTTCACATTTATTTATAGAAAAGTTATTTTGAATTATTTTAAATAATTCAAGTCTAATTTGATTTTCACAACAATCTAATTCATAAACTTCTTCAGCAAAAAGGTTTCTTTCTTTAATTATTTGGGCAAGGCTTTCAATATCTAATTTTTTTTCTTCCCTTGATAATTCTTTATCATATATGTATTTTGTGACAAATTTTGTGTCTAAAAATATGCTATGTGCAGGGTTAAGATTTACATAGTATATATCAAAAACTTTTTTAGTTTCATA
>CALVXO010000048.1 GCA_944371325.1 uncultured Bacilli bacterium | reverse complement strand
GTATTCTGCATTGCTTATTGTTTAATTTCATTATTATTGGCATATAAATATGCACCTAAAACATTTAAGTTAAGAGTATAGAAAGATTTAATGGGAGTGATTTATTACTCTCATTTATTGTTAAAAAACAAAAAAATACAAAATTTTTGAAACTTTTTAATTTTTGATAAGTATGTAATAGTGAAAGTGGGGAAACATGAAAAAAGATATTGATTTAGAATTATATAATAGGTATTTAAACGGAGAAAAAGAAGCTTTTGAAATACTATACAAAAAATATAAAGATAAAATCCAATATTTTATTTTTAATATTATCAAAGATTATCAGAAAGCTGAAGATATAACTCAAGAAACATTCATATATGTATTACAGCATAAAGTACGTCAGGGATGCAGTTTTAAATATTACATATATCTAATTGCTAAAAGTAGGGCATTAAATTATAAAAAAATGATAACAAGAAGAATAGAGATTCATGATCAATATATAGCAGAAGATTTACAAGAAGTAGAAAGAGATATATCTGAAATTATAATAAAAGAAGAAGAAAATAAATTGCTTGTTGAAGCTATAAATATGCTAGATGATAAATATAAAAATGCAATATATTTAGTAAAAGTAGAAGAATTATCATATAAAGAAGTTGCTAACATTCTAGGAGAAACGGAAAATAACATTAAAAATCTTATCCATAGAGGAAAAAAAGAATTAAGAAAGATTTTAATTAAGAAGGGATTTGATAGTATGAGCAAATTCTCAAAGATATTATTAATTATTCTTTGTACTACACTTTTATTATCAGGAATAGTATATGCAATTACAAAGATAAATGAAAATTTAGAAAAAAAGGTTGAGTTAACACCTACATTCACAGGGAAACTAGGGAATACTGATAATAATAGTATGTGGATAGGGACATTTAATTTGGCATGGAATGAATTAATGGATAACTACATTAATGGAAAAATTGAATTTGACACAGGTAATTCAATAATGGCTGATGAACTTAATAAGCAACTATTTACAGCAAATAATTTATCAGAAAGCGATTATTATATTAAGGTGGGGCAAACATTACCAGATTTAAAAGAAACAATAAAAGTAGATATAAAAAATAAATTTGAAATTGAAAATAGTGAATTTTTAGATAATATTAATTTTGAAAATGCAAGTAATAAAAGTTTTACAATCTATGCTTTACTATTTAAACAATTTGACTTCAAAGTACCATTTGATAGAGTAAATGACGATAAGTTTGGAGATAACGAAGAACTAGTTAAATATTTCGGAATAAATAATGCTAGTGATAAGGAATTAACAGAAAATGCAGAAGTTATATTTTATGATAGTAAAGATGAATTTGCTATAAGACTATTAACCAACCAAAATGATGAGATTTTACTATATAGAACTGACCAAAATAAAAGTTTCAACCAATATTATGAAAGTTTAAAACAAAAAGAAGAAGGTTATACTGGAGCTAAAAAGTTAGACGATAAAGATGAAGTAAAAATCCCATATATAGATATTGATACTATTATAAATTATGATGAGCTTTGTGGAAAATTCATAAAGGGAACAGATTCAATGTATATACAAAATGCTCTACAAAATGTTAAATTTTCCTTGAATGAAAAGGGAGGACATTTATTAAGCGAAGCAGGAATAAAAGGGGAATATAATTCTGCACTAATGGGAAATGAAAGAACATTTTATTTCGATAATAATTTTGTTTTATTTTTAAAAGAAAAAAATAAAGATAAACCATATATGGCTTTAAAAGTTGATAACATTAATATATTACAGAAATCTCAAAATAGTTAAATATATAACCTATATATATTTAAAATAAGAAAAAAGGAGGATTTTTTATAAAAAACAAGATTTTTGTTTTATGTGGCATCATATTATTAATTATCTTATGTGCCACAATAATTGCAACAACAGTACAAGCTAATAACACTGAAAAGGTAATGGTAGAGAAAAAAATCGGAACAACTGCTGATATGTATGTTGAAATTAAAGCTAAAACCAGAGCAACAAATGATTCGGAGGTATTCAATACTGCCAACAATTATATCAAACAATTAGAAATAAAATGTTCTGATTTCAATTCACAAAATTCAACGGTAAAATATTACAATAATGCCTTAGATAATAGGAAAGAAACAAAAATTATTAATGGTGAATTAATATTAACGTTGAATACAAATACAAATGAATTGATTACATATGTAAGTAATAAAAGTGAATTCCCCAAAAATACTATTGATGAAAACACAATTAAAGAGTTAGCAAATAACATTTTTCAGAAAGTTAATGTAACTGATAAAAATATGTATGAATTGACTTTTATAGAGAAATTTGATGATGAAATTTGGAGAGCAGAATTTACTAAAAAATATGGTGATAAGTATTGTGCAGGTGAAAGTGTAAAATTCAGTTTTGCACCAGAAAGTAATGAAATTGTTACATTAGCTATAAACAATATAAAGTATGCTAATAATGAAACTAAAATAACAGAAGAACAAGCAAGTAATATTGCAGAAAAATATTTAGATAAAAGTTCAGCAGATAATATGACAATAACAAAAGAAATAATAAGACCAAATTTTTTCTATAAACAATTAGAAGGAGATTCTAATATATATGCAAACATAGAGCAGTATAGAAACGCATATGTATTTACTTTTGATAATGAAGCACAAAGTCAAGTATATATAGATTGTTCAACAGGAGGTGGTAATATGAAACTTGGAGGTGAATATTAGTATGAAATTATTAAAAAGATTCACGATTTTATTAATTGTTTTAATTACTATATTCTTCTTTAATACATCATGTTTTGCTGCAACAGATCAATTTAGGGCTTTTATGACATGGGATTATGAAAATAATCCATATCACGAAAATGTAAATAATGCAGTTTCTCATGGGGTATGGACTTTCCAAAAACTAGGATATATAAATGCGATTGGGACAAATAATTATACTAATACAAATGATAAAAATTATTTATTAAATGAATGGATTAGAATAAGTGGAAACAACTATGGATTTTATATATATGCACATGGAAATTCTAGTGGATTTACATTAGAAAATGGGAATTCAAGTAAATTTGTTTCTTCAAGTGATATTTCTGGAAATTGGCATTTAGTATTTTTAGATTCATGTTCATGCCTAGCGACAGATACTTTTGGACGTGCATTTAAAACATTAGGTTATAGCAATAGAGCTACACTAGGTTGGTATATGGATATTGCACATGTTGCGAGTGAAGAATGGTGGACACATTTTTACCCAGTAGCAGGTACAACTAATATAAGAAGTGCATGTCTAACAGCTGCCGACCAAAGTCAAAATAAGACTCCAATAAGAATGTACGGAGATACTTCATGGTATGGTTGGGCTTGGTAATTTATTATTTATATATAAATATTAATATATAATTTAAGATGATGAGAGTAATTATTGATAATTGCTCTCATTTATGATATTATCTAAAAAATAAGTAAACTGAAAGTGAAGTGATTAGTTTGATAAGAATAGATAATTTTTATTTTGTAGTAAAAAATATAAAGAAATCAATAGATTTTTATACAAAATTATTAGGAAAAAAACCTACTAATATTACTGAAAATAGATGGGCTGACTGGGAAAATGAAAATAATCAAGTATATTTTGGTATAATTTCCATTGAAGCAACAGGAGATAAAAGAATTATTGGCAATAACGGAGTTTTAGGGTTATATACTGATAATGTAGACGAAGAATTTAATAAATGCAAAGAAATAGGTGCAAAAATTTTATATGAACCTGAAAAAATACCTAATAGTATAGATAATTACAATTGTTTCGCAATTGAAGATTTAGATGGGAATAAAATAGAAATTTCATATTATGATAAGTAAAAATGTAAAATGAAATAAAAAAAGGAGAAGATTTAGGATGAAAAAAAGACCAATAACAACTTTATTTATGTTAGAATCTCTTGATGGTAAGATTAATAGTGGTAATACTGATGAACTAGATGCTGACAAAGATTGGTGTAAAATTGATGGAGTTAAAGAAGGATTACACCAATATTATGAGATAGAAGCTACTACTGATTATTTTTCATTAAATACTGGTAGAGTAATGGCTAAGATTGGTGTAAATGATAGAAAAGAATATCACGACAAAGTAGAAGTGAAATTCGTTATTATTGATAATAAGCCACATCTAAATGAAAATGGAATAGATTATATATGCCACTGGGTAGAAAGTTTAATACTAGTTACAACAAACAAAAAACATATTGCATATTCTCTAACAGATAAATTTGATAATTTAGATATTTTATATTATGAAGAATTAGACCTAACAAGATTACTAGAAGATTTATCTAGCAAATATAATGCTGAAAGATTAACAATTCAATCTGGAGGAAATCTTAATGGACTATTTTTAAGAAACAACTTAATTGACTATGTAAATATAGTAATTGCACCATTATTAGT
>CALVXO010000047.1 GCA_944371325.1 uncultured Bacilli bacterium | reverse complement strand
TGATAATATTCTTTATGAATTTCTTTGGTTGTTAATTTAAAAGCATCGCCAAGATAACTAATTCTTATTCCTCTTTCGTCACTTTCATAAGACTCTTTTAATTTTAATAGTAAAGCTTTGGCTTCTTCAATATCTATGTTCATAACTTCACATAAATTTTTTAAGTTAATTCCTTCATCACCAACAACAAATAAAATTCCTTCAAGTATTCCTAATTTATTCATAGCGTTCTCCTTTCTATTAAAATGGGAGCAAAATTGTTTTCTTGAGTTAAAGTTATTTCATCATTTTTGCTCATTGTTAAAATGGATAAGAAGGTAACAATCATAAAATCTTTCGTTGGTTCATTAAATAATTCTAAAAATTCTACCTTGTCTCTTACTTGTAATATTTTTCTAATATCATTAATCCGACGTTCAATACTATATTCTTTTTTGGTTACTTTGGTATGTAAGGGTTTGTTTAGTTTTTCCCGCTCTTTAAATTTTTTTAAAGCTTCTACTAAATCCTGCAAACTAACATCACCAAAATTCATGTTTCCTTTATCAATAAATGCTTCTAAATTCATAGGACTTTTGGTATAAAAATTGTTTCTTTTACTCTCTAACTCGACTAAATTTTCACTTATTTTTTTATATTTTTCGTATTCTAATATTTTTCTTTTTAAATCTTCTTCGGAAGTGATAGCAAATTCTTCTTCCGGTGTTTCTTCTACTTCTTGATCATTTACTAACATTTTGCTTTTTAGGTGAATTAGTTCTGATGCCATTACTAGATAAGAGCTAGCAATATCAATATTTTTGTTTTTTTCACTTTCAATAAATTTTAAGTATTCATCAATAATTAATTTAATATCAATATCATAAATATTCATCTTTGAAGTTTTAACAAGATGTAAAAGAAGGTCTAGAGGACCTTCAAAATCATTAATACTAAATTGATAATCCATTTGATCACTTCCTTACTAGTTTTTAGTTACAATCAAAACCTTGAGCTTCCATTTCAAAACTTACTTCTTTGGCTGTAGTATCTAATGTAAATGTATCAGCATTAAATATGTAAGTGCGGCTAGCACTCTCTAAATCAATTAAAGTTGTGATATTAAAACCACCGGCATTAATAAAGAAGTTAGATGTGATACCATTTGATTTATTATATGAGTCTGCTAGGGTTTGATAGGTACTATAAGTTTCTGTATAATTCGCATCTGTATTTAAATACTCAACAATACTAGTTACCGATTTTAAAGCATTGTCTTTAAAATCATATGTAACCGTTTCATGAGCATTCGTACAAACTAAACTAGAATTGCCATCACCATCTGTTGCTAGTTCTACTTCAGGGTAATCATCAAGGGTTTTCTTTACTAAAACAAGATAGCCAATAGTTGTTGAAGATGTATTCGTTATGGGTCTGGTGAAAGTTTCAAAAGCTCCACCTGCTAAAAGTCCTTCGGGTACTAATTTTACTCTTTCGATTAAAGTTTTTTCATTATTATAAATTTCTAAATAATAATTTAGAACCTCCATATCTTGATAGGCTTTGGTATTATTAGTAACACTGTAAGTAATAGTATTGTTAGTGGGATCAACACTCATATTACTTACAATTACGTCTTCTCTTTCTATTTTAAGACTTGGATCATATTGATAAAAGTTCTCATCTTCATTATTTTCGCCATTATCAGGATCTTCTTCGTTTGGAGTTTCAGTTGGAGTATTTGGTGTTGTTGGAGTCGCTGGAGTTGGATCTAGATATTCATTTATCTTTTCTGTTATTTGCGGTAAAAAGATAACAACAAGAACAAAGATGGTTAGAATAATAAATATACCAACAGATGTTTTTTTTCTGGATTCGAAAGCTCCAATAGCAATAGGTTTTAATTCTTCTTGTTCAACTTTTATATTTTTATATTTTTTTTTGGCCATAGCAATCCCTTCTTACTATCTAAAATTATACCAAAAAATAACGTAAATAAAAAGGACTAATTAGTCCTTTGGCTTAAAAATTAAAGCGACAATGGCCGCAAAGACGATAGATGAAACAATAGCTACACTAGATTTGGTTAACATACCCGAAAAAATACCTAAAATACCGAATTCTTTAAATCCTTCTAAAGCTCCTGTGTAAAGCATGTAGCCAAAGTTGGAAATAATGGTAGAAGCCCCTCCTCCACCTAACGCGATTAATTTATCATATATACCAAAGAAAGCTAAAAGACTTCCTAAAACAGTAAATAAACTTGTTACGTGTCCAGGAGTTAATTTGGTGTTATCGAGAATGATCTGGCCAATAGCACAGAAAGTTCCAGCGATTAGAAAAGCCCAAATAAAAGTCATTTATATTACCTCCAAACTAATAGCGTGAGCAATACCAGGAATGCCTAGTTTTTGATTAGCTAATTGAACGGATTGCAGGGAACCAGTAGCAATAATTAATATTTTTTTGTATCTTTTAGATGTTAAGACTTTGTCAAATAAGACTAAAGGTAGGGCTACTGGTCCACTGGCTCCAGCATAAGTTTCTTGAGCGTTAGTATATATTTCACAACCAGCGTCCATATATTTTTTTAAATTTATATTATATTCTTTATTTAGCATTTCTAGGAATATTTCTTTTCCTACTAAACCTAAATCACCTGTTAAAACTAAATCATAATAGTTAATGTTTCTTTTCATTTCTAGTAAATGGGTATTTAGAGTATCGGCGGCAGCTGGAGCCATTACGGCACCCATATTATTCGTATCGGCTATACCCATATCAATAGCTTTACCAATAGTTGCACTCTCTATTTTTATATTACTTGGTTCTTTAGTAATTAAAGTTGAAATGGCTGCAGTAGTTGTAAAGGTTGTAGTATGTTTTTTTACGGCACCATATTCAACGGGATATCTAAATTGTCTTTCCGCATTTAAATTATGAGAACTGGTAATAGCTACAATATTTTTAGCTAAATTACCACTTATTAGAGAAGCTCCAACAATTAGTTCTTCAGCATAACTAGCACAAGCACTGTATACACCTAAATAAGGTATTTTAAATTGGGCAGCATTATAACTAGATATGGAAATTTGATTAATTAGATCACCACCAATTAAAGCATCAATTTTATTTTCACTTAATTTGTTTTTATTTAAAAGATTTTCTAAAACAATTTTTTGCATTTTTATTTCCGCTTGTTCAAAGGTTGGTTCACCATAGTAATAATCGTCCATTACTAAATCATAGCTTTTTAATAAACCATCTTTTTCTAGAGGACCTACTATTTCAAAATTATCTTTGATATAAACATTGTTAAATTTTTTACTAGCCACCAATAATCACTCTCACAATCACTAAAATGAAAGCTGATAATATTCCATAGAGAATTACACTACCAGCAAGTTTGAAAAAGTTAGAACCAAGTCCAGTTATTAAGCCTTCTTTTTTATAATCTAGAGCACTACTTGATACAGAATGAGCAAAGCCAGTGGTTGGCAAGAGTAATCCAGCTTTTGCTTTGGTCATCCAATTATCAAAGAAACCTAAAGCGGTAAATAAAGATGAGGCAAAAATGATTATGAGACAAGTCCAAGATGCAGCGATAAGTCTGGATAAATTAAAGAAATTCATCAGTAAGATGATTAAGCCTTCGGCTATAAAGCCTACTAATCCCCCAATTAGGAAAGCATATACCGTGTTTTCTACTTTATTTTCTTTGGGTTCGTATTTTTTTACTAATTTTTGATATTCTTCTTTATTCATGATAACCTCCATTTTTATTATGAATGAAATAAAGGAAGTTATACCTTGATAATTAAAGAAAAAAGAAAAAAGCTATTTAAGCTTTTCATGAGAAGATTTTCCGAGTAACCAATCCGCTGATATTTTATACTTGCTACATATTTGATAAATAAATATTGATAAAATTAGAGTATGACCATTTTCATAGGCTGAGATAGTAGATTGGGAAGTGTTTAGAAATTTTGCTAACTCTTTTTGAGATAAATTGTTTTCTTGACGAAATTTTTTAATATTATGGCCAATTAGTTTTTTATTTAACTTGTCAAAATAAGAAATATCCGAATTATTAATTCTGGTAATTCCTAATAAATAATCAACACTTACTTTAAATAAACTAGATATTTCATTTAAACTACTTGTAGGAATAAACCTCTCTCCTGTTTCCCACCTTTGATAATTTGATTTACTAGTATTTAATAATTTTGACATTTCCATGATTGTATAATTATTATCTTTTCTTAAATCTAGCAAACACTCATAATATAGCATAGTACCACCTATGCTTAATTTTCCCATGCATTTTAAAATTATTATCTTTTTTCCCCATAATGCGATATTTGTGTTATAATAATTATGTAGTGGATAAGTGTGCTCTTTCCATACCAAACTGTTTTAAGTGCAATATGCCTAAACTTTTACCGGCACACTTGGGTGGGTGGGAATTTTTAAGAAGCATTAACTAAGTAGTTGGCTTCTTTTTTATTTGTAAATTTCATGAATAAATGTATCATAAAGTAAACTATGTGTCAACTTTTAGAAGTTTTTTGTAACAAAAAAACTAGATAAAATCTAGCAATTATTTTTGAGAAATAAACATTGTATTGTGGCGGTTTGTTAACCAGTCT
>CALVXO010000046.1 GCA_944371325.1 uncultured Bacilli bacterium | reverse complement strand
TATAATTTAAAAGAGCCTAAGGTTTCTCCCAAGGGCTTTTTTTGTTTTTTAGAAAGAGGTGTTTTTTATGGCAAAATATGTATTTGTAACAGGAGGAGTATGTTCGGGACTGGGAAAAGGAATTACAGCATCAAGTATTGCTCTTTTGTTGAAAGCAAAAGGTTATAAAGTATTTATGCAGAAATTTGATCCTTATATGAATGTGGATCCAGGAACAATGTCTCCCATTCAGCATGGAGAAGTATTTGTAACATTTGATGGATGTGAAACAGATCTTGATTTAGGTCATTATGAAAGATTTATTGATGAAGAACTAAATTATACATCAAACATAACCAATGGTAAAATTTATTCTAGTGTTATAGAAAAAGAGCGAGTTGGCGACTTTTTGGGTTCAACCGTCCAGATAGTACCTCATGTTTCTAATGAAATAAAAAATAAAATATATGAGGCAGCAACCAGTAGTGGGGCTGATATTGTAATTACTGAGATTGGTGGAACAGTTGGTGATATTGAATCCGCTGTAATGATGGAATCTCTTCGTCAATTTAGATTGGAAAGTGGGCGTGAAAATTCTTTGTTTGTCCATACAACCTTAGTTCCATATTTATTTGGTTCTAATGAACTAAAAACGAAACCAACGCAAAATAGTATTATTGAATTACGTAGATTAGGAATACAACCAGATATTATTGTAACCCGTGCTCCGATCGATTTAGGCGAGGCAGTAAAAAAGAAAATATCTTTATTTGGAAGTATTCCCCCTGAAAATATTATTGAAGCTAAAGATGTTAATAATATTTATCAAATACCAATAAATTTCCATAAACAACATATCGAAGATATCATATTAAATCAATTTGGCCTAAAATCTGGAAAAAGTAATTTAGAACATTGGGAGAACTTAATCAAAACAAGCGAATCTTTAAAAGATGAAATAGAAATAGCTTTAGTAGGCAAATATGTCGAATTAGAAGATGCTTATTTGTCTGTTAAAGAAGCCCTAAAAGCAGCTGGATATAAATATCATACCAAAATAAAAATTAAATGGGTAAATAGCGAAGAATTAGAAGAGGATAATTGTAACTTAAAAGAAATATTTAAAAACTCTAAAGGAATTATTGTTCCAGGAGGATTTGGCTCACGTGGTATTGAAGGCATGATTAAGGCTTGTGAATATGCGAGAACAAACAAAATCTCTTATTTAGGTATTTGTCTAGGAATGCAAATTGCTGTCATAGAATTTGCTCGTCATGTTTGCAAGTTACCAGATGCTTCATCTAGGGAATTTGAAGAATTGTGTGTTAATCCGGTTATTGATTTAATGGCAGATCAAAAAGCCATTATTAATAAAGGAGGAACCTTAAGACTTGGTAACTATAAATGTAAAATTACTAAGGGAACTCTAGCTTATGAAGACTACAAAACTGAAGAAATACTAGAACGTCATCGTCATCGTTATGAATTTAATAATAATTACAAAGAACTACTCGCCAGTAAAGGTATGATTTTCTCAGGAATAAATCCAGAAAGTAATTTAGTAGAAATAATTGAATTAAAAGATCATCCTCATTTTATCGCATGTCAATTCCATCCTGAATTTAAAAGTAGACCAACTAGACCTCATCCCTTATTTGATTCTTTTATCAAAGCAAGTATAGAAAATAAAAAATAAAAAAGCATCAAAAAAGATTGGCAAACAATAGTATACTTTGATATATTTAAAGTAAGAAAATCAGTGGGGTAGAATATGAATGATATTGTTTTTAAAAATGAAGAAAAAATTGAAAATTTGATTTATGAAATACGTGGTAAACAAGTAATACTTGATAGTGATTTGGCAAGACTTTATAAATGTGCTAATGGAACAAAAACTATTAATTTGGCAGTAAAAGACACATTAATAGATTTCCAGAAAGATTTATGTTTCAATTAACGATGGATGAAGTGAGTAGCATTTCAAGGTTTCAAGTTGAAACCTTGAAAGGACAAGGTCACAATATTAAAAATTTACCATATGC
The DNA here is from genome assembly GCA_944371325.1 of uncultured Bacilli bacterium. Taxonomy (GTDB): domain Bacteria; phylum Bacillota_I; class Bacilli_A; order RF39; family UBA660; genus Faecisoma. Next base: position 3,094 of record CALVXO010000046.1, on the reverse strand, counting down.
GTTTACTGAGGCAAGGTGTAGCTATGCTAGCAACAATACTTAGAACTTCCGTGGCTGAAGAAGTAAGTATTAAGATAATGGATGCTTTTGTTGCTATGCGTAGATACATTGGAGCTAATTTAATAGAACAAAAATATATTAACAAATTAGTATTAGAAGATCATAATAAAATACAAGTTTTAGAAGAATCATTTCAAAAACTTGAAGAAAAAAGAAAAGACAGTGAAATTTATTTTGACGGTCAAATTTATGATGCTTATTCTAAGGTATTAGATATTTTTAAAAGTGCCAAAAAAAGAGCTAATTATTATTATTCTTATGCCGATAATACACTACTTGATATAATAAAAAGATTAAATCTCAAAGTAATCATTATAACTAAACCAAACAATTTATTAACAAAACAAGACTTAGAAAAGTATAACAAACAGTATCATAATTTAAATGTAAAATATGATAATACATTTCATGATCGCTATTTTATACTTGATAACAATACTGTGTATCATTGTGGAGCCAGTATTAACCGAATTGGTTATAAAACATTTTCTGTTACTTTAATTAGTGATTGTGATATGTGTAAAACTTTAATGAAGAAAGTAAGTAAAATCACTTAAAATGATAGACAAAACAATGAATAGACATTATACTATATAAATAGTTTAGGAGGAAATATGGAAAATATATTATCAAAAATCAACTCAAGTACAAAATATGTTAGCGAAAATTCTAGGTATGTAAAAATTAATTATGAAAGACTAAATAAAATAATAGATAAATTAGATATTTCGAAAATAAAGTACTGGTTAGATTCTAATCCTTATGGTTTATTAGATTTAAGTTGCGAAGAAATTATTGATTTTTTATTAATTTATCATACAATAGGCGATTATTGCTTTTGGGGAGATCCTAAATGGAAAATAAAAACACAAGACGGAAAAATAATTGATGGGTCATATGCGATGTTATATTTGTTAATGACGCGATATAAAGAAGAAAAATCATTTGACATGAGTAAAGAAGAATTTAAAGAGTTTTTAAAAGGAAATGTACAAATTCCTTTACTTGAAGATAGATATCAAAATCTAGTTATAATGAATAACTTTCTAAGAGAAAGAAAAATGTCTTTTTATGAATTAATTAAAAATTTTTATAAAGACGAAGAATTAATTGATTTTATCATTTCTAATTTTTCATATTTTAAAGATGAAAGTGAATATAAAGGAAGAACAATATATTTTTATAAAAGAGCCCAACTTTTAGCATCAGATATTCTTCATGTAAGAAAAATATTAGAGCATGTAAAAGTAGATTTTAGTCATTTACCAGGATGTGCCGATTATAAAATACCTCAAGTAATGAGATGTATGGGCATACTTGAATTTAGTGATGAACTAGCAAATTTGGTAGATAACAAAATAGAATTAAAAGAAGGAAGCGAAATGGAAGTAGAAATAAGAGCAAATGATTTAGTAGTATTAGATTATATGGCAGAAAAATTAAATGAAAGAATATCAAGAATGGATTTAAATGATTATATATGGTTACTTGGTCAAGATAAATCAAAAATGACTAAACCATATCATAGAACATTAACCAAACATTATTAATGAAAAAAGTTGTATTTGTTGGCTTATCTAATAAAAAAGATAAAGAAGCTTTTGATGAAACTACTAATAGTGGAAAAATTATTAATGAAATAATAAATCAGTTAGATTATGAATGCTTCAAGCTAAATCTGGTACCATATGCTCCAACAGATGAATTTGGAAAATTAAGATATCCCACAAAAGAAGAAATAAAAAAATCTTTGAAAAACTTTAAAAAAGAAATAGAAAAAATAAATCCCGACTGTATTGTGGGATTAGGAAACTTTGTAAATTACGAACTAAGAAAGATAATGGAGTATCAAAATATTTTAATTAGTGAAAAACACCCATCTTATATTTGTGTATATAAAAAAGCACACTTAAAACAATACATAACCAATTTAATAGATAAAATTAATAGAAAGATAGGTACTAAAAATGATTAATCGAATTTTAATGGAACTATATGATGACTATGAAAAAAATAATATAGAAAGTTTAATTGAGTTTGCCCGAAAAACATTTCCCAGCGATGGAACAGAAAAATTATTTATAGGCTGTACTTTAATTCTTTTTTCTAGATGTAGTGGCTATAAAGCAAGATATAGCGCTACCAGAGAAGCTTTACTTTCTATAGTTTTATCAGCCAAAGAAAAAGTAGGAAACGCTAGCTTACTTGCTTTCTACTTAGATAGGGTAAATACAAAAAAAGGTATTAACAAATATTTGAAAGACATTGTGAATGATAAGCATATTAATCAATATGCCAATTTAATAATTGAATATTTAGAACAATTTAAACCTGATTTTATAGCAGAAATAAAGCAAAATAAAAACCTAGATAATTATTTAAATAGTATAAGAAAAGAAAAATAAGTATTATAGATGTTCTAAAAAATTTTAACTTACTTTAATCCGTAAATCTTATTAGTATAATCATAAAATAGTGCTACTTTTGGTGGATAATAAGTAAATATTATATTAATTAAGAAGAAAATAACAAAGAGTATAATTCCTAATTCTTCTAATTTCGAATAATATTCTTTTTGTAGCAATTTATAAGAAACAATTTGACTAATAATAATAGCCAAAATGAATATTCCAAAAGTTACAATCATATTATCATTAGTTTTTAAAATATATAAATACACTGGAGTAAAAATAAGCATAACTAAAATCATGCAAACTAGAGAAGAAATAGATTCGGCAAAGATAACATTTTTCTTTTTCTTATAATATATTTTTTCAATAATAGCCCAAAAAAGAAAAGAACCAACAATAATTTTATTATGTTCCCCAATACTTTCATTTACTGGAAAAAACAAGCTTGTAAAAAAGTTAGGAAACCAATCATAAATAAAATGGAGTAGGGCACTAAATAAGAAAATACCCACAACACTAATTACTTTCCATTTTTTTAATGTCATAATATCACCTGCTATTATATAGTGTAAAAATGAAAAAAATATACACAAATAATCATTTTCTACTTGACAAACACATAT
>CALVXO010000045.1 GCA_944371325.1 uncultured Bacilli bacterium | reverse complement strand
TATATATTTAATATTAATAATATTGAGGATATAAAAGATTTTAGCACGAGAATAAGGTTCTATATTTATTACACTTCCCATTCTAAGAAAATAGATAGATTTATAAATAATAGTTTTTCTATGGAAAAAGGATTTAAATTTAAAGCAAATACGAATTTTGATGCTACTACTGAGAACGATTTAATAACTTTTTTTAAATCTAAACCATCTGTTAATGTTGAGCCAGATTACACATCTAACAATGATAATATTTATGGAATTTTATATATTACATTATTTCAATTTGTACTCAATAATAAACATCTTATAAAAAAATGTAAAAATTGTGGTAAATATTTTATTACAGATAATTCAAGAATTAATTATTGTGACAATATATTTAAAGGATCTCAAACTTGTAAAGATATTGGAAATCAAATTGCTCAAAGAATTAAGCAAGAGAATGATAAAGTTTATGGTAAATATCGTAAAATTTATGCTAAAAAAGCTATGTTGGTAAAACGTAACCCTGATATAGAAGTTTATAAAAAGGATTATGAAAAATGGAAAAAAGAAGCTAAAAAATTTATGAATGAAATTAGAAATGAAACGAAAAGTTATGATGAATTTAATAAATGGTTAACAGACAATTAATAAAGGAGAAAAACTATGAGTAATGAAGTTCTAGCTGCACTTGTATCAGCGATTATAACTAGTATTGTTACAATAGTAGGTTTTATTGTAACTTATAAAATGAATAAGAAAAATTATAAAGAAGAATTGAATAATAATAAAGCTACTTTAAATATTGAAAAATTGCAATCAATAATTTTAGATGTCTCTAATCTATTGAATACTCCAACTAATATCAGTATTGACACATATAAAGAATTAGTCTCAAAAATCCTTTCATATGGAAGTTTGGATGCTATCAAAATATTAATACATATGCAAACAAATCTATATAATCGAAATAATGCTGAAAAATCTGGTAAAAAAATTTCTGATAAAGAAACTAAAGATTATACTGTTTTTACACTTTCCTGTTATTCCATGCTAATTGCACAAATTAAATATGATTTAACTGGTGAGATAATTTCACCATTAACATATGCAAAAATTAAATTAACAGACTTTCCAAAATTAGAAAATGAATTTTATATAAAAATCAATAAAATAATAAATGAATTAAACCTAAATAAAAAATTTATTCTTAAAAAACACATTAGTTAGTCATACTCTTGATATGCAAGTTTATAGAAAAAGTTAGAAATTTTATTGTATTTTTTTAATGAAAATAAAACTTATTATAAATTCGCTATATATTAGATAAAGAATAAAAAGTTACAAATTTTTAATACGTAACTTTTTATTCTTTATCTTTTTAGTGTTTTTATACACATTTCTAATTAATTTAGGCAAAAATCATTAAATCTCCTTCCAAATTCACTAGCTTCTAGCTTCATTGGCATTCCAGCTTGTTTTCCACCTAGCATAATAGAATTTAATGTTGCTATAACTAATCCTTCATTTTCCAGTTGTAATATTGAACTTCTTATTAAAGATATATCCGTACCTGGCTTTGAAATATTTATATCTATAACATTTGGTGTTTTCAATATAAATTGAAACAATTCTATCTGTAATGGTGTTATTCTTGACAAAACTTCCAAAAATAATTTTCTTTCTTCATAATTTCCATTTGTAGGTGTTTTTAAAATATTTTTAAAATACTCTTTATATAGTTTTCTCTTTGACTCTATTCTTTCATTTTCTATTTTATCTGTTAACTCATCTATTAAAGACATAAGTTCTTCACTGTTATGTTCTTCGACTCTTGGAAGGTTGCAGCCTTGTAATTCATTTGCTACTTCACTTAGTGTTTGTTCAACCCTTTGAAAACGTTGCTCTTGCTTATAGCCAAAATATAAAGTAGAAAGAGGTCCTCCAACATATGGAATTGCCTGTAGTCCAGCATTAACAACTAATTCAAATTTTTCTTTCGGTCTAAGTTTTATTTCATCACTCATAAGAGCTCCTTTCTTAGATAAAAAATATATCTTTATATTTAATTCAATATAATATTAAAAATAATGCTTTGATAAAAATTGATTATACTTATTTATGAATTCTTCCTTATCAGAAACATTTGAATATAAGTCTAACTTTTCAATTATTTTGTTAATTGGAAAAGTTTCAATTTTTTTACTTGTATATAACATCTGATATGTATACTTTCCTAATGGTCCCCAAACACTAGTAGCATCTTCTGTATAATTTTTTATTGCATAAAAAAAACTAATTAAAATCTCTGTAGATATAAACAATTCAGGATAATCATCACCAACATATAGAAAATCATCAATTACAGGTTGCAACTCTTTATATATGTATTCATTTAGTGGATACTTATAGTTTTTGTCTGGAAAAAAAACTGCAAATGATTCGATATTATTTTCAATATTATCATATGTTTCAACTAATAATTTTTTCTTACGGTAATAACTATTTACATCAAGTGTCTTTATTACTTCTAATTCTAAAATATCTTTTAATATTTTATAATTTTTTGACTCTAATGCACTAATAATAACTACATAATACATTAGATATAAAGGATAATATAGCAAACTTTGATTATTATTACGTGGCTTTATTCTGGTCATTATTTTCAAGATTAAATTTGAATATATTTCTCCACCATAATAAGTTAAAAGGATAACTATCTTTAAGAGTATTTCTATATCTTTTTTATATAAATTAACTGTTTGTACGAATTCTTCATCACTATTAATATAACCGTATTTATACTTGCTTGTTTTTGATATATATAATTTCAATTGATTATTAACTATCTCAGTAATTTTTATATAATTTTTACTATCCGCTAAAAGTTCTTTCACATCCTTAATTATTTTTTCTTCTTCAAATATCGGATTTTCTCTTGTTTGATTTTCTATCTCAACTAAAAAGTCATCATCTTTTTCACAATTAGATTCACTTGAAAAAATCTCTTCATAATTAAAAATAAAATCCCCTTCTCCTAATACTGTCCCATATCCAGGTGTTTGCCTAGAATTTGGGGCATTAGCGACTTTATTATAAACATAGTTCATAACTGAACTTGCACATATAACTCCTTGCTCAGTTTTTGCTTCTCCATTTAAGGCTTTTAATAAATATCCAGTAAAAATTGAATTATTAGTTTGTGCTCCAGAATCTTTTACTGTTTGATCTGCTTTTCCAGCAGTTAGAACCTGTCTAGCTGGTCTTTTTACCATATCTTTTAGAAACCTTTTCGACGGAGTTCCCCTTAATAATGCTAATCCACTATAACAAGCATCCATTATAAAAAATATATGTTTAGCTTTAATAAGTTCGGAAGCACTTATTAAAGCATCCCAACCAATTAATGTATTCATTTTAATTTCTGTTCCATCACATGGAACTAAAAATCCTTTATCTTTATCTATTGATGGATAAGTTGAACCATGTCCTGCAAAAAAAACAAGAACAGAATCATTGATTGCTGTATCATTTATTAAATTATAATATTCATCCATAATTTTATCATGTGTTGCCTGTTCATCAATTAAAGTTCTTATATTTTCTTCTTTATATCTAAAATTCTTAATCAGAACATTTTTCACTTCTATAGCGTCATTTACCGCATATTCTAAATTAGGTAGATTTGCATACTTATTTATACCAATGATTAATGCAAAATGTTCATCATAACTTTCTTTTAATATATTTGCCATAAATTTCTCCTATTTTTTTCATATTTTATCATATTTTTTATATATAATCCAGCACTTTTATGTTATTTTAATTTTTTAAGTTTATTTTTGAAATCTATTGCATTTAGTTAACTATTATTGTATAATATGTTTGTTAACATATATATAAATACTCAATACTCTCCCTTCCATAGTTATACTTGAAAGGAGGTGAAATAAGTAATGGCTGGGAGTATAGAAAAAAGAGGAAAAAACAGTTACAGGTTAACAGTATCAGAAGGATTTGATTTAAACGGAAGACCAATGATACACAGAAAAACTATTCATGGAACTAAAAAAGAAGCAGAAGTTGAATTAGCCAAATTTGTTACTGAAGTACAAAATGGTTTAGTCATAGATGGTAAATCTCTTAAATTTTCTGAATTTGTTGAAGTATGGAAAAGAGATTATGGCTCAAAAGAATTAGCTCCTACAACATACAAACGATATTGTAGAATGTTAGAAACAAGAATTTTACCATATTTCGGACATTTCTATATTAACAAAATCAGACCAACTGACATTATGAAATTCTATGACTTACTTGAAAAAGATACTCAGCTAGTTAGAAAAAAAGGTAACAATGGCTCAAAAACTAAAAAGCCTTTATCTGGTAAAACTATTTTAGAACATCACAGATTATTAAGAGCAATGCTCCATAGAGCAGTTTACTGGCAATTGATTGTAAGTAATCCTGCTGAACGTGTTCAACCACCTAGAGCCAAAAAGCCTAAGAGAAGATCTTATGATGATGAGCAAACTAAAATATTATTAGAAAACTTAGAAAAACTTACTGTAGAAGATACTAAATATAAAGTTGCTATCATTCTTACTATCTTTACTGGTGTTCGTTTAGGTGAACTAATGGGATTAGAATGGCAAGATGTTGATTTTAGAAATGGAATTATAAGTATTAATCGTTCTAGTCAGTATCTATCAGATATGGGAGTTTTTACAAAAGTTCCTAAAACGGAAAGCTCTATTAGAGAAATTGCAATACCTGAATTTATCATTTCTTTACTTGAGGAATATAAATTATGGTACGAAGAACAAAAATCGCTATATGGCGAATTATGGACGAATTCTAATAGGTTATTTGTACAAGCTGATGGCAAGCCAATGCATCCTTCTTCAATTAGCAAATGGTTTGTTAAATATGTAGGTACAATAGGATTACCTGTAATTAATTTTCATGGATTAAGACATACAAATGCAAGTTTACTAGTTGCACAAAATGTTGATATAGCTGTTGTTTCTGCAAGACTTGGTCATGCACAAATAAGTACAACACTTGACTTCTATGTTCATCCACTACTTTCTCATAATAGAAAAGCTGGATATGCACTAGAAAACTTACTATTACCAACAAGGTCTTAATTTTA
>CALVXO010000044.1 GCA_944371325.1 uncultured Bacilli bacterium | reverse complement strand
TCACTCCTCTCGTATATATTAATTATATCATGAAAACACAATTTTTTCTTTACTTATACATTAATAACTAAATAAAGGAAAAAGAACTAACAAAAGATTAGTTCTATATTGGAAAAAAACACAAAAATATGGAATATTATTTAATATTGTAATTAACTTTTTTCTATTACTAACTCACCCTTTTTTAGTCTTAAAATTTCATCTGCCTGTTTTGCTAAATAATTAGAGTGAGTTACAATAATTACACACTTATTCATTTTATGAGAACATCCCTTTAGAATCTCTATAACTTCTTCTGCTGTTTCTTCATCCAAATTTCCTGTAGGTTCATCTGCTAATAATATAGGGGCTTCCGAAGCTAATGCTCTTGCTATTGCTACTCTTTGTTGTTGTCCTCCAGAAAGTTTTAATACATTTCTTTTCATTTCATCTACATTAAGTCCAACCTTTTCTAAGATAGGTTTTGGAGGTAATTTAGATGCAATAGAAACATTTTCTTCAGGTGTTAAATAATCAATTAAATTATACTGTTGAAAGATAAATGAAACATTATTTTTTCGATGATTGCCAAGCCCTAAATCAGCAATGTTTTCTCCTTTAAATAAAATCTCACCATTAGTAGGAGAATCCAAACCACCTAACAAAGATAACAAGGTTGTTTTGCCACACCCAGAATGTCCTAATATTGCATATATCTTTCCTTCCTCAAACTCAATATTTACTTTTTTCAAAATCTTATTCTTTTTTGAATAAGAATAGCTTAAATCTTTTGTTTCTAATATTACCATTTAATATCCCTCCTTAATTTACTTCGCTAAATATATCTCGTGGCTTTATTCTTGTAATCTGGATAATGGATAAGATTGTTGCTACTATGATAATTAATAATCCTAATATGCTTACAATTATCCAATCTGATATATTTACAGTTACTTTTATACTATTTGATATATCTTCAATTAATTTACTACTAACCATTTGATTAACAATAGAACTAGTTATAAATGAAAATAAGAATGCCGGTATAGAAACCATAAATATTTCTACAATCTGTTGCTTTATAATATCTAGTTTATTGATTCCAATAGAAAGTAAGACACCTATTTCATAAACTCTATGTTTTGTCCAAAGATTTAATATTAAAATGATTAATACAATACTGATTACAAAAATTACGGTAATAGCAACTGATACAATACTTTGTAAAGATTCTAATGATTCTTTGACATTTTGATAGGTACTATCATCTTTTGTAATCTTACATTTATCCCATTCTACTGAATCTATTTCTTTAACATCATCTATTATCTTATCTAAATTCTGTGGATCTTCTACAATAAAATCACCATATTGATATTTTAAATCATCACTTTCATATATTAGTTCAGAAGTGGTTTGTAAATCAGTAAAGATGATATTTTCAAATAAATTTGTAGTATCCATATAGCTTTCTGAACTTGATTTTCTTGTACTAGTGAATATACCAATTATCTTTACTTTTACAGAAACTTCATTACCTTCTATATTTTCAAGTATTATAGAATCACCAATGCCTAGATTGTTTTCTTCAGCAAAATCTTTGTGTATTAATGCACTATACTTTGTATCTGGAGTAATTGGCTCACCTTCAATTAATTTAAAGCCTTCATCTGTAAAATAAGTATCTTTCTCCGAAAATAAATCAGAAACTACTCTACCTGCATTGTCATACACTTTTATTCCAGTATCATCTCTAGTTTTTAATTTTTCTTTTTCTTCATTTTTATAATATGTTGTAGTATAATTTCTTAAATTATAATCTTCTGTCAGTCCATCAATATTTAATATTTTTTCAATATCATTGTTATTTAGTCCATCGTTTAATGTCTTTGCATTAATGGTGAATCCACTTTTTAAAGACCTTCTTACATTAGCACTTGCTATATCAGTAGAAGAATTAATAGAAAAACATACTATTAATAAAGTAGAAATAATCAAAATTATGGAGAATAAAAGCCCTGTTCTAATTTTCTTCCTAGTTGTATATAAATATGCTCGTTTTAAAAAACTCATTATATATCACCTCAATCCAACTGAGATAATATTTCTCTAGGTTTATTTTTTAATATAGAACTGCAAGATAATATTACTATTGTAATAAGAATTATCATTCCAATTACTGAAACAGTTATAAATTGTTCATTAGTAATAACAACACTTTCTCTAATCTTGCCAAACATATCTCCTAATCCTCCAGCAATCATATCACTAAAGAAATATGAACCTGCAAATGATAATATGGCTATAATAAATATTTCTAAAATGTATTGTGAAATAATTACTGCCTTTGATTTGCCAATAGAAAGTAAAATTCCTATTTCTCTTCTTCTTCCTTTTGTATTCATATAAATAATCATACTAATAATAATTACACTAACAACTATTGCAATAACCATTAAAGCTATAATTAATGTACTAGTATTATTTATAGAGCTTGAAGCATTTTGGTAAACTTCATCATTTGCATAAATATAAAAGTTATTCCAATTAATATCTTTAATATTTTGAACATTTTGAATAATGCTATCTAAATTGTCTGGGTTTTCAACATAGAAATCTACAACATTAAATTGTCCTCTTCCAACATCATCATAATTAACATATAATTTATCTGCTAAATCACCACTTAAGAATACATAGTCGTTATAAACAAAATATCCAGAGAGATCATAAATCTTCTTATCATCACTTTCATCAGCAGAATCTCCCATTACTCTAAATATTCCAATTATTTCCACATCCACAAAAGGATCATCATTCATTGGATCATTTACAACTGTTACGGTATCACCTATTTTTAAATTGTTCTTTTTAGCATATTCTTCACTTACAATGATAGCATTTTCAGTATCTTGTGTAATATGTTCACCTTCCACCAATTCAAAAATATGTGAAGTAAAATAATTACTATATTGGGTATTTATATTTGTAACACTCAAAGTTTGGGAATCTACTAAATAATCACCTACATATCTGTCTGTTTGATATAAATATTCCCCATCTTTTAAAATGCTAGATATAGAATCGACTGTGGCATTATAACCTTTTATTCCCTCGATACTCGCAATTTCTTCTATCATATCTTCCGTTATAGCATCAGATGTTAAATAGGTATTACCTTTTTCATCAGTTTCCATTCCACCAGATTCATAATTCCTTTCAACAAAAAAACTTGTTCCTGTTGCTTCTTTTAACTCTTCTGTTTTTTCTTCTTCAGCATTTAGAACTGCTAAGCCAGATAGAACTAATACTGATGTTACAAAAAGAATCAATAATAGTAAAAGACTTGTTTTCCATTTTCTAATTAAGTATTTGATACTTCGTGTAAATAAATTCATTTTTTCTCCTTCCTTTCACATATTAAATTTACAATTTAAAAATGGAGCCTAGGTGGAGTTAAAATGTGTTTTTCATAAAGAAAAATAGATAGAAGTTACTCTATCTATTTGATGGCAATATTATTGTAAATAAAACACCACGTTTTGTATTTTCGATTTTATATTGAATGTTATGATAATCAAATACTGTTTTAGCAATATATAAACCAAGCCCACTTCCACCAGTATTTCTGCTTCGTGATTTATCTATTCTAAAAAACGGATCAAATAACTGTTTTAAATTTTCTTCTTCAATATGAATACCTGTATTTTCTATATTAATAATATTATCTTTAAAAGTAATAAACACTTCTTCTTTTGATGGAGAATAAGTTATCGCATTACCAACAATATTAGATATTGCTTTTTCAAGTAATCTTTCATCCCCTTTATAGTTGTATGAAACTTGAATGTCTGGTATAATTTCTATCTTTTTATCTTCAGCAAGTCCATTATATTTTTTATATATTTTTTCAAGCATTTTAGATATATTAAAATCTTCTTCTTTTAATTTAAAATTCTCATCTTTTATCATTGCAACAGATAGAATTTCTTTTATAAGGTTCTCCATTTCATCTGCTACTTTTAATGAATGTTTTAAATATTTATTTTTATCTTTATATTCTCCAACACCATAAAGCATTCCTTCTAATTCGCCTTTTATTATAGTAAGGGGTGTTTTTAATTCATGAGATACTGCTCTAAAAAATTGAGTTTGTAATTTTTCTCTCTCTTTTTCTTTTTGAATGTCATTTTGCAATTCTTTATTAGCAACTCTCAATTCCTCTATAGTTTCATTTAATCGTTCTGCCATAGTATCTAAATTATTAGCAAGAATACCTATTTCATCAGTTCGATTAGAACTACATCTCCAAGTCATATCTAATTGTGTTAATTTTTTTGAAATATTACTTATATTAATAACAGGTTTTGTAATAACTTTAGAAATAATATGACCTGCTATAATTGAAATAATAAGTATCACTATCAATATTACAGGAGTTATCTTTAAAAATACAATCATAATTTGATTAACTGTATTTTCAGAAACAGATAAAGTAAGTATATATGATATTTTAGAATCTGTAAAAGTTACTTCACTTGTAATAGCTTGTACTGTTGTATTATTATCTATACTTTCTTGTCCGAAGGAATACACCATGTCATTTCCTTCTAGGCTTGCAGTTGCGCTATAATCAATACAAAAATCATATATCTTATTCGTGGCTTCTTCTAATGTACCTTTTTCAAGTTCTGATACTAAATTTTGAATTTCTTCGGTATAATTTGAAAGTGTAAGACTCCGATAATTACTAGGCATAACCTTTATAACAATTCCATATATGATAATTCCGACAACAATTAGAACACCTGTTATCATTAAGAAAATTTTGAGCCATAGACTACTTTTTATTGTCTTTATCAATTTTATATCCCACTCCTCTAATCGTTTGAATATAGTCATACCCTAGTTTTTTGCGAATATTTTTTATATGTGTATTCACTATCTTATCATCACCATAATAATCATAGCCCCATATTGAATTTAATACATTTTCTCTAGTAAAAACTTTACCCTGATTCTCCATAAATAACTTTAATATTTCAAATTCTCTATAAGTTAATGAAACTTTGTTATTATCAATATATACCTCATAATTCTTTGTATCTAAAACAAGATTTTTATACTTTAAAACATCTTCGTTATCCTTATTTTCTATTCTTCTAAAAAGAGCTTCTATATGTTTTAAAACAACTGGCATTGAAAAGGGTTTTGTTATATAATCATCAGCTAATTTATCGAATCCTTTTATTTGACTTTCTTCATCTGTAAGTGCTGTTAATATTATAATTGGAACATTACTTTTCTTTCTTATCATTTCACAGACAGTATATCCATCTATTTTAGGAAGCATTAAATCCAATAAAATTAAATCATAATTATGATCTTGTAAAATATTTATTGCTTCAAGACCATCATCTGCTGTTTCAACATTGTATTTTTCATTTTCTAAAAATGCTTTTATAATATTTTGTATAGATTTCTCATCTTCAACAACCAGTATTCTCTTCATATATACTTCATCTC
>CALVXO010000043.1 GCA_944371325.1 uncultured Bacilli bacterium | reverse complement strand
AATTTATGATATAATAAAACTAATAAATTAAATGAGGAGGGATAATTATGAAGAAAAATAATTTTTTATTAATATTATTTTATTTTGTATTTTTAGGAATGGCATGCTTATTCACTTATGCAATTTTTGGTGGAATTTCTCAAGGACAATTAGACATCATAATGAGAGATGGTTATGGATTTATTTTTCCAATGATTTTTTATGGGGGCGGATTTATTTATTATATGATTGCCATACATAAAATAAGTAATTATGTTCATGATTCATCAAAGGACAAATCTTATATAGAGTATCAATATGATTCAAATGGTCACTTGGATGATGGTAAGATATACACATATAATGAAGGAACAAGAAACCACTATTGGAATGTTTTTTTCCTAGGTTTGTTATGTGTTTGTACTCAACCTATTTCCACTATTGTTTTTGGCATTGTGTTGTTTTTAAAATTGAATTTTCATAAAAAAACAAAAATATTTCTAATAATTTTAGATATTCTTTCGATATGTTTAACAATATCTTTACTTTCTTTAAAAAAAGCACAGGAAAATAGCATTAAGCCTTCATATGTCATTATTTATAGTGAGGGCAGTTGTTGGAATCCTTTCCATGCAGATCATATATTAAACCTTAAAATTAATGATTCTATAGAAACAATAAAAATTAGTGGTCATACCTATGTTGAATTAGAGGTTGAAAAAAGTGATACTATTATAATTTATAGCCATGATATGGAAAATTGTACTTTTAGATATAGTGTAACTTCAATAGAGGATAAAGAAAGTTTTAAATTAAATAATTATTATTATATAGATGAAGGAGAAAGACTTTCTTTGTATTTTTATCGTGATTAATTCTTTTAATTATTAGTTTTATAGTCATATAAAATTTTATTAATTTAAAATAAAAAAAATATAAAATGAAAAATTTTAGATTTCAGGATACATATAATTAATAAATATTTTTTTCATAAAATAACATTAAACTCATAATAAAGTTATTATTTATTGCAAGAACAATAAAAAATACGTACTTATATATGTAGGAGGTGTTTTTATGGAAAGAAACATTAAAATTGATGATTTATGTTTTGAAGAATTCAAAAGAATGCTTTAATTTGAAAAGAAGCTAATTACCAGAACGCTTAATTTGGATGATATTAGTGAATTAAAATCTATTGCTGTTAATGAATCGCCAAGAGCTTGCTATGACTATGCATGCATTAACTATTATGGTATTGTTATATCGCAAAATAGAGATTAAGCGTTTAAGTATTTTGAAATGGCAAGTGAAAAAGGAAATTATGAGATTCTATTTTCAATTGCTAAAATTTATTTAAACGATACGGCAGATTTGAAAAAATAAGCATTTAAGTTATTAGCTAAAACCAGACTAGAAACTAGTGACCTTGTTGAAGAAGATATGGAACTTGATAGGTTAATGTGTCCTATAATCGATTTTAAATTATTGGCAAAAAATTATACTAACAATTAAATCATCATATAGGTTTATATATGTTTGTCTCTTACCTTTTAAAAGAGACTTTTTTTGTGTCAATAAAAATATATAAAAATATAAATAATTGTATTTTCGATAAATGGAATTTGAAGGTATATTACAAAGTAATATAAAAATTAACACATTGGAATAAATGTCGATTTATTTTGTAATTTTATTAGACGTTTTTAGGACTTTGATAAAACTATTTTAGGATAAAATTTAGATAATAATTGATAATAAAAATCCTGGTATATAATGAACTCCAGGAGGTAAAAGATGGAAGAATTATACAAAAATTTATTACTAAATTTAGAACAATTGTTGTTTAATATTCGTGGTGATCAAAGAGTGGTTATTGTCAATGATGACGATACTTTAACTGCTTATGGAAATGAAAGAGATCTAAGAAAAAATAAAGCAGAATGGCTTCACTATTTGGTCAGTAATATTTTCTTAAATGATAATAATCAAATCGAAATTCATATAAGTGATAAATTCTAGAATGTAGTGCTCTACCTTAATTGGTGGAGCCTTTTTTGTTTATACCGAACTTTTATTTGCTTTTTAAGGACTAAGACTTAGGAGGTAGATAAAAATGACCATAGAAGAAAGAAATAGAATTTTTGATTTAAAAAATAAAGGATTTGGGTATAAAAAAATTTCTACGATACTAGGACTATCGATTGGATCTATTCGTAATGTTTTGGCAGAAGATTCATCACATTGTGTCCAATGTGGGAAAAAATTAATATTCATCAAAGGAAAGAAAAGAAAAAAATTCTGTTCCGATGCGTGCAGATACAATTACTGGAACGACAGGAAAAAGTATGGATTATAATTTGTTAGCTAATTATTTAAATGGAATGCATTTAGCATTTGAAATGTTCAAAAATGAAATTATATCCTTTGATGAATTAATAAAAACTGAATCTTTTTTGTTAAAGAAAAATTGTATTAAACCTAATAGTGTTTATCGACTAAATGACTTGATAATTGACTCTAATAGAGCGATATATTATGACGAAAGAAAGGAATGATACAATGGAAAGAATAGTAAATTATATTGCTCCAACAAAGCAAGTTAAAAAACGTAAAAAAGTATGTGCTTATGCCAGGGTTTCAAAAGATAAGGATGAAATGCTTAATTCTTTATCCAATCAAGTAAGCCATTATAATAAATTAATTAATTCAAATCCTGAATGGGAATTTGCTGGTGTTTATTCAGATTATGCTATCTCTGGAACTAAGGAAGATAGAGAAGAATTTAATAAGATGATTGAAAAAGCATTAAATGGTGAAATAGATATGATTATTACAAAATCTATATCTAGATTTGCTAGAAATACAGAAGTCTTGTTAGACAAGATTAGACTTCTTAAAAGAACAAATGTCGATGTTTATTTTGAAGAACAAAAGATTCATACGATTTCATCAGATGGCGAACTAATGCTTTCTTTTTTAGCAGCTTATTATCAAGAAGAAGCTAGATCAGTAAGTGAAAATATGAAATGGTGTGTAAAAAAGAATTTTGAAAATGGTATACCTTGGAATGTTACGATACTTGGTTATCGCTTCGATGGGATTAAACTAATCGTGGAACCAACTGAGGCAGGCGTTGTTAAATTTATTTATCAAAGTTATTTAGATGGACTTTCAATTTATCGAATAACTAAATTCTTAAGTCAAAAAGGAATTATGACTAGATTAGGGAATACTATATGGACTAGTGGTTCTGTAAGAAGAATATTAACTAATTATGCATATACCGGGAACTTGATACTTCAAACAACATTTCGCGATGATTATTTAACAAAGAAGAAAAGAGTAAATAATGGTGAAGTTAATAAGTATTTGATTGAAGATTCGCATGAAGCAATCATTCCATTAGATACTTGGAGTAGAGTTCAGAACTTAATTAATGCCTCAAAAGAAAAAAGTGAAAAAAGAAGCAAAGGCAATTATTTATTCACTGGATTAATTAGATGCGGATGCTATGGCAAACTCTATACAAAAGCAAATGGATACAATAAAAGACTTATATGGAGATGTCCAACATTTAATAGTTTAGGTAAGAAATTTTGCCAAAGCCAAAGTATAAGAGATGATATTCTTCAAGAACTAATCGCTAAGGAATTAAAGGTTGAAAATCTTGATAGAGATATAGTTGTCAAAAATATTAGTGAAATTACTATGCTTCAAAACAATGAATTAATAATTAAATTACTTAATGATGAAAAAAGACAAATTAAATGGGAACAAAAGTCTAGAAGTGAATCTTGGAATGAATATGTGAAGAAAAAGGCAAAAGAAAAATCGTATGAAAATAGCTTGTCTAAAAAAAGAGGAGGTGATGGGAAATGGCTAAAGTCACAGTAATTCCTTCAACAATAAATCCACTTACACAAATGGAGCTGAACTCAACTGAAAAGAGAAAGGTTGCTGCTTATGCTCGCGTTTCTACTGATAGTGATGAACAATATACTTCATATGAAATGCAAGTTAAAACTTATAGAAACTATATCCAAGAGCGTGTTGATTGGGAGTACGTCAATGTTTATGCTGATGAAGGTATCTCTGGAACTAACACTAAAAGAAGAGTGCAGTTCAATAAAATGATTGAGGATGCACTAGAAGGAAAAATAGATTTAATTATAACTAAATCAATTTCTAGATTTGCAAGAAATACCTTAGATACTATAACTTACATTAGAAAATTGAAATCGGCAGGAGTCGAGGTATTCTTTGAAAAAGAAAATTTATGGACATTTGATTCTAAAAGCGAGATGTTTTTATCTATGCTAGCTGCAATGGCTCAAGAAGAAAGTAGATCCATCAGTGAAAATGTTAAAATGGGTATTCGCTGGGGAATGAAAGAAGGAAAAGTAAAAATGCCATTTAAATGCTTTTTAGGATATGAAAAAGTCGATGGCAAAATATCTATCGTTGAAGAAGAAGTAAAAATAGTTAGAAGAATATATTCGATGTTTTTAAGAGATGGTATGACTAGAAAAACAATAGCTGACACATTAAAGCGAGAAGGTATTTTAACACCATCAAAGAAAAATTGTGATTGGACGGTTGGAAATATTCAGTCTATATTGACAAACGAAAAGTATAAGGGAGATGCAATTTTACAGAAAGTATTTATTGAAGATTACCTTGACCATAAGAAGAAAGTTAATACTGGTCAACTGCCAAAATACTTTGTAGAAAATAGTCACCCAGCAATTATTAATAAGGATGAATGGAATCTTGTGCAAATAGAGATTGAAAAGCGAGAAAAATTTAAATACGCATACTCAAGTAATAATCCATACTTTTCAAAACTTATTTGTGAAGATTGTGGTAGATTTTATGGTGTAAAAATATGGCATTCTAATTCTAAATATAGAAAAAAAGTTTTACAGTGCAACTTTAAGTATTATAACAACAAAGACAAATGTAAAACTCCAAATTTAACTGAAGAGGAAGTGAATGCAAAGTTTGTACAAGTCTATAACGAGATTATGGTTAATAAAGATTCATTAATAAAAGAAACAAAAGAAATCATTGATTTTTTAACCAACACTGAAGAGTTAGATGAAAAAATTAAAGAATTAGATGAAGAATTAAATAACAATAAAATTCTTGTTGAAAATTTGATAAAACAAAATAAGATAAGAATTCAATCTCAAGATAACTATCTCGTGCAATATAATTTACTGGTTAATACAAATAAAGAATTAAGAAGCAAAAGAGATATTTTAATAAAAAATAAAGAAGAAAAAATTTATAAATCACAAAACATAAATTCTTTCTTAGCGGAAATCTCTGACAAGCCAAATATCATCAGTGAATTTGATAGCAATTTGTGGAACATAGTACTTGATGAAGCCATCGTTCACAAAAATAAAACAATAACTTTTAAATTTAGAAATGGCAAAGAAATTACAAAATAAAATGATTAATTATCTGTCTTTAAGTATAATACTTGCACTAGTCAAGAGAAAGTAGACACTAAACCGAATATTTATCTTTAAATTGTTTAGGTGTAAGGTAATTTAAAGCA
>CALVXO010000042.1 GCA_944371325.1 uncultured Bacilli bacterium | reverse complement strand
TTATTTTAATAGATATTTAAGAGAATACTTTGACTGGTTAGAAAGGGAAACAGGAGTTGAAATATCTGCTTTAGGAACTGGTGCTAAAAATGGAGAAAGGATTTTAAAGAAAATATTAGTTAAAAATATACAAAAAGGATGATATTAATTGCAAATACCATCTTTTTTAGTGCTCTCTTTGTATTTTCAAGATGACTACGGGAGATAAAAAAAAGAACCAGTCGTTGACTAGTTCTTGTATTTCATATGGAGCAAGTGTCGTAGATATCTACAACTCATTTCCAATAACGAAAGAATACATATAATCTTCCGTTGCTATTAATAATATACCATGCTTTTAATATTTATGGAATAGATTTTTATAATTATTAATTAAATTTTGATAATAAATTTACATACTTACTTCAATAATTCCTAATTTTTGATAAACTTCGTCTTTATAAAAATAAGCACCTGTATCTTTATTTTTTTTATGAATATTAAATTGTGATTCCCAATTTTCTAAAGCATATTGCATAATTTTTGAATTAAAAGGAATATTTATAGTTAAATAGTTTCCTAGTGTACTTTTAGGGTATCTCTCATTATCTACTGTTTTACTTTTATTTAAATTTACGACTATTATAGGCAATCCTAGTGATATTGCTTGTTCCATTTCCCATTTTACAAATTTTGTTAAATACTTAGTATGTTTGCCTAATAAAATTACAAACATCTTTGTATTTAATAATCTTTCTCTTAACTGCTTTTTAATCGATTCTTCCTTACTAGAATCATATGCAGTATTTAAATCATGAGCATCGTAGAAATTAAAATCTGAATTATCGTTTTGCTTCCATGCTTTCATTAAATTGTAATATCTTATATCGTTGTCTCCATCAAAACATACATAAGTTTTATTTCTATAAGCCATTTTTATACATCTCCTTTATCTTATATAAATTTATTTTGGTTATTAAGTCATTTGATAATATCATTGTTATTTTTGTTGGATATTTAAATTTTATTTTGCTTATTTTAAATGTCCAAATAATAATTTCAATTAAATCTTGGTCATTTATTTCATAAGCATCAGTAAATCTAGTTAAAGAGCTACTACCAAACAATGTAATAGTTACACATCTATTAGCATATATCTTATCTAAATTGTCCCAAAAATTCATTAGAAAACTTAGATAATCTTTCAATGACAATATTGCTCTATTGTCATCAGTAAATTTAGTTAAAGATGTTAATAAATAATCTTTGTATTCAACAATTTCACCTAAATTATATTTATTTTTCTTGCCTGATTTTCTATCTTTATTATTTGATACTATTTTATCTGCCAATTGTTTTTCGATTTCCATATCAATTTCTTTTGTGTCATTTTTTAATATATCAAGAATAAATTTTCCATTTAGAGAATTTTTTGCAATCACCTTATTATCCACTTGTGTATCAAAATATTCATTAAAATTTATAACTTTTAAGTCGGGACTTTCAAATATATTTCCAGATTTTATTTCAAAAGTGGAACCCTGTATAGATAATGAAATATTTTTAATATTATTCATTTTAATTAAAGAATAGCAATAATAAACAAGAGTAAGACCTATCCAAATCAACAATGTAATTAATTTATTTTTACTAATTATTTCGTTATCAAACAAAGTTATTAAACTTAAAACACTACCTAACAGCATAAAAAATGAACCTGTTTTTATTAGCAACATTTTATCATAAAATTTAATTTTCAAAATTCCACTTCCTATATTCCAGATTTTCTTCTATTGCATTCTCGACATAACATTTGACAATTATCGGAAGTTGTTTTACCTCCAGCATGCCATGGAGTTATATGATCAGCTTCCATTTCTTCTATTTCGAAATGTTTTTTGCAATTATTACAAATGCCTTTTTGCCTTTCATACGCTTCTCGTTTTTGATTATCTGTGAATGAACGAATATTTAAATATTTTTCTTTACCAGTAATTAAATAAAGATATATCCCTTTTTTACTTGTAACATCATCATCTTGCATTAGCTTAATAATTTCTTCTTCTAATTTATCTGAATTATATTTTTGATTTTTATATGTATTAAATAATAATCCCCAGTCAATGCCTTTCATTTCTTTTCGATAATTAGGAAATAATCTTTTTATCCAATCTATAACATCTTGATAATACATCCATAATTCATTGGCATCTTCATCATGTTGGTGCTCTGACATATAATCCTCAATTGTTTTATTTTCTTTTGCAGAAATCCATTTTAATACTGTTTCCAAATAATCTTGCCTAATAGTTGAACCACTCATATATTTCTCACCAATTTGATATGCTGGACATAAAGTTTTACTAAAATGTCTTTTAGCATCAGTAAGCCATTCGCCAGTATATATTGCATTTCTTAGTTCTTGATTTGTTAATTTTTCTCCAGCAATATTTATTATTTTGAACCAATCTTGTATTTCTTTATCGTTTCCCTTACAAAAATATACTAGTAACTTATAATTTAAAATATGCTCTCTTTCCGTTTCTGTTAAATTATGAAATGCTTTAGAATTGATAGAATATGCACCATCAACATATTCACAAATACTTATTGTTCTTTGTTGACCATCTAAAACTTCATAAGTTCCGTCTTCGTTTTCAATCCAATACATTACGTTTAAAGGAAAATCACTATTAATACTATTAATAACTTCATTTCTTTGCTTTTCATTATAAACGAATTCTCTCTGATATTTTGGACGTATATTTAATTTACCACCATAACCAACAACACCATTTTCATCATCATTAATGTAATCTTTAACGACTTCTCGAATGGGTATTTCTTTTAATTTAATTTCCATTATTTTTTTCCTCCTCAATTTTAGTTATTATAATTCTGGCATAGGGAACAACTGGATGTCCTTTAGAATCTAACATATATAAATCACCATCTACAGCCCCTTTATGCTGAACTTCTTTTCTATATTTTTTATGTTCTTCTTTATATGGTTGCACACCTATTTCTAGTCCAGAACTTGATATTCCCAAGCCTAATAATCGAAACTGATTGGGATTATATTTATCAAGAAACGTTATTGGCACACCCATATAGCTATTATAATCTTTCGGAATTTCCGTATAAGAATTTACATTGATTGCATCAAAATTTTCATATTTGAGATATTTTTCTGGAGAATATGTTTCATATAAAATTAATTTCTCATTATGTCTTTTAACAGGTAAATTAGTAAACCAACACGAGGTAGCCACTCTTACCATTTTTTTGCCATTAACAATTTTGTGAAATTTTTCTGTATTATCTGGAACAAAGAAATACATACCAACATTAAAATTAGTATAGCCTGTTCTGATATTATCGTCTTTAAATAATTTAAAAATTTCTTTATAAGATAAAGCATTAGTATTACCCATAATAATAAATTTTTTGTTATATTCAATCAATTGTGCAACATACTCTCTAAATAAGCTAAAGGGTGGATTAGTAACAACTATATCAGATTCTTTTAACAAGGCAATACATTCATCACTTCTAAAATCTCCATCGCCTTTTAATATAGTTAAAGTATTCTTTTTATTTTTTATTAAATACTCTACATCGGATAAATCAATAGCACCATCATTATTGTTATCAATTACTTCTGTAATTTCAATTTTATATGCCTTTTTAGAATTTTTTCTTTCTATTTTTAGCCCTTCTACATCAAATAGTGATAATTGAGTATATGCAACTGGTGATGTAGCATAGCAGGTAGCAATTAATTTCTTTAATCCTAAAAAATTAAAATTCATAGCAAAATATTTGAAAAAATTTGATTCATAGGGATCATCACAATTACAAAAAACTATTTTATCTTTAAATTCTTTTCTATAATTGTTTAATTCTTTTTCAATATCTGATAGTTGTGTATAAAACTCATCTTTCTTCGCTTTATTTGCCTTTCTTAAATCATCATTTTTATTTGCCAAACTACCACATCCATTTCATATACAATTATATCATTTTATTTGATATTTTTCGACTATTTATAAGCATTTTATCGACATACGTAGATTTTTATTTGAAATTCCGTTTTATGGCAAAAAGCTGAAATAAGTCTGATAGTAGTATAATATACATGTTTCTTTGCCAAAAAGGAGGGATGAAAAATGAAATCATGGAAACATTTGACATTTGAACAAAGAAAAGTTATATCTAACGGAATATCTCATAAGTATAAATTAAAAGAAATTGCTGAAGCTTTAGGCTATGATCCAACTAGTATATCTAAAGAAGTTAAGCGAAACAGAGAACAAATTACAATAGGAAAAAATGTTACTGATTGTAATAAAATAAACAGATGGCCTTTCGTTTGTACAGGCTGTAATAAAAGATATAATAATCAATGTTGTTTTACTAAATATAAATATGATGCAAAAAAAGCTCAAGATAAGGCTGGTATTAATTTAGTTAATTCTAGAAAAGGAATTGATATTACCTCTGAAGAATTTCAAAAGCTAGATAAAATAGTTAAAGATGGTGTTAATGATAAGAAGTCCATTTATCAAATAACCATAGAAAATAAAGATGAAATAGATAAATCAGTAACTACTATATATAGATATGTAAATAAAGGCTATTTAACAACAAAAAGAATGGACTTACCTTATGCGATTACTTACAAGAAAAGAAACCATAATAAAAAGTATGAGTATTCTGAAAATAAGAAAATTGACAGAACAGGTCATACTTACATTGATTATCTTGCCTATATACACAAACATCCAAGAATCTATGTCTGGCAACTAGATTTTCTTGGATCCATTAAGACAGATAACAATAATATTTTATCATTAATTCTACCAGATTTGCAATTTTGTTTACTTGACTTAATAAAAAATCCTAACCAAGAAAAAGTAGTAGAGTTTTTTGATGAACTAGAGGAAAAGATTGGAATTGACGCATTCAAGGAATTAATACCAGTTATTTTAACTGACAGAGATCCTAATTTTACTGATATTGAAGGTATATGTTTTTCAAAAATAACAGGAGAAGAAAGATGTAAATTATTCTTTTGTGATGCTTATGTATCTAATCAAAAGCCAAACGTAGAAAATTTAAACAAACAATTAAGATTATTTTTTCCAAAAGGTAAAACTATAGATAAATACACAAAACAAGATATAAAAAACATTAACGAAACACTTCTAAATAGGCCACTAAAATCATTAGATAGTTATACTCCAAAAGAGGATTTTATTAATGTATTTGATGAAGATTTATTTAATAAACTGTTTTAGCTAGCTAAAACAGTTTTGGGCAAAGAAACAAACTACAAAAACTGCAATAAGTTTAAAAAACGGAAATAACCTCCGTAATTTTGTCATGCAAAAATTTAAGTAATACTAGTTAATATTAGGCAAAATTACAAGACTTATTTCCGCTTTTATATTCCAAAGCAGCAATAAGTCTTGTAAATTAAATGTTACTTCATAAACCTGCATTTAGTCTAAAAATTCACGAAATAATAATGATTAAGCCATATTCTTGATATAATCTTCTAATTCTACGAGTTTAATCTTTCTATTTAGATTACCTACATAAATATCAGTAGAATAGTTAAAGGC
>CALVXO010000041.1 GCA_944371325.1 uncultured Bacilli bacterium | reverse complement strand
GTATGCCTCATGAATGAACTAGAAAATTTCCATGTAGATGAATTAATGAATTTATATGTTTGTGAATCATGTGGCAGCAAAGAATTTAATCGTGCTACATGTGCATATTGTGGTAATAAAAATGAGAAATTAGAAGCCAAAATTCTAAAACTTGTATCTTTACTAAAAAATTACACTTATTTTAAATTAACACCAACTATAATATCTTTATATGCTCTAAAAGACTTGGTAAATATTAAAGAATTAACAACCTTTTTAACTAAACATAATATTAAAGAAGAAATAGAGAGTCAAAAAGCCAATATAATTACCAAAATAGAGAAACAAGAAAAATTAAGCTTGGAAGAAGAACAAATAAGCACTTCTTTAATAGAAAGTCATTTAATGTCTGATTTTCCTGTTAATTTAACTATCAAAAACATTTTATTAGGAAAAAAGCTAGTAAGTCTGGATTTCTTCCATGAAGTAATAAAACTATTTGTCGAAAATGCCATGTTATCTATTGCCGATAATCGCCTTCCTAAATACCAACCAACTTGTGAAATTAAAGAAATGACCAATTTAGGAGGAGCCAGAAATACCAGTTATATTTATATAAGTAGTGATACAGTTAAAAAAATTTATCAAGGAAATCTTCATAATTTCCAAACTATCTTCCATGAATTAACCCATATTAAGCAAAATATAAATATTGCTCTAGATGTAGCTAGTAGTAGAACAATAAGATATATAAAAGAAACTATAATAGATGCCGTTTGTCAAGAACAAAATATTGATTTTTATCATTTAGAATATCAAAAATTATCTATGGAAATAGATGCTAATTTAGAAGGGTGGATCTATTTACGAAGATATTTAGAATATTTAGGCGTAATAGAAAAAAAGGAAAAAGTTTCTATTGAAGAAATAATAGTGGAATTAGAAAAAAAGGCTAATTACAAAATAAATGTTGCCGATTATGATTTTTTAAAACAAGAAGAACTAGATTTTGAAGAATTATTTTTAATATGCTTAAATAAAAAGCCTGAATACTTCGATTTATATCCGCCACTTAAATTATTATATATTCGTGATAATGATACTATTAGAAAGAAAACTAAAGAAGAATTAATGGATACAATTAAATCAATTCAAGATATTAATACTATTCGTTATTTAGTAGATGTAATGATTAAAGAAGAAAAAGAAAGCTTAAATAGAAGCTGCTGAAGAAAATCTACTTTGTAGCACTTGACAAATTATAATCACTATGTTATCTTTTATATACGAAAGAAGGGAAAAATATGGAAATTGTAAAATTAGAAAGTTCTCAAATCAATAATATTTTGGATTTAAGAAGAGCTCAAGAACTTGAAAAAAATTATGATCCTAAATTAATAGACGAATATCTTGACTTATTTCAATCATGGTTAAATGAACATTTAAATAAAGATTTTATTATGTTTGGTGCTCTAGAAAAGAACAAATTAATCTCGATGTATGGCGGAGTAATATTGCCTCGCCCTAATGCCACAGTTATTTATTTAGGAAGTGCATATACTTTGCCAGAGTATCGTGGCCAAGGATTATTAACAGAATTAAACGAAAAACTTTTTACCTTTGCTTTAGAACATGGAATAAATATGGCTGAAGCAAGTATTGATAGTTCTACACCTGAAGCAATGAACCATTTAACTAAAGAAAAAATGAAAGCAGAAACCAATACTCATAGATATAACCTTTTATTAAATCCAGATTATCGTTTTGAAGAACAAAATGATAGAGTAAACTTGATAAATAAAGATAAAAATAAATATGTCATTTCTAATAATGAGGATATAATGGAAGCAGTAGTAGGAATAGATCATTATATTGCCCACCCATTAAATCCTACGGGAAAAACAGCAATGATTGATATAACTTTACCACCATTAACAGAAGATTTATTAATAGAAGCTTTAAAAAAAATAATGAACACTTATTTACAAAACGGAATTTATTATTTCAAAATAGATGCTCATAATATTAGTACGAAAGCATTAATAAAATTAGGATTTAAGAATGAATTAGGAGCAGTACATTGGAACAATATTCAAAATATTTATAGAAGCAGATAAAAAATAATAGTTTTTATCTGTTTTTAAATAAAAACAAAAGAATAATTTACATATATAATCAATAGAAATTTTATAACTATTATAGAGGGATAAGTTTTTCATATCCCTAAATAAAAGATCATACACTTTTAGTGTAAAGTCATATCGACATTTATTGACAATTTATTAAGAGATGTTATACTAAAACTAGATAAATGTTTCTACATTTAGGAGGTTATATGAAAAATTTTACAAACTATACAGTTTATGACAAAAAAGAAGGATTACATGATGAGACAAAAGTAGCAAGAGGGGCTTTAGGACACGATCCCGTAACAGGAGCGATAAGTTTTCCAATATTTCAAGCAACAACCTATCGCCACATAGGTATTAAAGAAAATACCAACTATAATTATAGTCGTATAATAAACCCTACCAGGGAAGAATTTGAACGAACTATGGCTATGTTAGACCATGGATATCGTGCTTTTGCTGTTTCTAGTGGTATGGCTGGCATAAGTCTTGTTCTAACCATGTTAAAACCTAAAGAACACATATTAATATCAGATGATGTATATGGTGGAACTGTAAGAGCTTGTGATGAAGTATTAAAATATAATGAAGTAGAATATAATCAAGTAGATTTTACAGATTTAGAAGAAGTTAAGAAAAATATCAAGCCCAATACGAAAATGATGTTTATTGAAACTCCAACCAATCCGATGATGAAAGTAGCAGATATTGCTGAAATTTTTAAGTATGCTCATTCGAAAGGAATTACTGTAGTAGTAGATAATACATTTCTAACTAGTTATTTCCAAAAGCCTTTAGATTTAGGTGCTGATATAGTAGTGTATAGTGCTACCAAATATATAGCAGGTCATAATGATGTTCTAGCCGGAGTAGTAGTAGTAAAAACCAAAGAACAAGCAGATTATCTAAATGGTCAAATGGCTATTTATGGCTCTTGTTTATCTCCAATGGACTCATGGTTAGCTTTAAGAGGCTTAAAAACTCTAGCTGTTCGTATGGATAGACATAATGAAAATGCTAAAAAAGTGGCTGAATTCTTACGTAATCACCCAAAGGTAAAAAAAGTATATTATGTCGGATTTCCTGATCACCCTCAATATGACATAACTCTAAAACAGAGTAAAGGCTTTGGTGGCATGATATCCTTTGATTTAGGAGATATAAAAACAGTTAATAAATTCCTAGAAAAAATAAATTTAATATTATTTGCCGAAAGTCTAGGAGGAGTAGAAAGCCTTGTTACTCACCCAGCTACACGTACTCATCATGAAGTATCTAAAGAAGCCAGAGAAAAACTTGGTATCACAGATACCCTTTTAAGATTATCGGTTGGTATTGAAAATGTTGATGATTTAATCGCAGATATTAAACAAGCTTTAGAGTAGGTGATAAAATTGAGATTTACAAAAATGCAAGCTTATGGTAACGATTATGTATATATCGATGCCATCAATCAAAAATTAGATAATTTGTCGGAATTAGCCAAATTTGTATCAGATCATCATTTTGGTATAGGAAGTGATGGTATGGTTCTAATTTGTCCTAGTACTGTTGCTGACTTTAGAATGCGTATCTTTAATCCTGATGGAACTGAAGCCGAAATGTGTGGTAATGCGATACGTAGTGTTGGCAAATATGTCTATGATCATAAATTAACAGATAAAACCCATTTAAAGATTGAAACTCTAGGAGGAATTAAAACTCTAGATTTAACAGTTGAAAATGGAGTAGTAACAAATATCAGGGCCAATATTTCTAAACCTATATTTGATGCGGATAAAATACCAGTAAATACTATGAAAGATAAATTTATCATGGAAGATGTAGAAATTTTAGATAAAACATTTAAATTAAGTAGTCTTTCATGGGGAAATCCTCATACTGTTTTATTTGTTGATGATGTTATGAATTTTGATGTAGCAAAATATGGTCCAGCGATTGAAAACAAATTAGATGTATTTCCTAATCGGACCAATGTAACATTTGCCGAAGTTGTAAACAAAAATTATATTAAAATTAGAGAATGGGAGCGAGGTACCGGCGAAACCATTGGTTGTGGAACAGGCTGTTCTACAGCCGTAGTAATTGCCAAAGAATTAGGCTTAACCGAAGGAAATTGTAAAGTAGAACAAATTGGTGGTATTCTAGAAATTGAATATACTGAAAGTGGTGAATTATATATGATTGGCCCAAGTAACTTTGTTTTTGAAAGTGAGATAGATGTATCTCATATAATCGGAGGAAAATAATGAAATTTATAGAATTAACTACCCAAAACTTTGATGAATATGCCAAGCAAATTGTAGATTTATGTGATCAAGCAGTAGCAATTAATGAACAGAATAATAAAAATGGCCAATTTTATACATCTACTTTACCAGAATTACAAGGTTATGTTACATCTGGAAAAGATTTAGTAGTAATGGCAATTGATGATAATAACAAAGTTGCTGGTGCTGCTTATATAAATAGTAAAGTAAAACAAAATACATACAGTGATTTTACAAAATATTTCCACTATTCTTCAGCATATAAAAATGCTGTAGCCTTATCTTTTCCTGATAAAGAAAAATATGAAACTTTTATTGCCAAAGCTTACTTGGAAAAAATATTAATTTTTACGGAAATTGCCAAAGAAATAGAATCAAATTCTACTTTAAATCCCCATTCTTTATCATTTATAGACTTATTGCATAATCAAATAAATAATAATGAATTCCAAGAAAATAATCCCATCAGAAGATATATAACAGATCGATTATATGAAGAATATGAAAAAACTAAAGAAGTAGATACTTACACTAAAACAGCTTTTTATAGCTTAAGTGATATTGATAAAGAAAAATTCCAAACGTTAATCCAAGGAGATTTAGATAAAGAAAAATTAAAAGAGAGCATATGTGCTTATGAAGTATTCTTATTTGCTCAGAAGCCTGTTTTTATAACAGAACCAACCATTGATATGTCGCAATATTTCAACGCCAATATGAATAATTCTATGGAAATTAATACCTATATTGTAGCCCCTGAATATCAAAGTAAAGGTTTAGCCAAAACTCTTTTATATGAAACATTGCGCAAATGTATGAATAAATATTTTTCCAATCCAGAAAATAACGAATTATATTTAAATACAACTATTCATAATGAAAATACTCATTCCCAAAGAACAGCTAATTTAATTGGTTTGAAAGATTATATCTATATAGAACGAACAAAGGGAATTAACAGACGTGTATACTTCAAAAGAATAACAAAAGAAAAATACCCACAATATTTACAAAATATTGCTTTAGATTTATTCATACAATATAATACTGGCCATCCCAATGCTGATTGGCTAACCATCAAAAAAAGAATTGAATTACAAACAGCCGAATATGCTCAAAGATTATCACTTGCCAAAAGTATAAGAGATAAAGAATATTATAAAAATAAGATGGAAGAATTAAAAAATAAACTTAATACAGAAGAAATACAATGGAGGAGATAAAAAATGAAAAAGTTAAAAGATATTTTAAATGGAATTAGTTACAGTGTATTATCAGGATCTCTTGATGTAGAAATTAATGATATCAAATATGATAGTAGAAAAGTCGAAAAAAACGATATTTTTATCGCTTTAACCGGTTATTCT
>CALVXO010000040.1 GCA_944371325.1 uncultured Bacilli bacterium | reverse complement strand
AACTGCGTTTTGCCCCCTATTTTTTTCTTATATTTAATTTTTAGCTATAAACTTTGATTTTGTGCAATGTTTTGTATTTTGAAAGAGGAGTATTTCTACTCCTCTTCTCTATAATTTTTGCCTAAATAATCAACGTTTAATGTCCAATTTTTTGTATTATATATTAAACTATTTAAATTTACACATAAATATTTTTCATTATTTTTTCTTTTATGTGATATAAATTTGTTTATTTTAACATATCCTAAAAAATTATTATTTAAATCATATTCTTTTAATATTTGATTTTGATAATATATTTCTTTTGTTTCAGATATATAAATTTGTATTTTCATTTTCTTTTTATATTATACTGTTTATATGTACAACTACCTAAATGTAAAGTATCAAAATTTGACTCATAAACAGCTTTTAATTCATTTATTTTGTATTTACTATATAATTTCTTCTCTAATTTATCAAAATCCTTTAAATTGTGATTTAAAAGCTCCTCGGGTCTTTTTAAATTTCTACTAAAAAGATATGCCTTTAATCCTTGTAATCTTTCATCTGTATTATCTTTTGTCATATATTTTACAATGTATGCACCTATATTATCTACATGAGTTATTGCATTAATATATACAAAACCTTCTCCCCATAATTCTTGCAATTCATCTTGCGGTATATATGGGATATTAGATAAAACATGATAATGTACTGCTCCCCTTTTTTGAAATTCAATTACAGCTAAATATTTTAAATCTTTTTTATATTTATATTTCAATCTTTGAATGAATTTCATGAAGATATAATTACATTCCTTTACATCTGTTTTATTTTCTGCAAATGTTAAAGTAAAAAATTTATCGTACTGAGCATTAAAATTACTACATGCTAATCTACGAACAATATCTCGTCTACGTTGATTAGTATTTGCATAATTTTTCAAAGAACTTTCTATATCGTCGGACTTTGAAGAGGTTCTATTTGCTCCTCCTCTCCCCTTCATATATTTAGAATATTCGTAAACTTCTATAATATCTCCAGAGATAACATACTTTTTTAACATAAAAATTACCTCCAAAAATTTTTCTTGTGATTTTCAACTATAATCAAGTTAAATATATAATATATATATATATAATAATAATATAATATATATAATATATATATATATAATAGAGATATGTTTGCGGCTTGCCTTCGCAAGCTCGCAAAACATATCTAATTTATATTTAAAAATGGAATTTTCCTTAATATCCACATAGTTAATTTATATACTTGTTCAAAATTTAATAATATTATCAATACAGGAACTGCAATTGTTAATGTTTCTGGTCTAATAAAAAAACCTAATATTGTTAAATTATCAAATATTAAACTAAAAAAACTATCTATACTATTTGTAAGACCTTCTGGAAATGGAGGCAAATTTATCCAACCAAATACAAGATTTAATAGTGTTTTTACTAAATTTAATATAACTTCTAAAATCATTTCGTTGTTACCTCCTCATATTTTTTTCTAAATAGATTTACTAATCCAAATACTACAAATACATCAACACAAACTAAATATATACTATGTATTGTATTAAATGTATTATTTTCTAGTAAATCATTAAATTTAAAAGTAGTTGCACTTATGAGCTTTTTATTACTAAATGGTTCAGTAATATCAGGTATATTAAATACTGGTTCACTAAAATCAATATCTAAAATCATATTTAAAATATCAATTACTAATTCAAAAGGATAAAATAAAAATCCTAATCTATCAGAAAACCATTCTTTTAAATCTGTAAAATATGTACCTAGAAAATCATCAGAAGGTATAAATAAGCTTTTTATAGCCTCAACTAATAATTCTATTAGCTTATATACAAAAAAGTTCTCAGAAAACGGATTTATATAACTTAAAATATCTTTTATCGTTTCCCAAATACCTTTTTGAGTTTCTGTATTTTCTTTTATTGCGTCAGTCTGTTGGTCTAATTTATCATTAGTCACATCATCAGGATTTACGACTCCTACTGTAAATGACAATCGAGCTAATCTATTAAATAAATCTCCATCATAAACACCAAGATGAAAAGCATATTTATTACCTTCAATTAAATCTATACCTAAATCAGCTCTGGGAATTTCATAAATATATTCATTAGAATTATTAACACCAACATAATATTCAGAATAAAAAGGGCGCAAAGCAATTTCCTTTACAGGAAAAAGACTTTGAAAACTCTCATCTTCAGTTACATCTTTTGGATAATACATACTTTGTAAATAAAATATATCATCTGTATCTTTATAATCTCCTCCACTAATAACTAATTTATCAATATTGCCAGTTTCTAATTCTTCTTGAGTAGTTATAAAATATGGATTTTTTTTAGTATTTATAGAACTAGAATTTATTAAATTACCATCAGAATCTTTAACATCAAAATTACTATAAATAAATAAACCATTATTTATATAAGAAAAATTTGATGAAGAAAAATAAGATGAAGGATCACGAAAAGTATAAAGTCTCAAATCAGAAACAGTACAATTATTAAATTGAGAAATAGCAGTATCAAAATTTCTAAACAAAGAATAATCATAATAATATAAAGAAGAAGTATAATCATCTAAAAAAAGGTCATAACGTTGCTTAGATTCATTAAAACTAAAATAAAAAGAACTGTCTGAGCCAATAAATAAAATATTATTAGAATCACTATTACTATATGAATAAAAGAAAAAAGCATAATATTTAAAACTACAAAGTTCATCATTTATAGTAAAAGTATAAAAAGTACCATCATCATCAACAGAAACATCATGAGAAGCAAAAGAAAAATTATTAAAATTTAGTATTAATACTAAAATTACAAAAAATATTAGTAATAATTTTTTTTTCATAAAAACAACTCCTTTTATTTTACTGTAATCATATTTCTAATGTAGTTATAAATAAATATAAAAACTATTAGAAATATTAAGCATGAGAAAAATTTATCAAAAATTTCACATTTAGTTATAATGACTTCTTGATTGTCAATAATTGTTTCTTGATGCAATTCTATATTTTCTAAATAACTAAGGACATTTTCATAATATCTATCGTTATAATCTAGAGCTAATGCAATATCGTCACTTGCTAATAATTCATCTGTAGTATTATTTGAATCTATTGTATTATTAGTTTCTTCAGATATAACATTAGTATTATTAACTCTATTTTCATCCATTAAATACCCCCCTTAAATGTTTTTGGAAAAACAAATTGTAAAAACATGTTTACAAGACGTTCTCCTAATAAAAATATAATACCAATTGGTAATGCTGTTTTAATAACTTCTACTACTAAATTAACGACCATTGAATAATCTATCATCTATTTGTACCTCCTTACTATAAATATCTTGACGTGAAACACCTTTCCACTCTTTTCTATATCTTTTCATTTTTGCGTATGTATCATAACTATCGTAAAGTGATGGCCTATGAAACCAAAAAAACTTACGTATAATATCTGCATTTAATTTTCCATTTTCTTCTGTTGCTGTTTTTCCATTGATAACAATATTTCTTTGTATACAACCTAAGTAATTTTTACAGATTACTACTGTGTCAATTTGTTCACGAAGAGGTTTTGCAAGTCTCATAAATACTTGACTAGTTCCAACAATATGTTTACGTTGTTTTCTTTGTTGACTAACTTCAACCATGATTTCTATCGGAATGTTTTTACTTTCTAAAGAATTAAATTCAAGATGTATTTCATCAATTAGATAAAGTACTCCTTCTTGTCCATTTGAGAGTTCTTTAATACAATCTAATCCATCATAAGCAACTACTATTTTTATATCTTTTATTTTTTCAATTGTTGTTTTTGTTTCTCCTTTTACAGTATAATTAGTAACTTTACGGACTAACTCATTGGTTTCGATTAAATAGTAATTTACTGTAGTAAGATTTTCAGTTATATTTTTTACTTCATAATAACAATTTACCTCTAAACCTTTAATACTAACATTACTACAAAAAATACAATCTTCATATATTTTATTTACTTTAATACAATATTGTACTGCACTTAAAGTCTTGCCAGCTCCTTGTTCAGCACAAAAAACTAGTAAACCCTCCGGATAAAAATAACTAGGGTGTTCTTTTGCAAATTTAAACCTATAATTCATTACTTTAAATATATTAAAAATATTATGAGAACCTTTTAGACTATCTAAATTATCCATTAAAAAAACCTCCCCTTAAAATTTGAATTAAAATTAAAATTATATAAATAACTAAAATAAACTTTAATATTGATTTACAACTTTTAAATATTTTTCTTAAATAATAAAAAATTGAACTTATAACATTTCTTATAACACATTTAATTACATAAAATTTCATACTTTCCCCTACTCCCTAAGATAAATTAAAAGAGTAGAACTAGAATAAAGTTCTACTCTAAATCTAGTTAAACTAGAATTTGATTTTGCCTTTTGTAACGGCATTTGTGAATATTTGTTTAATTTTTCTAGCTCCAAACCACATTAGAACGAAAGCCATACCTATTCCTATAATAGAAGCTAAAACACCGATTAAGTCACCTGGTGTTATTGACTCTGTTATAGCTGTAGCTAATGGAGCAATAGTATTAGCCATAGAATCCATAGCACTACCTCCTCCTACAATATTAGAGACAGTTTCATTCATAGAAACACCTCCATTTTATTTTTTTATAAATACACTATTGCTTTAATGCAACAGGTGTAAGCTTGATACCAGAAGAATAGAATTCAATTTCAAACTCAATGTTTATATCTTCATATAATCTTTTTTTAGAAAGCTCTGGGACTAATGGACTATCTATTGGCAACTTGAATATTCTTTCATTTACTCCATTTTCACTTAATTCATCTAACTTTAATTGATAACTTGGCTTATATGTTAACTTTTCACCTCTTGAATTTGTAAATTCTCCTCCATCTTTTTGATTTAATCCTTTAAATTTAAATTTTCCTAAACAATTCATAACTTTTATACCTCTCTTTTTCTAATTTTTTTAATAATTCATTATACTGATTAACAATTAAAACTTTATTTACCTTTTTCTTTTTTAAATATCTAACTGGAATTTGATTAAATGTTTCTATTGATAATTCTATAGATTTTTTAATCAATTCTATTTCATTACTTGATAATTGCATTATATAATTCCTCCCCTATTTCCTGTTACCGGGGAAAGTAACAGGTGTCTGATAAAACTAGTTTAATTAAGCATACATTTGAATGCTTAACCAATAACATTTTAGCATTCATTTAAATGCATGTCAAGAGCATTCATATAAATTCATGGTAAAATTTTTTTGAGGTGGGAAAAAATGTATATAAAAAGATTAAAAGACATAAGAGAAGACAAAGACTTGTTACAAAAGCAAATAGCAATATTACTAAAGATAACAAGACAGCAATATGGATTATACGAAAATGGAAAAAGAGAAATCCCACTTGAAAAATTGATAAAATTAGCAGAATTCTATAATACCTCTACAGATTACTTGTTGGGGTTAACAAATGAAATAAAGCCATATCCTAGGGTAAAATAAAATTCACTAGAGCGATTAAATTTGATACAAAAATAAATATTCTACCGCATTTAAATAAGAAAAATGAGGCAAAACGCATTTTTTTCACTAGGGGGATTCTCCCCCTTCAAAACTGCGTTTTGCCCCCTATTTTTTTCTTATATTTAATTTTTAGCTATAAACTTTGATTTTGTGCAATGTTTTGTATAGCAAAAAACAGGCACTAAAATATTACCTGCTTGCTCTCTCTCCTAAC
>CALVXO010000039.1 GCA_944371325.1 uncultured Bacilli bacterium | reverse complement strand
AATATTATATATTTGATTTTTGTATGTGTCTATTATTTTATGTCGATTTTGTTGCTTTAATTTTTTGAATACGATTAAAAATTTGAAAAGTAATTTATTTTGTAGAATAATTTCATTTTTTGTGTTATTATATTTATATGCATTAAAAAATTGGATATCAAGATAAAAAATATAAGGATTTAAAGTATGAATAAGATAGAAAAAAATGAAGATGAAAATAATAATAGGTAAGGAAGATATAACTAAAATCAAGTATTAGCCTTGGCATTGGAGATTCGTGGGCAAAGAAAACGCAAAGAAAATGAATATGATTTTTGTTTAGAAGAATATATAGAAAGATATGAGGAGGTAAATTAAAGTGGATGAATTTAAGGTTATTGTAGTGATGAATGAAGCTATGTTGAAATTACTGAAAAGTAAGAATTTAAATTATGATGAAAATTCAAAGATTAAACAATATTTAGAAGATGAGGCTTTCTTTTTTAAAATCGACAAAACGAAAGCTTATAATATTCTACAATGTGTTGGAGTAAAAACAGATAATTTGGATAGTGTATACAAAAAATTGATTGATATAAATGTATATTATAGCTTAGTAAACAAAGGCAAGATAAAAGTAGATGATGAAAATATAATTATTAAATATAAAGTATATAATCCAGATGATTTGTTTAAGAAGAAAAATTTAAAATAGTAATGGAGGAAATTTTAATGAAAGATGAGTATATAAAGAAATTTTACAATGAATTAAGCCAAACAATAGAAGGAGATTATAAAATAATTTTAGAACCTAATAGGTCATTAACAGACGATTGGATTGAGTATGACCAAGTAAAATGGGAAATGGATGAGCCACTTCAAAAATTAGTAAATACATTAATGAGAGAAGATACGACAAGCTTAGAGGATAAGATTTTAATCATTTATAAATTTATTTGTTTAAATTATATATATGATGACAATGTACTATTTTTCTTTAGAAAGGATTGCAGTGATATAAATAATATCAAATATATTGCTGTAGACTGGTATGGAAGAATAGTTGATGAAAGGTGGACAGAAAATCGCAAGAAACACAATAGAAGAATATGTTATGAATTTGCAAGGTTTTATGCAAAGGCAATAAATGAATTAATAGGCAAAAATGATAATCTTGAAGCATTTATGGTTGGAGATAAAGAAAATTTACACTATGTTGTTGGAATGACAGGTGACGAATATAGCGTTATTTTGGATTTAGATGATTTCAACAGTGTAAAAGATCTTACAAGATTAAAATTGGGTTTAACACTTAAAGGAATAAGAATATTAAGAGACAATTCTGACAAATTTCAAAGAGCAATTGATAAATTTAACAATGGTAGATTAGAACAACTAGCTGAAGTTGAGAAAATAAGAGGAGAGTTAGCTGGTAAAGATAATATTAAATATTTTAGAGATGTTATAAATATATTAAGACAATATAATTTAGATTCACAAGGCTTTTTTGAATATATGAGAGCTATTATAGAAAATGAGAACATTGAAATAGAAAAAATATGGAAGGAAGTTAAAGGTGGCAGTGAAAAAAGATATGTTAGATGTCTAATTTTTAATTTCAATGATAACACCTACCTAGTTGATAGTATAGACCAAACATTTAATATAATTGAAAAAGACAGCCTTGATAAAGAACTTTTTATATCTAATCCTGTTGAAAATGAATATCCTTATTATGGAGGATAAATTAAACTTAATTAAACAATTAGTTTAGGGAGAAATTGAAATGAGTAAAAAAATGGATAAAATTATTAAATTAAATGATTTAGTTAGTGAATCTTTTCACAGAAAGCACATAATTGTTTTAGAACCAAATGAAAAGGATGATAAAATAAATGATGATGTAATATATGATAGAGCAAGCTGGAGATTACCTCAGGAAATTCAAGAATTTGTCAACAAATTATCTATGGATAGTTCATTGAGTGATGAAGATAAAATCTTATCTATATTTGAAAGATTGTGTTATGAATATGTTTATGATGATAATTTGATTTCGTATATACAAAAGGCTGGTGATAATTCGTATGATTTGCCAGATTGGTATGGAAGAGATATTGATCAAGAATGGGAAGATAATAGAAAGCAACATAATAGAAGAGTCTGTTATGAGGTTTCACGATATCTTGCAAAGTCATTGATGGAATTATTTAGTAACAGAGAGGATTTTGAAACCTGTATACTTTGGGATAAAGGTCTTACACACTACTTTGTTGGTTTGACAAGTAATAATTATAGTATAACCTTAGATTTAGATGATTTTAATAATATAAAAGATCTCACAAGATTAAAAACAGGATTAACGGCTCAAGGAATTAAAATTTTAGATGATAAACAACATAAATTTACAGATGCTCTTGATAAATTTAATGCCAATAGAGGGAGAGATGCTGTAAAAAGTATAGAAAACGAAATAGAGGATAGCAACAGCACAGTTAAACATATAAAAACAGGCAACTCAAATTATGCCAAAATGGTGGAACCAGATGACGTGGTTTTTCTTAGAAGTGCAATAGAAGTTTTAAGAGAAAAATACAATATTGATGCTCAAGGACTATATGAGTATATGAAAGAAATAGTAGATATTAAATTAGGTCCTGAATCAAGAAAAAAAATATGGAAAAAAATAGGGGGAAATGACGAACAGGCAACTAGATATATTAGATGCTTGATATTATTCATACAAAATCAAGAATATATCATTGATGTTGATGAGAGATTATTACGTTCATTTGATGAGGATGAATTAAGAAAATCAAATCCTGTATTTATTCCTTATACGGAACTTAATCGTGATAGAAATGAAATTTATGATGGAAAATAAAGTGAATATAATACCTATATAATTAAGGATACAATAAAAAAGTGGAAA
The DNA here is from genome assembly GCA_944371325.1 of uncultured Bacilli bacterium. Lineage (GTDB taxonomy): Bacteria > Bacillota_I > Bacilli_A > RF39 > UBA660 > Faecisoma. The sequence continues at coordinate 3,215 of CALVXO010000039.1, read as the reverse complement.
TTCCAAAAAGTAAATATTTCTAACAAAATTAACAAAACAATGTTTACATTTTGCAAGTACAATGCTATAATCTCATAAAGCATTTGTATATTTATTAATATATAGAAGGAAAAGGGGAATATTAAAATGATAAAAATAGAAAAAGGACAAATAAATATATATATGGAAACGGATAAAAAAAATACATTGAATGCCATGGCTCTTTTCTTTGTAGCATCTTTACTAATGACAATCACTTATTGTTTTACTAAGAATATTTTTTGCATAATATTAGCGATTTTACCTTTAATTCCACTAGTGATATCAATATACATATATATGAAACAAGCAAAAGAGGAAAAAGAAGGGAAAAATGAAAAACTAAAATGTTCTTTATCTAAAAATGAATTTATAATATATGAAAATAAAAAAGTTGAGAAATATAATACAAATCAAATTATTAGTTTTTCTGTATTTCCTGATCCTAATTTGGAAAATTACATATCTTTAAATTACAAAAATGAGAAAGGAAAAGAGATTTCTATTCCCTTCATGATGCAAGGTTGTTCTAATATTGAATTCGTTAATTTGGCAAATAACTTCTTGAAAGGAGAAGCATTAAAAGAAACACCTAAAGGTATTATAAATACCAAATACAATACGGCAGATTCAAGTAAAATAATAAAAGAACTAATTAAAACTAAAAAGAAAATAGAATGTACTTTAATCGGAAAAACAAAAATGTTTTTTATTAATGGCTCTTCATATTCTTTGGGAAATATATACTCCGATTTACTATTTGTGGACTCAAATAATAATATATTCCGAATATATATTAAAAATGTCAAATTTGATTTTGAAAGTCTAAATTTAGAAAATACTTATGAAGTATTTTATGATAATTCTGAAAGAAAGTTTATTCTTAAAAATACAAATAATAAGGTAAATACTCAAATAACAGAAGATTTTAGAAAAGACATAACTTATTCATCAAAAATTTTGTTTGAAAAGGATGAGATTTTGTCAGAAATAATATTTTTTAATAAATATATAAAATTTATCAGAATATTAGATTTTAGTATTATATTAGTGATAATTTCTTTCTTTTCTTTTAACATTAATTGCTGTGCGATATTTATTTCTATTATGATAATATTATCAATTTTTATAAATCTATATCCTAAAAGATATATGAAAAATAAAATGAAAAATAAGTCTTAAGGAGTGAGTTGATGTAAATAAAATAGATTAGTTTGAAATATAACTAATCTATTTTTATATAACAGGACAAGATGCAATGCTTGATTTGCTTAGAAAATAGAATTGTATGATTAATATAAAAAAATATGATATTTTCATGCATATTGTTGAAACAGCATTAGGACAGATTAGTAGAATTGCTGAAACTTTGAATAATCACAGTGAGAGGTTAATCATACTAGAAAAAGAAGAAAAGGATATGTCATTAATTTTGGATATGTATCATAATGAATCTGCAAAGATTTCTACACCTAAAGTTGTTGACAACATAAGAATAAATCCGTTTTCAATTCAGTATTTGGAGGAATCTGAGAATGATAAACCTTTCACATTAATTTCAAAGAAGCAGATACACATTAATAACGGAGAGATTGTTATTTTGTATGGACCATCTGGTAGTGGCAAATCGACATTTATGAAAATGTTGACCGAAAGAATTAGATTGGAAAATAGTACAGAGATACCTTCAACATCAAGATTTCTGCTCTATGATGAAAAGCTGAAGTTCGGAAGTTTGAGTATATTCGAAGAATTGTTTTGTTGCAATGAAAATCCAAATCTTGAAAAAATGAAAAAAATTTTAGAGAATTTACATCTATGGTGTGAAATAAACTCTAATTGTTTTGATGTATGGAAATGGATGAAAGAAAAACAATTCGAACGGTCACTTTCAAATGGACAGAAACAGAGGCTTATTATAGCGAAGATGCTGTACTGGTTAGATGATGAAATTGATGTTATGGTATTGGACGAATGTACGTCAGGTCTTGATGATAAGGTTGAATCTGATTCGGCTGATGCAGAAAGAATTCTGGAATACATTGTTAGGTATGCTAATTCAGATAAAAAACGAATTATAATTATCTCAACTCACCAAAACATTGATGGATTCAAGCGAAAACTTGCCAAGGAGTACATATTTAGAAACTTACAATTTCTAAATGATGGGGAGTGTAATTTAGTAAAAGAGATTTAACACATTCTAGTTAACCCTGTGTAATTATGAGGGTGCATTGCACCCTCATAATTTGGTTATACTAATTTTTTATTGTTTTAATTGAGACATTTTTTCATTTCATTACTTAAGACATTATCATATTTCAATCATATATATACTAACTTTTTTATTAAAAAGCTTGATTTTTTATGTAAAATACTGTATTATATTATTATAAAGAGTAATTTCTTTTCGGGTATCATACGCTTTCCATCAAATCCTTTCTAGAATTTGATGTTTACATATAAAATTTTACCACATTAAGGAGGACTCATGATGAAAGGCATGAAAAAATGGCACGAGGACCGGTACAGGAGCATGTACCCATCCAGTCCAGTGTACTGTCACGAAGATGATTACCAGTACGGGAACAAGGACAGTTGGTTTAACTCGGAAAATGTCCTAAAAATCATTATTTTAGTGATTGAATTGTTATCAATAGGCGCAATTTTACTTGGGCTAGTAGACCGTAACTTTTTGCACTTTTTTAGCGAAAAAGTGGACAGCACCATTACGTTTGCTGGTGTTTTGCTTTCCGCTATTGGAACATGCCTGGGATTGATTATATCGTAAGTAAATTCCACGATGTATACGGGCGTATGAAAACAAGGAATCTCCACTGTAAAGGTGGGGGTTCCTTGTTGTTATTTAAAATTAAATAGAAGAATGTAAAATTAAAAAATAAAATTATCTAAAAAAATACCAATAATATAAAAGTTATAAAATTTTTTTTAGATAAAAGAGGTTACATTCGTTTTAAAATTTTTTTGAATTACATTGACAATTATTTTATAATATCATATAATGCAAACAATAGTTTTTCTGATAACAAACATAGCAATAAAAGAAAAAATAAATATAATAAGAACTAAAATTTAAATAAGGATGGTGTTCTTATGGAAGAAAAAAAGAATGAAATTATTTTATTTGAAAACCAAGGAGTAAAATTAGAAGTAAACCTAAAGGATGAAACTGTGTG
>CALVXO010000038.1 GCA_944371325.1 uncultured Bacilli bacterium | reverse complement strand
TTAATTTCCTTTAAAAATGGGGCTTTTATTACCTTTATGTTTTAGTTTATTCCAGCTAATCTCTAGCAGAGTGGCTCTAAAAGTGGCTCCAGAATTACAAATTTTCCACATCTTTGTACCTTTAATCTTCAACTACAATATACCATTTAATCCATTATAAGTCCATACAACTTGACTTATTTCCAATTAAGAGTGATTAATATTACATTCTATTTGGAGGTGTAATGTGAAGTATATTATTAAGCCTAAGAATCGCATCGAGTGTATAAGCAGAAATGGTGACTATCACGGCTTCTTTATCATCAGGAATATTGATATAGTGCTATCTGCTAAAAAGCCACGAGATCTTGAAGTAATGATGAAATTTAGGCATAAGATTGAAGAACAAATAGTAGACTACTTAAACTTTAAAAGTTATCGAATGGATAAAGAATAAAGCCCACCATATTGGTGAGCTCTTTTTTAAAACATTTTATCAATTAAATTCCAATTTTCATTTTCCATATCATCTGTATATTCAGTATTGCAATAATATAAGCAATTGTTTTTATCATAATCTCTTACAAATGCCCAATTAACTTTATGCTTTTTAGAATACTCTTTTAAGGCTTCAAATTTGTTTTCAACTTTAATATCTATGTTCTTAGATTCTCCTGTTGCACTTTCTCCCCCTTTTGTTTCTATAATCCATATTTTATCATTCTTATCACAAATAATATAGTCTGGATAAAAATGAAATTTCTTTTGAACAGCATTTATATAAACGATTGAGAAATAATTATCTGCTGATTCCCCATTCTTATAGAACCATTTAATATTATCGCTGGTTTCACAATAGAATTCAAACATGCTTTCTGATCTAGATTTTACTCTACTACTTGGATACTCTTTATATGTATTCTTTTCATATACAATTGTATCTTTCATTTGTGGATCATAATTAATATAATCCTCTTGTGGCATTCTCCAATTAGATTCTTTAATACCCTCAAGTTTCATTTTCATTTGTCTAGCTTTTTGATTAACTGCTTCTTCAAAGTCATGTTTAATTGTGTCATGGTTATTAATAATAAATGCATAGAAATCTAATAAGGATAGATCAACAAATTTCTTTGAAAATAATTTACTTTTTAAGAATAGCCTTTCCAACATAAGTTTTGTTCTATCATATCTAATTCCTATTCTTGAAGCTATTTCTGTAATAGAATCTCTATATTCATATCCATTTTTCGATGGATTAACAGCTGATTCCACTTTCATTCTTTCTGCATCTTGTATTTCATCTAATCTTATGAATTTACCCTTTACAATATAATTATCTATTGTATCTTTAAATACATACCCATTAGCTTCTAATACTGATTTATTATTCTTTTTAGATCCTGTAAGTTTATATTTATCAACATAATATTTGTATAAAATATTAAATGTTTCTCTATCATCGAAACCATCAAAGTCGCTTTCAATACTCATCCTCTTTAATGTGAAATTCTTATATTCTGGTTTTAAGAAAATAACCTTTGCATTTTTAGCATTCTTACCAAGTTCTTGTTTAACTGATTGTTCATACTTTTCATCGAATGTATATAAATAGCAGTTATCTAATAATGTATTTTCATAATGATGAGCTTGTGGCATTCTTCTAATTCTTCCTATAACCTGAGTTTCAAAATCTTCATTCATATTATCACGAAGTTTAACAAGTATTTTAGCTCTAGGACAATCCCATCCTGTTGATATGGCTTGTTTCATAATTAATATAGCTTGATGTGATTCATTACTTTCGATTTCTTCAAGATTTTCTTTTCGATCTGCCAACCATATGGCAAGATTCTTTTTATCATATGAATATCCTTTTTTCTCTAACATTTTTTCAATTTGCTTAATTAAATCTTCTGATTTGTTTGGCAATTGAATTATTATTAACGGATTAACCTGAATATTCTTATTTATATACTCTTCCTTAATTGCTTTTCTTTTATTAATTGCTAAATCTAATAAATACTCATGTTCATTAGTTAATACCTGTTCATTAGTTACATTTTCATTTATGCATAATGCTCTCGTAATCAATCCTGCATTTATTACATCTAACTCATCTATTTCAATGTATTCTGCCTCTTTGTTTGTTTTGGTTGTAGCACTAACTCTAACAATGTATTTAGGATCTATAAAATCAATGATTGCTTCGGCTTTTACAGTCTTATTTAAGTGTTCCTCGTCTACTATTACTACAAAGTCATAACCAGTGTTATATGCCTCTCTAACTCGTTCATAAAGGTTCTTTCTTTCTGCTTCTTTTAATGCAGTATTTCCTTTTTTGGTAATAGTTTCCCAATTTATGAAAGCAGTATCTTTAGCTTCAAATCCCTGTAATAAAACATCTTGAATATTTTTTGATTCCATATGTGGAAGAAATTTTAACATTTTACTTCTACTTTGTTCTTCTAAATTTCCCGATCCTGGAGTTAACCAAACAAAAATAGTTTTTCTATTTTCCTTTAAATATTCTTCAATATAAGAAAGTAAAATGATTGTTTTTCCAGAACCTGTTGGAGCTTGTACTAATACTTCTTTTTTCTTGCCAATAGAAGTAGCATCTAATAATTTATTTACTGCTTCAATTTGAAATTCTTTTAATTCAATACTTTGCATTATGCCACCTCTCTTATCTCATCTTCAAAATAGTATTCTGGAATTATAAATACTTCTATATTATAATCTTTAAATATTTGGCTTTGTTTTGATGTCAATAATATATCTGATGATATGTATAACTTTTTACATTCATTTAACTCTTCTTCATTTGTCGTAAATTTATCAATCTCTTCCTCTGTTAAAATAACTCTAACTATTTTATCATCAATCTCAATACCATTTTCGAGTTGTATTAGGTTTTTAATATTTACCATTAGATTTTTACTTAAGTTTTCTTCGTCAGTATTTATTCTTGGAACATAGGCTGTTCTATAATATTTCAAATTTGACTTTATACCATCAGAGTATTTTGTATTATCATTTCTTTTTCCTGATATAACTGTTTTGATTCTTCTATATGTAACATCTTCACATATATTATTTTCGTTATTTGTACAAACAATATATTTTCTGGATCCACCATCTTCTTTATTAAGTTCTAATACAGCCTGAGCTGTCGTACCACTACCTACAAAAAAATCTAATACAATACTATCTTTAGGAGATATCTGTATGCATCTTTTAATTAACTCGGTTGGCTTAGGATTATTAAATATGCCTTTTTCTCCAAAGATTATTTCTATTTCTTTACTTGCTGAACTATTTTCAGGAAGATCATTCCAAAGTGTATCAACCCTTTTCCCCTCACTACTTCTTTCATTCCAATATGCTTTTTCTGATAAAGATTTCCCCTCTAAATATAATCTTCCATCATTTTCTAAAGCTTTTAACTTGCTTTGTTTAATTCTCCATCCTTTTGCAGGACAAGGCCATACTTTACCATTATTATCAACATAATCATATGTCGTTTCAGGTCCAGGATTTCCTGGCTTTTGTAATGGATATAGACGGTAATTTCCTCTACCATCATTATCGTTTTTACTATACATTGCTCTTGTACCATCGGATAAAGGTTTATATGCTTCATTCAACTTATAATTTGCACTTTTTGAATATAATAAAACATATTCGGTATTAACAGTAAATTTGTCTTTTTCAGTTTTACCACTGGAATTTCGTTGCCAAATAAACATATTAATAAAGTTTTCTTCCCCAAAAATTGAGTCACATAATAATTTTAACTGTGCATATTCATAATCATCAATTGATATAAAAATCAATCCATCATCTCTCAATAATCTTTTTGCAAGTTCTAATCTCCTGCCCATAAATGATAACCATTTAGAATGTCTATAGCCATCTTCAGCTACTACAAAATTATCATTATATATAAAATCATCTTTTCCTCTGTTGTAAGGTGGATCTATATAAATACATCCAATTTTATTTCTATGAGTTTTTTCTAACAAATATAAACTATGTAAATTATCTCCCTCTAAAATAAAATTGTATTCATTTTCATCTTTGTTTTTTATTTCTTTCGACTTGATATCCTCAAATACAGGTATTTTAGTTTCTAATTCTTTATCAACTCTTTCTTCATGTTCTTCCCATATTAATCCATATTTTTTCTTTGTTAACTCATTTTCAATTAATGATAAATTATTTAATGTTTCTTCATCAGCAATATTTTTCTTTATTTCATTAATTGTATGCAACATTTTCTCTCTTCTTATTTTTGATAAATTGGTTATTTCCATATTATTTAACCTCCCCAGAATTATTTTCATAAATAATTTTTCTTATTTTTTCTTTAGCTTCATCATTTCCAATAATAAATTCTTCTATATCAGCAGGTATTTTTTTATTTTTATGACAGTCACACACTAAATCATATAATTGTATTTGCTCTTTCTTATCTAATCCCAATACCATAATCATTTTTTTCATCAATGCTGGAGATGGTGTTCTCTTTCCATTTTCTAAATCATGTAAATATTGAGTTTTAATGCCTAACTCATTTATAATATCTGCTTTTGTCTTCGTAGGTTTATTAACTTTTCTATCAACCTTTTTCTTTATAAATTCTCCTAATTTCTCATACATAATATCACCCTTTTTTCAATATCAGCATATATGCTTATCAACTTATATGTTTATTATAGCATAAATAAAAAAATATCACAATAATTTGCTATTAACTTGCAATATTTTCTATTTAGAGTGATTAATACAACATGGAGGTGTCTATGTTAAGAAAATCTACAGATGAAGATATTAGTAATGAAGAGCTAGAAACGATAATCAACCCTTTTTATGATAACTACCATAATTATGTAGAAGAATATGTTATGCCTGAAGTTATTGCTTTTTATATTGCTAATTCTTTTTATAGGAATGCTATGTGGGAAGCAACTTTCTTACAGCACTATAATTCAGCTTCTGATATGTTTAATTTATATGATGAAGATTATGAGAAAACTAAAGCAGAAGTAATTAAATTATTAAGGATTAAATATTCTTTAGAAATAATTAGTGAAGATCCTTTAGATCTAAAAAAAATAGAGTATTAGTTTTACCATTATTGGCTTCTAATACTCTTTTTATATATGCTTTTTCTCTTTCTTTCATAATTATATTTTCCAAAAAACTCACGGAAAATTATTGTTTGTGTGTGTTTAGGTGGCAGGTCGGCCTTGAATAATCCCAATCGTTATTTGGATCACACCCCGGGGGTACTGGCAGATTTTCATCAAACAATATTAATCCTCGATACTCTTTAAGATAGTCGTATTCATCTACAGCTTTTAATATTTCTAATTTGTGATGCTCAGAAATTTCATCTTTTAAAAACTCAATGGCTATATCATCACATAATTTAAAATGTTTGTCTTTTATTTCTTCTGGACTACCACTTATATTTTTCATATAGTATCCATTATCTTGCATTTTCACAAATACTTCTGATCTTCTTTCAAATAGTATCCTACTTACTGATAATTGCATTTGCATAAATGTTGGTGCTTTTATATATCTCATATCAAATATTCTACTTATAGCTTTATCTACTAAATCAAAATCAAATCTTATAAATAACTTTTCAAAGGTTTCTACATACTCATATTTTTCTTCTTTACTTAATCGAAAGAATTCATCAGGAAATCTATCTTTTATTCTAGATACTAACTTTACTATCTGATTCTTTTCCATTTAAATAATCATCCATAACATCTTCAAATGATGCTTTATCTTTTTTAGAATTATTTCCTATTAAATACTTATTAAAATTCTTAGGATTAAATAAAGTGCCTGGTCGTAAGTATTTTCTTTTTTCAGGATCATTTCCCCATTCATCAGACTTATTATCTATAACCTTTTTAAAATCATCTATGGTATATCCACTATCCAATAATTCTATTATCCAATTAGTAACAAAGTCATTATTAGTAGTAAAATTTTTATTTGATTTAATATTTAAATAGTTTATAATTTCTTCAATTATACTATTGTATTTATTGTTTAATTGTATATTTGTTTCTGAATCTAAATTATTAATTTTATTATTTATTTCTATTTCTTTTTTTATATTTGTTTCTTGTTCTATATATGTCGGACAAATGTCTTCATCACTTGGTGGACAAATGTCTTCTACTTCTTCTTTATCTTTTTTATTATTTCTTTGTTTTTTCTTGTTTTCTGCTCCAACTGTTGTTCTCTTTGTGTACTTTAATGCATCAGGAATAAAATAAGAACCATCTTCTTTTTTCTCAATAATTTTATATTTTTGAAATATTTCTAATCCATTTTTTATAATTGATTCCCTGTGATTAAATATTATTGATAATTCTTTTGTTGTATATGGAACTATTTTATCATCAAAGAAATTTGCTAATACGCCATCCTTATTTAATGATTCTATCAACAATTCTTCATATAAAGTTAAATATTCAAATCCGTTCTTTTCTGCTCTGATTTTTCTCACAAAGTCTTGTCTGTAATAATTCTCCGGCTTTTGAAAAAAGAACATTACTGTCTTATTGTAAGCCATATTTAATAATTGAAAAAGCAAATATAATATTTAAATTATTTTTCATATGAAGCCACCTCACGAAGATAATCAA
>CALVXO010000037.1 GCA_944371325.1 uncultured Bacilli bacterium | reverse complement strand
TCGTGATGAAAATCAATATCATCTATTTTTAACATGATTGTAGATATTAATTCTGTTCTTTCATTTACTCCTCTACCCAACTTTGAATTATTTAAATCCATATCTTCAAATAAATTTTCAAAATCATCTTCAGATTCATTGCCTAATGTTGATTCAGAAATAATATTAACCGCTTTTTGTAACATAGATATATCAAACTTGCCTGTTTTTATTTTCTTTATTAAAGTACTCCATAAGTAATCTGAATCAAGGTAATATCCAATGTTGGAATCACTAATTAATTGACTTTTTAAAGCCTCCCTATACTCTTTTTTTTGCCAAGCTTCTTCATATGTCATATTATCACTTTTTAAATATACTTTATTAACATAATTTACTAAATTTTCTGATAAATATTTATAGAAAATTAATCCTAAAATATAATTTTTAAAATCGTTCGCATCCATATTTCCTCTTAAGGAATTAGCAATGCTCCATAATTGCTTTTGTAACTCTGCTTGTTGTGTTTGCTGCTTTTCTTCTCTTGACATAACTTCCTCCTACATATACTTCTTTAATAGATTTCTTATAAATACTTTAATATTTTCAATAATTGATATTTTCTTTAAGAATGGCGCATCAATTGATTTACCAATCAAACTATCTGGGAAAATTCCGCTATATTCATATTCATCAATGATTTCTTTCAAGTTATCTAAATTAATATTATTATCTTCTGAAAATTTTTCTATTTCTTTTTCTCTTTCTACATTCATGTGATTATCTAATGCTTCATCAATAGAATCATCTTCTTTTAATGTTGGTAAAATAGATTTTAAGAAGCTCTTAATTAAATCAGCTTTTAAAAATAATTCATCATCTGTAATATTAACTAATTTACTTTCGATGTCTTCAATATCTTTCTTCTTTTGTTCTTCATTAATTAAATCAACATTTCTAATCAAATTTAAAATATAAGAAACATTTATTTTATCTGTTTGAATTAATTCAAGTGAGAATGTAACATCATTTAATATTGAACTTTTTTCCTTATCATTTGATAATATTCTATAAAGTTCATAATATTTACTTTTGTAATCTTCAAACATTTGAGCATTTAAATCTGTATCGCCATTATCTAAATCAAACTCATTAAAAGTTCTTAAACTTACTAAAAGTTTAGCTACTGTCCTAAAGGCTACGATAAACGTTTTAATATCTTCTTCTCGTTCTAATGAATCCACTGAATCAACTACAGGGGTAATTTTTAACAACTCTGAAACTGCTACTTTAAATTTATTTAAATATTCTTCATATGGAGCCATAATAACCGTATCAATACTGTCTGTCTGTGAAAATAATTTAACTGCTTCATCTACTCGTTCTTTAGTAGTTCTATAACACACAATATTTCCAAAAGGTTTAGTTTCCGATTCCACTCTATTTGTTCTTGAAAAAGCTTGTATTAAATCATGATATTTTAAACTTTTATCAACATATAAAGTATTTAATCTTTTAGCATCAAATCCAGTTAATAACATATTAACAACAATAACAATATCTATTTCCGTGCTTTTTATTTTTTTACATATATCTCTAAAATAAGCATCAAAAGTACTGGATGAAAAATTTGTATTATACATTTTATTATAATCACTAATTATTTTATCTAATGACTCTCTTGAATGTTCTGGATTATCATCTAAATCTTCATTGGCACCATAAGTAAATATTGCACCAATTTTTAAATCATGATTTAAAGATTTAAACATATTATAATATTTCACTAATAAAGGAATAGAAGATACCGTAAATAATGCATTATATTTTTTATCTCTAGTTTTAATATTATGATGATCAACAATATCTTGAGCAATCAATTTAACTCTGTCATCTGCCATAAATACTTCTTCAGTATCTATTCCTTCAACCATTACATCTTCTTCTGTTTGTGATGATTTTAAATCAACAAATTTCATATAATCCACAGAAAATCCTAATACATTGTTATCTTTTATAGCATCTTTAATAAGATAAGTGTGCAAGCATTTTTCAAATATATCTGCAGTACTTCTACCGTCCTGTGATGGATTTTCTTTAAATCTTGGAGTACCAGTGAATCCAAAATATTGAGCGTCTGTAAATGTTTTAGATATTTGTCTATGCATATCTCCAAATTGCGAACGATGACATTCATCTATAATAAATACCGTTTTTAGATCTTTATACTTTTCTAAAATTGGTGCATATTTAGGACTAGAACAAGCATTTGCCATTTTTTGAATCGTTGTTACAATTAAATCTTTAGTACTATCTTTCATTTGTTCAATTAATTTATCTGTATTATTTGTTAAATCAACGCACCCTGGTTTAAATTTATTGAATTCATCTAAAGTTTGCTTGTCTAAGTCTTTTCTATCTACTAGAAAGAAAACTTGGTTAATAGATGGCTCTTTTGCAAGGATTTGACTTGTTTTAAATGATGTTATTGTTTTACCAGATCCTGTTGTATGCCAAACATAACCATTATTATTTGTATCAAGTGCTCTCGATACAATATTTTCTACAGCATAAATTTGATATGGTCTCATTACTAATAGCATTTTCTCGGTTTGATTTAAAATCATATATCTAGCGATTACTTTTCCTATTTGACATCTATCTAAGAATGTTAGGCAAAAATGTTCTAAATTATTGATTCTTTCATTGTTTACATCTGTCCAATAAAAAGTAAAGCCATAATTTAATTCTTGATCGCTATTAGCAAAGTATTTAGTATCTACCCCATTACTAACAATAAATACTTGTATAAACTTATATAAACCACTGTAAGAATGTCTTTTATATCTTTTAATTTGATTAAAAGCTTCTTTCATGTCAATTCCTCTACGTTTTAACTCTATTTGAACAAGAGGCAATCCATTTATAAGCAGAGTCACATCATATCTATTAGTATATTTTCCTTCAACTGTAGTTTGATGAGTAACTTGAAAAATATTCTGACACCATTCCCTGGTATTAAACAGTTCTATATAGGCAATAGTTCCATCATCACGTTGTATATCTTGTAATTGTCTTAATTCCTTTGCACTTTGAAAAACACCCTTACCTGATATTTTTATCATTAGGCGTTCAAACTCTTTATCGCTTAAAGGCTTCTCTTCTAGTCTAAATTTATTATGTTTATTAATTTGTTCTCTAAAATTTCTTTCTAAGTCTTCTACTGTATCTATTTGAACCTTTTTATATCCTTGTTTTACTAATTGGTCAATTAATTTTTCTTCTAATTTTGCTTCACTTTCGTATACTCCCATCACTGCACCACTTTCTTCAATTTATGTCTATTTTATTATAACATTAAACTTTGTATTTTAACAGTATTACAAAAAGCAGAATTTTACTTCTGCTTTAAAACAACTCTTTCACAATTAAATCTTCAGAGTGTAAATTATTATTTTTACCTAATAATAAGTTCTCATAAAACTTAATTAAATATGTTTTATCTTCTTTTATATTTAAATAATTATTAAAATAATTACTTCTAACTAATGCATTTCTAAAATATACTGATTTATCTTTGAATAATGAATTATCTACATTGTACCCTAGACTAATTAAATATTTTTCTATAAATACTGCTGTTGTTCTAGTATTGCCTTCTCTAAAAGGATGTACTTGCCAGATATTAGATGTAAAATCAGTAATATTTTTAATGACTTCTACAATAGACATGTCTTTATAGTCTTTATCTTTTTCTAGACTAATATCATACTCTAATGATTCTGTTAATGTTTTAGAATCTCCATATGCAACTGAATCATTATTTAATATTTTCTCATGTTTAGAAAAATCAATTTTTCTAAGTTCTCCTGCAAATTCATATACGTCTTGAAATAGATATTGATGAATATATTTTAGATAATCTACTGATAATTCAAAATTATCTTGATCTAGTAACTCTACAATTCTCATAGATACAAAGTCACATTCTAATTCATTATAATTAATATCTTTTTGCTTTTCATTTGTGGTGTAATATTCTCTTAAACTTTGTTCTACTTCTTTGATTGTTAATTCACCTAAAATATTTTTTTTACTAATCTGTTCAAGATATTTAGATGGTTTTAAATTATCCACCTGTTGCAAACCTATCGCCATATCCCATTGTAACTGTTTTATATAACCTTTAGGTTTTGCTTTTTCTTGATAAGGATTCATACTAGAATCTAAATCTTTTTCACTCATATAACTTCACCTAACATTTCTACATCATTATACCATATTATTTATATTTCCTAAAAGCATTTTCAAAATTATATATGTAGCATCACAATTAAATTTATGGACTTTTTGACGCCCAAATTCTTTGCTTTTAAGATTTTTATAATGCTATGCAGAATAACTGTATCTTATAAACAACATTGCCAGTAACTTTTATATTGTCTTTTATAAGTATTTGTTATGCTATTTTTCACTTAAGTCTTTTTTATTTATAAAAGATGGTAATTCAATATCATCTTGCTTACTATCAGTTACTTTTTCATAATTTACTAAGTCCTTATAAAAGTTATTACAGTTATAGCAGTGATATTGAGGTTATTCTAATTCTATAAAAACTTTGTATCCTCCTAAATATACTTATTTTTTCTCTGTTTTTTTGTGCTTCCTAAATTGGCATACCATAATTATTTCAACCAGTTTTTCGTTACAAACTGGGCATTTCATTTTCAATCGCCTTTATATAAGTTCTATATTCTTTTCATTCACATATAACAATAAAGCTTCTTCCCAAGAATTATAATATAAAGCTGGTATTTTTCTTTCACTTTTATACCTAGGATCTTGAGATACAACAAGTTCTAGAAACTTGTTAAATTCTTCATAAATTCTTTTGTCTACACATAATCCATTTCCAAATCCCATATATACATACTTATATTTACCATCATAGTCCTCTTTAGCATGATTATTCCACGCTTCCTTCCATTTAGGAAAATGAGAACACATCATATCAAACGAAACAGAATCATGCTCTTCTTTTCCATACATCCAACCACTTATTCTGTAAGCTACAAACTTATCTTCATCTTTCATAATAAAGTATGAGCCATCTTCATCGCCCATTCTTCCAGGATTCGTGACTAACATCAAATTATTTTCATCAAGCTTCAAAAACTCATTAACAGTAATTTTATTATAATTAATTTTTCTCATTATAAACTCCTTACTTTTAAAAACCATTTTTATCTTTATTTATCAATTAGGTTATTTACTTTATCAAATTCTTCTTTAGTATAAGCACATAGTAATACGTGAATATTGTAATTCGGAAAATCTTCAACAAATTTATTATAAGCCATAATACATTGTTTAGTTGATACTGCTACAGGGTTTTCTAAATGGCCTCCATAAATGCCTGCACTAATTAAAGGAAAAGCAATACTATGAAGCTCATTATCTTTTAATAATACTAACGAATTATAATATGCATCAAACAATTCATTAAAAGCATTAGGGTCATGCCAAAAATTAGGCCCTACAGCATGAATTATATATTTTGCATTCTTAATATCAAATGCAGGAGTAATTACAGCATCGCCATCATTTAACGGCGTTTTGATTTTTCTACATACTTCATTTAAATTAGAATATCCTGCTTTTTTATAAATTGCGCCACATATTCCTCCACCTGATATTAAATTTTTATTTGCAGCATTTACTATAACATCAACATTTTGTTCAACACACGAACAGTTTTTCACCTCAAATATACTATTCATTATTTACCTCCAATTCACTTATTCTTTATTTTAACCTTGTATATGCTCTACTCTGTTGAGGATTGCAGGTTAATTTAACAATAATATCTTCACTTTCATCTACAATTTCAGGAATGTTCTAATTTGCTAAAAACAAAATTCTTTTTTTAGGTTTATAAAAACCAGATGCCTTGAAAGCACATAAATAATTATGGCGATTATTATTTGTTTTAAAAGTTTTCTTAAAGAAGACCTTTTATATTTTAACTCATTTTTTCTTCTTTATTATTTTTTATAACCAACATCATCTCTCTATACCTTTGATACAGCTGTTAATTCATAGTATCTCTTATTTTTGTAAACAATTCCCATTATATGAAAAACATATTCTGTATACTTAGCAGATTGCTCAGATCTTTCTCCATACGGATTTACATAAATATATCTGTTATTATCATCTATTTTTATAAAATTAATAATTACATGTCCCAGATTATAGTCTAGAAAAGAACCTGTAAATATTTTGTTCAAAATATATTTATAGTTAATTTTGTTATCTGTTAAGTTCTTTTTATTTTCCATTAATATCACCAAATTTCATTTATTATTATAACATGTGAATATAATATAATTTCAACATTTACATAAAATCTTTGATAGGTACAACACTTTCATCATAAATATCACTTATTTTTATTTTGATGTTAATTACCAATTCCTTTCTAACAACAAAAAAATCGACTCATAAGAATCGATTTCTATCTTAAAGTCTTTCGACTTTTTTCCAATCTGGGGCGAAATAAGGGGATCGAACCCTTGCATACCGGAGCCACAATCCGGCGTGTTAACCACTTCACCAATTTCGCCATTAAATTCATTAACTATATTATCATAACCCACCTAAAAAAGCAATAAAAAAGTAGCAAAAATTG
>CALVXO010000036.1 GCA_944371325.1 uncultured Bacilli bacterium | reverse complement strand
TGTGATTTTTCAGTAAAAATGTTACATATTTTAAATTTATTTTTCAGTAAAAATGTTACATTCTTGAAACCGATTTGTTCGGTTTCTTTTTTTGCCGATTTTCAGAGAAAATGTTACAATATTTTGGCCTTTTGGCCAGAAAGCGAGGTGAAAATATGAAACTAAATAATAATGAAGCAAAAAAGTTAGAAGTTATTAAGAAGATTATTAAAAATGAGATCAGCATCAACGAAGCCAAAGATGAATTAAATATTTCTAGACAACAAATTTATAGGTTAATACAAATATACAATACTGAAGGTGAACAAGGATTTATTCATAAAAATCGGGGAAAAAATAATCCTAATAAAAAAGATGATAATGTAATTAAAGAAATAGAATCTTTATATTTAAATGAATACTATGATTATAATTTTGAACACTTTTTTGAAGAAATAGAAAATAAATATAATATTTCTTATTCATCTTTATATAGGTCTTTTATTAACCATGATATTATATCTCCACTTGCCCATAAAAAAACAATAAAACAATATAATGAAAAGATGAATAATATAATAAAAGAAGAAAATATAGAAGAAGTAACTATTAAATTATACAAATCCAGAATGATCGAAGTAGAAAAAGCTCATATTCGTAGATCTAGTAATTTATATTGTTTTGGGGAAGAAATACAGATGGATGCTTGTGCTAAATTATGGTTTGGAGGAATTCCTTCTTATTTACATCTTGCCATAGATAGGGCTACAAAAAAAGTTTTATTTGGGTGGTTTGAATTTGAAGAAATAACAAGAGGTTATTTAGCCCTGTTATTCCATATTATAATTAATTATGGAATACCGGCAAAAATAAAAGCAGACAATCGTAGTTCATTCACTGCTAATAAGGCTAAATCAAATGAAAATAAGCACTTTTTTACTCAATTTGGCAAGATATGTGAAGAATTAAATATTGCTCTTGAAACAACTAGTATTGCTACTGCTAAAGCTCAAGTTGAGAGAGAAAATAAGACTTTTAAAGACAGATTAATCGCTGAATTAAGACATGAAGGCATCACCACTATTGACGAAGCCAATAGGTACTTAAATGAAATATTTATTCCCAAAATGAACGAAAAGTTTTCTTATGCAATTGATCAGAAAAAATCAAAAATGAGAGAAAATAATTATTCAGAAGAAGAACTTAATTTAATCGTTTCTGAAAAATATACTAGAATTATTGACAATGCTTCATGTATTAGATATAACAAAAAATATTATATCCCAATCAATTCTGTTACTGGTGAAATAACTACTTATCAAAAGGGCACCGAGTGTATATTTATTATTAGTTATAATGGAGATTATTGGTGTAAAATTGAAAATCAATATTATCAATTATCAGAAATTGAAGAACGCGATACTGTTATGATTAAAGAATCACTTGTTTTTTCACCAAAAGAAAAAGAACATCATAAATATATTCCTCCTAAAAATCACCCTTGGAGAAAAAATATGATGTTAAGATAATTGTGGGGCTCTGCCCCATACCCCGAGGTTTATCGCTCTGGGCTTCCAAAAAAAGAAATATATCTTTTTTGTATAGCATTACTTGTTTGCTCAGGTTGCTCCTCAGCATTGCCTTATCCCCACAAGTAATAATAACTATTATACTGAAATCATTATTTTTGTCAAATATTTTCAGTGTAACATTTTCACTGAAAATTAGCGATAATAGTTTTTCTTTCATTAAATTTAAGTGTAACATTTTCTCTGAAAATTGGTGTGTAATTTTTGTAACATTTTCACTGAAAATTCATAGTTTTAGTGTGCTTTGATATATTCTTCTAGGTCTTTAAACTTAATTTTTTCTTTATAACCATTTATAAAAATATCATCACATTCATCAAATATTAAATAATCGATACCTTTAATTTTTACTATATGAGGTTTAACCATAGCAATATTTGTATTTTTAATACTTTTAATATTTCCATTTGTGATAGTGTAGTCAACATAAGCAAACCTACAAATCATTTCTACCTTTCTTTTTAATTCTTCACTTATTACAAGTTCTTTAGTTTCTATTGTCATAACTCATCACTTATCCTTTCTTAAATAACAAAAAAACTAACATTTCTGTTAGTAATTTATTACTCTCGAATTTATAAAAGTTCGAGTTTCCTATCAATCTGGTGCCTGTGGTCGGACTCGAACCGACACGATATTGCTACCACTGGATTTTGAGTCCAGCGCGTCTACCAATTCCGCCACACAGGCATGTGATAAACCAATTATAACATAAAATTTCTATTTATACTAGATAAAAGCATAAGTTTTAGTATATAATAATAAAGTGATGATTATGATATTCAGTTTTATTTTTTTATTTATATTATTTTTAATTTGGTCAGTTTTAATGTTAAAAGGAAAACTAAACGAGTTAGACGATAATTTTTATTCCAAAATAAAAATAACAGATGTAAAAACCAAGCTATGGCGCATCATAACTTGTTTAGCAAGTGGGAAATTTGTTGCACTTCTCTGCATTCTTTTCTTAATTTTTATGGAAAATAAAAAAGTAGCCATTGTAATTATAATCAATATGTTAATTATGTGGGTTTTAATTGGTACTTTAAAAAGAATTTTTAAAAGAAATCGCCCCAATATTAACCCTCTAGTAGAAGAAGAAGGCTATAGCTATCCCTCTGGACATACCATGACAGCAACAATCTTTTATGGCTTTCTTATCTTTTTAATTATAATAAGTAATATAACCATTCCTCTAAAAATAATATTGACAAGCTTATTCGTGTTGCTTGTTCTCTTAATAGGATATACTAGAGTTTATTTAGGAGTTCACTTTCTAAGTGATGTCATAGGAGCTATTTTATTTGGAAGTAGCTATTTATTGTTGTACATTTTCTTTACTTATTTTATTTTAAATTTCATTTAAATTTTATAAATTTTGATGATTATGGTATAATTAGAATACAAACAAAGGAGATGTAGTATGGCCAAAAGAAAAGAAAAAATCATGCCATTTTTTAAATTTTTAGCAATTGCCATGGCAATTATTACAATTATAACATTGTGTTTATTTAAGTTTATCGATATATTGCCAGGAGAATACTTTTTAGTTTTATGTGTATTATTAGTTCTACTAGATATCGTATTTTCTTGTTTAATATTAGTAAGAAGAGGAGTAAAGAGAAGGGCAGTTGGAACTGTATTCTCGATTCTCTATATTATTTTGCTAGTATTAGTAATTATCTATGAATTAAATACAATTGGTTTCCTAAAAAAACTTGGTTTTACAGATTATAAAACAGAAAATTATAGTGTTCTTGCCTTAAAGGAAAGCTCTTATGAGGAATTACAAGATTTAGATAAAAAGACCATGGGAAGTTTAGAATTTACCTCTGATGGCCTAGAAGCAGCCAAAGAAAAAATTGAAAAAGATATCACCCCTGAATTTATTACTACAGATAATATTACCACATTAAAAGAATCATTTTTAGATGAAGATTATGATAGTATCTTAATTGAAAATTCGATGCTTGCTCTAATTAATGAAAGTGATAATACATTTATAGATCAATATAAAGTAATTTATGAATTTTCTATTGATGTGGAAACAGAGGATATTGCGAATGAAGTAGATATTACCAAAGATGCATTTAATATCTTTGTTTCTGGAATAGATACTTATGGTTCAGTAAGTAGTGTTTCTCGTAGTGACGTTAATATGGTAATAACAGTAAATCCAAATACTCATAAAGTTTTAATCACATCAATACCAAGAGATTATTATGTAACATTAGCAAGTAAAAATGCCAAGGATAAGCTAACACACGCGGGAATATATGGAATTGAAGAAAGTGTTGCAACGGTTGAGAACTTGCTAAACATAAAGATTAATTATTATGTAAAAGTAAACTTTACTTCTTTAATGGATATTGTGGATGCATTAGGAGGTGTAAATGTTTATTCTAAATATAGTTTTACAAGCAAAGATGGATATTATTATAATCAAGGATATAATAATGTTGATGGAAAAAAAGCCTTATCGTTTGTAAGAGAACGTTCTGCTTTTAGTGAAGGCGATCGTACTCGAGTAGAAAATCAAGCAGCGATGATTGAAGCGTTAATTAATAAAGCGATCAGTCCAACCATTATTACGAAGTATACAAGCTTATTAAGTGCTTTAGATGGTTCCTTTATTACTAATATAAACACTGAGGATTTAACCGATTTTATTAAAATGCAAATTGATGAAATGCCAGAGTGGACAATTGAAAACATTAGCTTAAATGGTAGTGATGCATTTGATTATACCTATTCATATGGAGGAACCAAACTATATGTAATGCTTCCAGATAACGAAACTGTTATCAATGCTACAACGAAAATCAATGAAATTTTAAAAGAGGAGTAATGTATCTCCTCTTTTAATAATTATATAAACGATATAAAGTAATTGATGGTTTATTAAATAATCGAAAACTAAAATCTTGAGTACCAATACCATTCGAAATATAAAGTTTCATTTGATTTACTTCATAATAATCATTAATATAAGTACTAGCACCATCTTTTTTAATAATACCGCCAATAAAAGGTATTTTTATTTGTCCACCAAGCGAATGTCCAGCTAAAACAATATTACTACTTTGAATATTATGGATAGAATCTGGTTCATGAACAAGAGTAATGGTAAAATAATTATTTTCATATAAAGTATCAATATCTTTCGTATTCGTAAGTCCAACAAAATTAATAGGAACGGCACTATTATCATAAACAAGTTTAGAAGTATTATCTAATAAAAGAAAATGACTATCATTAAGAATGGTTTGATAAGCTTCTAAATATCTTTTATCATAATCACCAATAATTGCAAATTTAAAAAGACGTGCTTCCAATTTTTCTAAATAACGAGTTACTAAACGAACATCTTCATCACTAACAGAATCTGTATCAAATAAATCTCCAGTAAAAACAATCACATCTGGTTCCAATTTATTGATTTCTTCTACAATTTTATTTAAATCTTCCTCAAAAGTAGTTCTTCCATAATGCAAATCAGAAAAATGAACAATTTTAAATCCATTATAATTAGCATCCATTTCTTCATCTATGATAGCAACTTCTTTTACTATAAATCCACTGGTATTAATATATCTTGCATAAAGAAACAAAAGCACGAAAAGAATAATCAGAAAAAATAGTATCTTAACACCTCTTCTAGGCTTAACTTTTACTTTTTTATCCATCATAATCACCCAACTAACGAAAGAAGTAATAGTAAAGTAACACACATACCATTATGAAACATATGAGCAAGATAAGAAGTATAAATATTATCGGTCTCATAAAAAGCTTTAGCAAAGAAAAATCCGAGTGTACTATAAGGAATTAAGTATAATAATTCTTGTAAATTAAAAGTTCCTTGAGATAACAAAACAAAGAAATTAGAAATATGAGCAGCTCCAAATATTAAAGAAGTTACAATAGCAAAAGTATACCATTTAGAAAAAACTTTTTTAAAACTAGCACGAAAAGTAATTTCTTCAACAAGTGGTCCTACAAAAATCATCGTAATAGCACTACTAACAGGATAAAGAGCAATTAGATTTCGATTAGCTTCTTCATTAGTCGCAATATCTCCAGAAAAACTAGAAACAATAATATTACAAATAAACATAACGCCAAGACCAATAATCCAGTTTTTCAAAGCAACTTTAATATATTCTTTTTTAAAATCCTTAAAATCTTGAGTTAATCTTTTGCGATAAACAATACCTAAAACTAACAACAATAAAACATAAGCAAGTATTTGAGCAATAGTAGCCACAACAATATTATTGTGATAATAAAAATTTGCTAAAAGGGAAGAGGCAATTATTGTAGTTACAAAGTAAAGTAAAATAGTTCCTAATCCTTTTAAAAATTCTAATATTTTAATTTCTATATTCTCCATAATATCAACTCTTCTTCTAAAATAAATATAACACAAAAAAGACAAAATATACAACATATTTAGACTAATTTTACAAAATGCCAATGTACTTATTGATATTTTACCAAAAATTAGTTATAATAAATAATAGAAAAAAGTAAAAGGAGGAATAAATATATGAAGGAAGCAACTGGAGAATTAAACATGACAGTTGTTACAGTAGTAGCAATCGCAGCCGTAGCCGCATTCTTCTATGCATTTGTATGGCCAGGAATTCAAAATTCAATTAAGGCTAGTACTTATTGTGCAATGGCAAATTGTGATGACGGTCTTGATGCTTGTACATATGTTGATGAAGACGGCGCAACACAAACCGTTGACTGTACTAATTATTTTTCAGAAAATGGTGCAGGTGGTTCTGGCACTGGCGGAAATGCAGCAGGATAAAATTTAAATGGAGGTAGAAAGAAATGAAAGAGGCAACAGGGGAACTTAATTTAACCGTAATCGTTGTAATTATAGTGGCTTTGTTGTCCCTTTTTTTCTTTTCTGTTCTTTGGCCAACGATTCAAAGCAACTTTGCGCAAAATACAAGGTGTGATGAAGCAATTTGTCCAAAAGAAGGAACGATTCCTCAAAATGGTGAAGCAACTTGTACTTATCGTGATAGTAATGGCACCTTGCATGATATTACATGCGCTTGGAAAGGTTAATTGAGGTGGTAAAATGAAAGAGGCAATAGGTGGCTTTTCTTTATTTAACATTGTAATTGTCTTTGTTTTACTTTTTGCAGGTTATATTAGTTTATCAATTAATTATTCTAAGGCATATAATGTTAAAAATGAAATTTTAAATATTATCAGAAATCAGGGCGGAGTATGTACATCAAGTACAAGAGATAATACAAACTGTTATAATTTTGCTGAACAAATAACTGACTATTTTAGAGAAGCAAATTATCGAAGTACTGGTAGTTGCGATGATGGTTGGGTCGGTTACAATAGAGAAGGATTAATCGATAATAATAATCCAGCTTTTTGTGTCACCGCTGTAAGAGCAAATTCTAATTCAGAATTACCAAATGCCCTATATTATCAAGTAAAAGTATTTTATCAATAAGATTTACCGGTAATTAATAGTTTATTTGAATTTAGTATTTATGGCGAAACAGCAACAATATATGATCCAAATAAATGTAAAG
>CALVXO010000035.1 GCA_944371325.1 uncultured Bacilli bacterium | reverse complement strand
ATTTATGCAAATAGTAGAATATGAGAATAAGTATTTAGAAGATGTTAAAGACTTATTAGTTGAACTTGAAGAGCATATTGTATCAATAGATAAAGATCATTTGGATCAAGTTCATCCTGAATATAGGGAAAAAATGACAGTTTTAGATTTAGAAGAAGTTAATAAGAACAACGGTAAATGTTATTTGGCAGTAGAAAATAATAAAGTAATTGGTTTAATTATGGGTTGTATATTTCCTTATGATGAATATGATTATTTAGACTATAAGTGTCCAAAAAGAGGAGAAATTACAGAATTAATTGTTACAAATAAAATTAGAAGTAATGGTGTAGGTCAAGAACTAATAAACAAAATGGAAGAATATTTTAAGTCGATTGGATGCGAATATGTAATAGTTGATGTATTTGCTTACAATGATATTGGTAAGAATTTTTATAACAAGAAAAACTACCATACAAGAATGGAAACAATGATAAAGAAAATATAATATTTGACAAAATAATAAATAAAGTGTAGAATATATGGCAAATTAATATTTTATATTATTAATTGGAAATTACGGAGGAGGAGGTAGTTGGTTTGCTTTCTCCTTTTTTTTAGAAAGAGTGAAATATTATGTGTGATGTTAATATTAGATTATTAGAAGATAAAGCTGAGGATTATAAATTACTGGAGAATTGGTATCAAGAAGAGGAAATATATTCTAGCTTTGAACAAAGAAAATTAAATTATAAAGAAATAAAAGAAAAATATTATCCTAGAACATTAAAAACGGCAAAAATACCTGTTTATATGATTGAATATAAAAATAAACCAGTTGGAATTATTCAATATAAATTAGTAGAAGAAGAGGATAAAAAATTGTATAAATTAACAGGTAATAACATTTATGAAATTGATATATTTATTGGTGAATTAAAAGAACATAACAAAGGAATCGGAAGCAAAGCAATAAATATAATGTCAAATTTATTAAAAAAAGAAAAAAATGCTGAGATATTAGTAATGTGTCCATTAGAAAATAATATAAAGGCTATCAATTGTTATAAAAAATGTGGATTTTATATAAAAGACTACTTTGATACAAAAGATACAATAGGAATACCTCAAACATATGCTTTGATGGTGAAATAATAATAAAATATTTTTGTCGGGGTGAGGTGTAATCATGCAAATAAAGAATTTAACTATGTCGTTTGGTACACAAGTACTATTTGAAAACATAAATCTAAATATACCAGAAAACGAAAAAATTGGTGTAGTTGGAGTTAATGGTGCTGGAAAAACAACATTTTTTAAAATTGTTATGGGGCTTGAATATCCTGATGATGGAAAAATAATTTTAAAAAATGGTTCACGTGTCAGCTGGCTTCCACAAGTAATTACCGAAGACGTTGAAGATTTGAACATAAATGTATTAGACTATTTGATGCTAGGGAGACCAATTGTTTCATTAAATGATAAATTACAAAGATTATATGAAGAATTAGCTAATCCAAATTGTGATCAGAATAAAGTATATGGTGAAATTGATAAAATCCAAAAACAATTGGAGTATTGGGATGTTTACAATGCTGAATCAATATTACTAAAAATAATAGATGGTATGAATATTGATGATACTATTTTAAATAAGAAATTAGGAGAATTGTCTGGAGGTCAAAAATCAAAAGTTGCTTTTGCAAAATTATTATATTCAAAACCAGAAGTTATCTTATTGGATGAACCAACAAATCATTTAGATGAAGAAAGTAAAAAATATGTAATTGAATACTTAAAGGGATATAAAGGCTCTGTCTTTATTATTTCTCATGATATAGATTTTTTAAATCAAGTAACGACAAAAACACTTTTTTTGGATAAAAGAACAAGAAAGTTAGAATTATTTGATGGTAATTATAATAAATTTAAAAAACTACAATTAGAGCGTGAAGAAGCTTTATTAAGACAAGCACAAATCCAGCAACAAGAAGAAAATAAATTAAGGGAAATTGTCAATAAATATGCCAATGCTTCAGGAAATAGAAAAAGAATGGCGCAAGACCGTGAAAAAAAACTTGAAAAGTTGATGAAAGAAAAAATACAGGTTTTAGATAAAAATAAAACTATAGATTTCAAAATAGGCATAACTCGAGAAGATTCCAAACAACCACTAAAAATAATGGATTTAAGTTTTAAATATGACAAGACTGATTCAAATAATATAATTGACCACTTGAATTTTGAACTTAGTCGTGGTGAAAAATTTTTGATTGTAGGTGAAAATGGTGCTGGCAAATCAACGCTATTAAAGCTCATAATGGGCTTATTGGAACCTGATAGTGGGTATATAAAATTAGGTAATAAAACCGATATAGGATATTATGCACAGGAGTTGGAATTGCTGGATAACGAAAGTACTATATTGGATAATTTAATAAGTATGGGATACAATCAAAGGCAATTACGTAGTATTCTATCTAAGTTTTTATTCTATGGTAATGATGTATATAAAAATGTATCTGTTTTGTCACCGGGTGAAAAAAGTAGAGTTGCATTAGCCAAAATATCGTTAAGTGGAGCTAATATGCTTTTACTTGATGAACCAACAAACCACTTGGATCCAGAAACACAAAATCTAATTGCAGAAGTGTTTAAAAATTATGATGGAGCAATGATAGTTGTTTCTCATAACCCTGAGTTTGTTGATAATCTTGGAATTGAAAGATTATTGATATTGCCAGAGGGTAAAATATCATATTATGATAGAGATATAGTAGAACATTATCAAACATTAAATAAAAGAATCAGGAGGTAAATTATGATTAATTGGATAAGTAGTGATGATGAAAAAAACATTAGAAAGGTTGATTATAATAATCTATGCAGAGTCATAAATTTTGTAAAGAATCAAAGAAGTGACAATGAAATGGTAAAATATGCATGCACTATTTTTGATGAATATAAAGATATTTTAAGTACAGAGCCAAAATTATTAAAGGAGTCATTAAAAAAATATTTTGGAGAATCATTTTCAGTAGATAGTGATTTACTATCATCAGATGTTATACTTTCTCCAAGTGACTTAAATGCATATTTTACGATAAAAAAACTTAATGAAGAAAAAAAGAATTTAACTATTGTTTGCTTTGATTTGCATAGTGATACGTATGATTATAATGATTTTTTATGGAAAGGGAATAGCTTTTCTAAATTAATGAAAGAAGGATATATTAATCATTATATTGTAATTGGAGTACCAAAGGAAAAAAGAAATAATTGCATTAATGATACAAATGCTGAGTTAAGAAATAGAGTCCATCTAATTGATTCTGAACAATTATATAGTGTGCTTGAAAATATAAATCCAGGTAACATTTTTGTTTCAATAGATGCAGATTGTTTTGATTGTAGAAAATCGAAGTATACATCAGTTGAGTATTCACCGGCAACTATTTTATATTACATTAGTAAATTAAATATCAATGAAATAAATTCAGATAATTATGAGCAAAAAATTAAGGAATGTATACATGTAAAAAATGAATTAGGATATTCAAATTATTATCATACAGGAGAAAATGATTTAACCTCAGACATGGTAATTGAGATTATAGATAATTTAAAAGTATACTGTAATGCAAATAATATAAATTTAGGATTATCTGATGGAACACCATATTTTCAAATAATGGAAATAAGTGGGTGTGATTATGGTAATTTATCTGCTAGTTTAGTGGTTAAATTAATAGATGGTTTGTCATTAAAGGAGGTGAAAATTGATGGAAAAGAAAGAATTCTTAAAAAAAGTAGAAAAAATGTCTGAAGGACAAATTCTTTATAACTGCAGAAGAGGATAGTTATAATATTTAATTACTGGGAAGATTATTCTTCCTGGTAATTAAAATAATGGAGGTATTATGGAAAATAAGTTAGAAGTATTAGCAGTATTGCTTACAAATAGATGTAATTTAAAATGTATTTATTGTGGAAGAAATGAAAATAAAGATAACTCTTGTGCTAAACAGGAATTAACGGCAGATGAGTGGATAAATATTTTTGAAGATGCAAAAACTGTGGGATTGAAAAAAGTCAATATGACAGGTGGCGAAATTTTTTGCAGAAAAGATGTCTTGGAAATTATAGAAAGAACCATTAATCTTGGCTTAGAAGTTAGCATAGAAACTAATGGGACAGTAGTAACTGAAGAACAAATAAAGTATCTATCCAAATTTAAAGATCATTTATCTATTTCAATTAGTTTGGATGGGATAAGAAAAGAAACAAATGATTTAACGAGAGGAAAAGGATCTTATGAACGAGCATTCAAAACCATAAATATAATAAAAAAATATAATATTCCACTAAGAATAATAACTGTTTTAAGTAAAAACAATTATGGTGAAATACCTGAATTAGCCACTACTATACATGAGAAATTAGGCTTGGGATTTAGATTGCTTCCCAATATTATAGAATATGGTAAGGGTGTAGAAGCAAGCGAAACTGAAGCTGTTGATTACAATAGAATACAAAAATTAATGGATGATTTTTACTATGAGTTTTTAAGGAAACATGGTGATGCCAAAAATCTATCCATAGAATTGAATACGGCTATTATACCTGTGGATATTTATCAACATAGTCTATGCCCTTGGGGAAAAGGAATGCTAGGAATAGGTTATTCCGGAAAAGTTGCTTTATGTCATGTTGGATCAGATAATGATTTGTTTATTTTTGACAATGTAAAAGACAATCCTATATCAAAAATATGGAAAGAAAATAAAAAGTTAAAACAGTATAAAGAATTAAATCCAGATAAATTGAAAGGAATATGTGGCAATTGTTTGGCTAGAAATTTATGTCGTGGTGGATGTAGATTACACGCTTTAATGAAATATGATGGAGATTTCTATGCACCAGATCCTGAATGCCAAAATGTTTATAATTTAGGTAAATTTCCAAAATATGCTATGGAAAATGAAGATAAAGATTGCTCATATAAAGGATGATTATGAAGATTTCAACATTTATCCATATTTTTAATGATAAAGTTTGGGATGCATTACATAAAGAATATATATATGTATCAGAAGTAGAATTAAACTATTTAAAAAGTAATATTAATAGAGGAATACTTGAAAATGTTCCAGAATCATTAATAAACAAAGGAATAATAACTACAATAGAGGAAGAAGTAAAACTATTAAAAGAATTAAAAGAGCAAATAAGAGATAAACAATTTCAATCCTTATATTTAATTTCATCAACTTTTTGCAATTTAGATTGTGATTATTGCTTTTATAGAAGTAGTGCTTCAAAATCCTTGAGCCAACACAAAAACATGAGCTTTGATGTTGCAAAAGAAGCTCTGCTTAACTTTAAAAGAATAGTACAAGGTAATGTAAAAAAATCTGACTATTGGCAACAAGTAACATTCTATGGTGGAGAACCACTATTAAACAAGAATATGTTATATCAAGCTATACCTTTCGCAAGGGAAAACTTTGATGAAGATACTAACTTAGTAATAAATACAAACGGTGTATTAATAGATAAAGACGATATTAAATTATTTAAAGATAATTCTGTCGAGGTTCAAATATCTCTAGATGGAGATAAAGAAAAACATGATTTGCATAGAAAAAACCAAAATGGAGATCCAACATATGAAATTGTCATAAATAATATGAAAAAAATATTAGAAAGTGGTGTTAAAGTACTTCCAATGATAACTGCTACGGATGATAATATTGATGGTTTTTCTGACAGGATATATTCTATTGTGAAAGAATTGGGTATAGATGATTATGCTGTTAATGTACTTATTACTAATTCATTCAAAGTTAATGATGACTATACCGATAAGTTAGCAAGAGAAATGTTAATGGCGTATAGAAATTTTGGAAATATTGCCTCAGATTATGCTTTTGTAGAGTTATATAATAGATTATTAGGAATTGATAAAACATTATCAAAAAATTCTTGTGGAAGTTCTAGAAAAATTACAGTATTTCCTGATGGAAAAGTATTTGCTTGCCAAGCTTTGGAAAAGGTACAACAGAATTATATGGGCACATTATCTGATGACTATATAGAAAGTCCTAATTGGGAATGTTGGAGATCAAGGTCAAGATTTGACAATGATGAGTGTTTAAAATGTCCTAGCATAATTTCATGTGGTGGTGGTTGTGCAACAGGATCTTATAACATGAATGGTTCTATATTTGATGTTGATAAGAACAATTGTGAATATACAAAAAAACTATTTAAAAAAATTCATAATATTTAATTATATTGTTAATAATTCTAATTTTAATATATAAATTTAATATTATTGTGTCATATGCCAAGTTGGGTGTGGACAAATATTTATAGTGAAATTAAAAAAGGTTTAGTAAAATAAAGAAAAACTAAGTCTTTTCATTTTATTAAAAACAATAATTTTATATTCTAGAGCCACTTGTAGAGCCATATTAACAAAAAAGAGCTAGTTTTCAACAGTATTTCTAGCTCTATTGATCGTATTAATTACTTCAGAAGATGTTGTATTAAATAAGTGAGAATAAGTGTTTAAAGTTTCACTTGAATTAGAGTGTCCAAGATATTTAGAAACCATAGTAACAGGAGCTCCGTTATTAACCAAGAAAGAAGCACAGCTATGTCTAAAATCATGTAGTCTTATTTCTTTAACACCAGCCTTGTTTGCTATTTCTCCTTTTCTTCGTTGGGCTTGTTTATATGTTAGAGGAGTAAGACCTTTATCATTACCAAATATGAAGAAATCATCATTAAAGTTTTTATATTTAGAAACATTATCGTAATACTTTTTTAAATCTTCATATAAGGCATCACACATGGTTAATATTCTATTACTTGAAGCAGTTTTTAAATTACATACATAGTAAGAAGAAGAGTAATTATCTAAACTTTGAACTTGTTTATTAATCCATAAAGTTTTATTATCCCAATTGATATCTTTCCATTGTAAGCCTCTAGCTTCTCCAATTCTTAATCCACAATAATATAAAGTTTCCCAAAGTATCCTATATCTATCTTCATCTTCGGAAGCTAGAAATTTATCAAATTCAGATATATCATAATAAGCCTTTTCTTTCACTAATTCATCAGGATTCTTGAATCTTTCCATATTTAATAGTACCTGATGAAAGTTATAGCCATATCGCTTCTCTCCAAAGTTTAAAAATGCTTTTAAT
>CALVXO010000034.1 GCA_944371325.1 uncultured Bacilli bacterium | reverse complement strand
AGTCAAATCCTAAGGAAAAAGATGTAATTATAGATTTAGTAATGAATTTTTTGAATAATGAATAAAAATAGTAAGTTTTTTTGTTTAAATTGGGGGATGTTATGAATTATAGTTATTTAATGGGAGTCAAAGATATAACTGAATTGAAAAATAATGGCTTTATTGTAGAAGAAATAGATGGAAACTATGGAATAAAGTTTGAAAAAGACAAATCTAAATTTTATGAAGAATTCATAATTAAAAATTTAGAAGTTGGATATTGGAATGAGTATCTAGGAGATAAAATTGTATTTATATTTAAATTTAATGATGGTTCAACCAAAAAATATATTTATAATAAAACTAATGAAGAAGAAATATTAAATTTGTGCTGTAAATTTGCTGAGTGTATATTTCCATCATTTAAGCAAATGTTAGAAGATAATTCTTTTTATGCTAAGAATTATTTTAATAAATTATAGTAATTTATAGGGGATGATTTAAAGTGAAAAAAAGACCGATAACAACTTTGTTTATGTTAGAATCTCTTGATGGTAAGATTAGTAGTGGTAATACTGATGAATTAGATGCCGACAAAGACTGGTGTAAAATTGATGGTGTTAAAGAGGGATTACACCAGTATTATGAAATAGAATCTACTACTGATTATTTTTCATTAAATACTGGTAGAGTAATGGCTAAAATTGGTGTTAATGATAGAAAAGAATATCATAATAAAGTAGAAGTGAAATTTGTTATTATTGATAATAAGCCACATTTGAATGAAAATGGAATAGATTATATATGCCACTGGGTTGAAAGTTTAATATTAGTTACAACAAACAAAAAACATATTGCATATTCTTTAACAGATAAATATGATAATTTAGATATTTTATATTATGAAGAATTAGACCTAACAAGATTACTAAAAGATTTATCTAGTAAATATAATGCTGAAAGATTAACAATTCAATCAGGTGGGAATCTTAACGGAGCATTTTTGAGAAATAACTTAATAGACTATGTAAATATAGTAATTGCTCCATTACTAGTGGGAGGTAAAGATGTATCTACTCTAATTGATGGAGAAGCAATTAGTTGTTCACAAGAATTAAATAAATTAAAAGCATTAGAACTTATTGAATGCAATCAATTAGATAATTCTTATATTCAGTTAAAATATAAAGTTAAAAGATAAATTATAATTTATAGATTGGTTTGAAATATAACTAATCTTCTTTTTACAGATTTAATAA
The DNA here is from genome assembly GCA_944371325.1 of uncultured Bacilli bacterium. Classification (GTDB taxonomy): domain Bacteria; phylum Bacillota_I; class Bacilli_A; order RF39; family UBA660; genus Faecisoma. Next base: position 6,268 of record CALVXO010000034.1, on the reverse strand, counting down.
AAGGGAGTAGGGGAATAGGCTATTTTTAGAAGGTAATATATTCTTATATATTTATAATTAAATAGAAGAATATAAAATTAAAAAATAAAATTATCTGAAGTATTTTATAAATAAATTTTAAAGAATAAATTTAAGAAAAATATAAAATATAAAATAATAATTTTAAAAAATTATTATTATAAAATTTACAATTAAAAATTAATTAAGATTTTAAAATTTTGTGCAAAGTTTTATTTATAAAAATTGATATTTTAAAAACGAACAAAAATTTTAATTTAATTACTAAAATAAATAAAATTAAAAAAATTATTTTCTAATTAGATATAACTTTTTATACTAATATAATATATAGAAATAATTTATATATGTAAAGCATTAAAATCGTTTTTAAGGCATTTTAATATTTAATTAAACAAGTTATATGTTCTAATTATAAAGTGCATTAAGTAAAATTTAATAATTATAATACAATACTTATATAAATGCTTAATTTTAAGCATCTTTTTAAAGTGCTAAAAAACGGCTAAAAATACGACACACGAGAATCGTTTTTAAGCCGTTTTTATTTTTTGGACATATAGTTTGTTGTCTAAAAAATAGGCAAAATATTGAAATATAAGGATTTATGAATTTTTTGAAAAAATAATCTAAAGTTATATAAATTTTTTATAAATTATGTGATTACAATAATGAAAAAAATCCAACCAGGAATAATAAAAAAAATTGAAGCTCCAGAATCGATTTTAAGGAGTTTTTATTAAAATGTAGTATAAGTTATTGTTTAAAAAATAAGCTATAATTGGCTTATATCAAGGAATAGCAGATTTTGATAGGTAGGTACTTAAAACAAGTACTTTACTTTTGAGCCCTATGCCTAATTGCGCAAAACTTTGATTTTGTGCAATGTTCTGTATCTATAATTATTACAAAGATATATGCTTCCCCTATTCGATTTATACAAATAATCAAAATTATTTATATATCTATCTTTTAAAAATATAATATTACTTTGCGTCATTTTGTTTCTCTCATAATATTTTTTTATATAATAATAAAAAAGAAAGAAAATTTTATTATGTTTCTTTCTTTCTTTTTTATTCTAAATTAATTTCACTCTATATTAGTTATATTTATCTCTTCTTCCTTCTCTTTTCCCTTGACATCAAATTTCATTAAAATAGAAATTATAAAGTCAATAATCAATACAAATGAACTTATACTATAAAATATAGTTTTTGGAATACCAATGACTTTTTCTTGCTTTAATTTGATAATACAACCAACCGAATATATTCCAGTAATTATTCTTACAAAAATATTCATAAAGGCAAATATAACAGTTATAAACACACCAAATATACCCATAATAATTCCAATAAATTCTAATACAAATGAAAATATGAACCAAGGCATTTGACACATCTTTATTATAAAGTTGACTTTTACCATTTCTTTTGCAGTCATTTCTTTTAATTTAGAAATTAATAAAATAATTGTATATATTACTATGATTATAAAATATAAATTTATTATATAATTAAATACTTTAATTTTAGAATCTATTAAAGTTGCTATAAATAATACAGGTATTAAAAGATATGGATATATGATTATAGGAATAACTTGTAAATATTTTTTCATTATAATCCCCTCTCTCTCAAGTCAGAAACTAGTTGAACATAAAATTCTCGCACATCAAATCCTTTAAAATTTTCTCTATTTAAATCTATTACGTCTCCATGAGATATTCCTCGTTTCCCTTTAGTTGTTAAATATGTATATTTTTCTCCCCAAGCAAAAGATTTTTCTCCAACTAATCCATCATTTTCTCCATCAAAATACTTAACTAATTTATGGGTGAAATTTAATGGAAACTGTCCAGATGTACTTTTATTTAGTTTTGATCCTACTGATTGATAAAAAATATTGGGATTATCAAATAGTATACTATTTCTTTGTTTACACTTTTTATAAGTTAAATCATTTACAGCACTTAAGAAATCTGATTTTGAATCTCCTAGTTTTTGAGCCGAATTATTATATATAGTAGCAATTGTATCTTTTTGTTTCTCTGGTATTTTAGTTAATAAATAATCTGCAAATTCACATCCTCTATGAGGCGTATTAATTGTTGTTAATGAAGCAACAGAGTTAGCTATTTTAGGGTTAATGATAGCCATTCTAGCATCTAACCCACCTTTTGAATGTGCTATAATATTTACTTTTTCACATCCACTTTCTTTTATAATTTCTTCTATTCTTTTTATTAATTCTTTTGCACTGTCTTCAACAGACAAAGCACTACTATGGTTACCATAGTATATAGTCGCACCATTTTCTTCTAGTTCTTTAGGGATTCTTCCCCAATAATTAAAATATTTATAATCTCTAAAAAACACGCCATGTACTAAAAGAATAGGATATTTCGTTTTACATATTTGCTGTTCTTTTCTAGTGTTATTTAATTTCATTTTGTTTGTTTCAAAACGAATTTCTTTAGATACTATAAAAAGTATTTTTAGTAATATACATGTATTAATAATAGGTATGAAGCAAAAAACAACTCCAAGTATTCTCCATTTTATTCCTAATTGTATTGAAGTTGTATATACCATTATTAATCCTATCAATAATAAAAACAAATCCATAAAAGCAAAAAATAGAATTTTTACACTAAATAAGATATATGTTTGAACCGAGGTTTGTAATTGGATTAAACTAGAAACTTTTATTATAGTATATAGTATTAGTACAATTGATATTACGAGTGAGATTTTTAAAATATTACAACCAATTTTGCATAATTTTAGTTTTCTCATATAATCCCCTTTATTTAATTTTTTTACTTAAATCTTCGCAAATAAGCATCCATTTTTTCAATAAATTCTTGATTATTTTTTGTTTTTGTCATTTCACTAATCACCTGTTCTGTAACTTCTGCAACAGGCATTGCATTCATTGCTTTTCTTAAAGCAAAAACAGTTTCTCTTTCAGCAGGTGTTAATAATAAATCTTCTCTTCTCGTACCAGATTTATTGATATCAATTGCAGGGAATATTCTTCTTTCAGATAATTTTCTATCTAGGTGAACTTCCATATTACCTGTACCTTTGAATTCTTCGAATATAACATCATCCATTCTACTACCTGTATCAATTAAAGCTGTTGCTAAGATAGTTAAACTTCCACCATTTTCAATATTTCTTGCTGCACCAAAGAATTTTTTTGGTTTATGTAATGCAGCTGGATCCATACCACCTGATAATGTTCTTCCTGAAGAAGGAATCACAAGGTTATAAGCTCTTGTTAATCTAGTAATACTATCTAATAAGATAACAACATCTTTTCCTTGTTCAATTAATCTTTTTGCTCTTGCTAAAACCATTTCAGCAACTTTTACATGATGTTCTGGTAATTCATCAAATGTTGAATGAATAACTTGACCTTTGATAGAACGTTTCATATCAGTTACTTCTTCTGGCCTTTCATCAATTAAAAGAACAATTAATTCTACTTCTGGATTATTTTGACTAATACTATTTGCAACTTTTTTAAGAAGTGTTGTCTTTCCAACTTTTGGTGGAGCAACAATCATTCCTCTTTGTCCTTTTCCAATTGGACACATTAAATCAATAATTCTAGTTGCATAATCGTTTTGAACGGTTTCTAATTTTAATCTTTCATTTGGATAAATTGGAATTAACTCATCAAATCTTTTTCTCTTTATAGCTTTTTCTGGATGTTCTCCATTGACTTCACCAACAAAAATTAATGACGGAAATTTTTCGCCTTCTCTAAATCTAGAGATACCTTTTATAATATCTCCAGTATCTAGTCTAAATCTTCTAATTTGCACCATTGAAATATAAACATCTTTTTCACTAGATAAATAATTATCTCCTCTTAAGAATCCATAACCATCTGGCATGATATCCAATATTCCTTCGACGATTTCATCACCTTCATTGGTTAATTTATAATCTACAATTGGTTCTCCATTTTCATCATATTGTCTTTCTATTGGTTCTTTTTTTGATTCCTCGTCATTTTCATTGTTTCTATTATCGTGATTATCAGTATATTCTTCATCTTGAAGAATAGTAGAAGTTGTTGTATCTAAAATTTGTTTTAGTACTTCTATAATTTCTTCCTTTTTTAATTTTGAAATATTTTTAATATTATGTTCTTTAGCTAATCGCTTTAAATCAGCTAAATTCATTGATTCTAAATCTAACATAAGACCTCCTAAATTTATATATAATTATTTTAAATATCATGGGAATAAAACGAACTTAATACGAATCTTATTATATCATAAAAAATATAAAAAATAAACAAAATTTTCCAAAAAAGGAATATAATCTAAAAGATTACATTCCTTGATCCATATATACTCTTTCATTAGGATAATACATATCTAACTTTTCTCTAGCCATTTCTTCAATGAACTCTAAAGAATTGACATTATCTTTTTGTTGCTTTAAATCTTCATTTGTTGCTTCTTCTGAAGCAATTTGTTGATTTAATTCTTCTGTATTTTTGCTATATTGATTTAAAGTTTTTTGTTGATTAATAAACACATATGCAATATAGATAACAATTGCTATAATTAATAAATTTCTTATAATCTTATTATTTTTTTTCATAGGTAATCTCCATTTATCAAAAGTTTCACATATATATTATTCTACATATTTTATATAAATCCTTCTAATTTTTTGTATTTTTTACAAATTTATTTGATATTTTTACTTTTTTTAAAGTATTAGAAAAATTTTTAAAATATTTTGTAAAATAATTTCTAATATTGATAATAATAAATGATATAGGATTTAAAAATAATTTTTTAATTAATTTCATAAAAAATTGAAATGGAATTTTTATTATATTAAATACTATACTAAAAATTTTTTTAATAACATTTATAATACTTAAACTAATGTTTAATATCATTTTGCTGATAAACATCAAATAGATCAAAACACCTAATATAACTGCTAGAAACATGAATAATCGTATTTCACCATTGTTATATGTAAATATAGAATATAAGATGATAAAACCTGTTAAAATCCAAAATAAAGCGTCCTCAACATAAGTTATAAAATCAGCTGTTTTGACAGCTTTTCTTGATATTCTAAAAAAATCAAACAATAAACCAATTAGCAAACCATTTATAAGGAATATAAAGAATAATTGTAATTGTGTATAAATCATTATCTTCCCCCTATTGCAAAATTTTATTTAAATATTTTGCTAATAATACTTCCTTTATTTTTTTCTACTTCCTTATTACTATATGCTAAATAAGATATATTTCCCTCTACAATTACTTCAGAAGTATCAATACTTAATTTTGTAATTCTAAGATTTTCACCTTTTATAGTTAATAAGCCTAGCTCTGTTTCTACCATAATTACTTGGTCATCAAAACTCAAAACATCTAAAACACCTGATATGCTTAGTTTTCCTCTGTTCTCTAATATCAAATTCTGAACTACAGCTGTATTGATTGTTTTTCTTTCATCTATCGTCATATGCATACCTCCAAATTTTTAATCTAAATTATATATATTCAGAGGTTGTCTAATTTAGAACTAAGAAAAAGGAATTTGAGTCCTGTTCCCAAATTCCTTTTTCGAAATTATTTATCACATAAATATCTCATTATGCAATTTTTCTAACATTTTGTCACTAACAAAAGTTTTAAAAGTGATAGAAATTTTGCTTTCAGAGACATCAAATTCTAACATTTCTAATTTGTTTTGTTTGATAAAGTTGATTGCTTTTATAATAGCATCTGTATTTCTAATGATTCCATTGCCTATAATAGAGATTCTTGATACATCTTTTTTTATGATACTTTTGATTTCATTTTTTTCAATTTTTTGATTAGATATTACGGTTCCGTAGTTATCATTAAATGTTGATTTCGTAATAATAGGTATATTATATTTTGCTCCGATTTCAATACATCGATTATGCAATACTTTTGCACCTTCATTTGACAATTCTAACATTTCATCATAAGAAAGTTTTGTTAATTTTTTTGTTCCTTGAACTTTGTTTGGATCTGATGAATATATTCCGTCTACATCAGAAAAAATGTAACAATTCTTGGCCTTCAAAGCTGCTGCAACGGCAACGGCTGTTGTATCAGAACCACCTCTACCAAAAGTGGTTATATCTAAATTTTCATTAATTCCTTGAAATCCTGTTATAATAACAATATTTCCACTTTCTAATTCTGAACAAATTCTTTCTGTAT
>CALVXO010000033.1 GCA_944371325.1 uncultured Bacilli bacterium | reverse complement strand
CTTTGAAACTAAACATTTCCTAGCACTAGTATTATATTTTGTATCTGTACAATAAAAAGCGCCTTTCATCAAATTATTAATACCATTAGAAATGTTTAAATTTATTTGAGAACATTCTAAACGCATACTTGTTGGCTTATAATTGTTAAATCTAAAAAATGCCATGAAATTGTCGGATTGCAAATAACCTTCTAAATAAATTTTTTTAGTTCTGCAATCAGCTAGTTCGATTTTACAGTAATCAGATTTTTCTATAAGATTTATTATAAACTTACATTTATCATATTTATTTAATGTAGGGTAATAACCAATATAATAAACATATAAGGTATTAGTATTAAAAGGATTAATACTTTCTTTTTTACTAATAACTTTATCAAATTTGTTAAATAATTGATATTCTTCAATGCCTAATTCATTACATAGTAAATATATTTCTTCTGCATTAGGTAGAAGAGTACCCTTTTCAAATCTACCAATAGTTGTTGCACTTTTTTTAATAACTCTTCCTAGATTTTCTTGGCTTCTTCCAATTTGTTTTCTAAATGCTTGTAATCTCCTGCCAAATTCTTTTCTATCAAACTCCGGCATAAAATCACTCCTTAAAAAATATCTACAACATTATTATACCAGTTTTTTACAACCATATCAAGTTATGTTAACCAAAAGATTTGAACTTTACATAAATGTATGATATAATTGTTACAACTTTATAGTAAAAAGAATGGCTTAAAATCTTAATTAATTAATCCATTCCGCAAGCGTAATGCTTGATGTTCAACTTAAAACATTCAGGCATTGCAGTTGCTTGGATTTTTTATACATACGAGATTTTAAACATTGTTGTTTTCCCGTTTGTATTATGTTGAATTTTTACTAAAAGAATTTAAACGAGGGGGAACACGCAATGGAAGAGATGTTTGTTGGCGGGCGGAAGCCCAGGTGGTTAGACCTTTCAGCGTTAAGCCATTCGGCAAATAAAGGAGGGATAATCCCTCCTGTTTATATTTTTATTGTAATTAATAGATATTTAGTGTATAATATAATCAGTATTTTAACTAATTGCAATAGTTAAAATACCGGCGATAAGCCAAGAAAACATGGGAATTGCGTGTTCTCCCATGTTTCTTTTTTTGCACATAGTGCATTATTTTATGAATTTACTTAAAATTTATGAATAATATGGATAAAATTTAGTCTAAAAATAAAGAAATATACTTAAAATCTGCATACTATGCAATTTTTAATGCATAGCATGCAGATTTTTATATTTTGACTAATTTACATAATCATAGTATAGTTTTAATAAATAATATAGTTTTTAACAGAAAGAGGGGAAAGAGATTGCAAGATTTTGAGAATAGACAATTAAATATTATAATTCGTAATAATCTTCGTTTATTAGGCATAAAATCTTGCAACAAAAGTACAAAGATACTTGCGAAGACTATATTTTATGTTAAAAGCAGAAATATACTACTTGAGGATTATAAAGCTAATGAGATTTATTGTAGTATTTCAAAATTATATAACAATACTACACCTAAAAAAATAAAAGATAATATTAATTATGCTTTATCACATAGAGATATGTTAAAATCAAAGCAAAACTTTAAAAGAGTATTTAATTTTGAATATTCAGAAGATGTATTTGTAAATAAGAATTTTATTGAGGAGTTTAGTAATGCAATATTTTAGAAAATAAGCATATATATTGTGGGAATAACTTAAGGATGTTATAATTTACGATATAAACAATATTTTTATAGGAGTGAAAGTATGACAGGAAAATCTGATTGTGTAAAATTAGATAGATATAATGAGCATATAATAAAACTTGAAAATTTATTAAGAAGTGTAGACTTAAGTGGTACTTATGAAGAATTTCGTTTGACTCCATGTCTTATGTTATTTAATTTTATAGATTTACTTAGGTCAGTTTCTATATTAGATAATTATCATATGGTGGTATCGGGAAAAATTATAATTAGGAGTATGTTTGAAATATTAATTGACTTTTTATATTGTGAAACAGACAGGAAGAATTTGTACCAAAGATTTGGAGAATATCAAGACGTTAATAGAGTTTTATTATACAACTCTCTGACAGAAGAATTGCAAAGCAAAGTAAATCGAGATGATTATAATAATATAACATTACCGAATTATGAAAGATTTAGAACAAACTACAATATTCAAAGCAAAAAGCAACTAAATAATTGGAGTGGGTTATCTTTATATAAGAGAGTTAAAAGTGTTTCCGAAATTGTACCTGAAATTATGGATATATATTTTAATATATACAAAGTAAATTGTGGGTATGCTCATACATATGCGGATACTCTTTGTGAATATACTTCTTTGAATAATCGAAGATTAAATTTGAGTTATGAAAAAAAATATAAAAAAGACGAATTTATTTTAATAAATAGTATAGATAGTTTAGCGAATATTTTTTATGAGAATTTTAGAACTAGTTATTATGAAAAGAAATTAGAAGATATTAATTTTTAGTGAATATCATAAAAAGTAATAATTATATGAGCATGAAAAAAGGAGTAGAAAATGCCAAGAAAAGGGAAGAAGTTTGAAATAGCATATAAATGGTTATATGATTTGGATAAGGATAAATATAAAGTAACTAGTCCAGCGTATCTATATGATCCATTTTCCGAAAGGAAGAGAGAAGTAGATGTCTTAATTGAATTTTATGATAATAATAATATAAATAGAAAATTAGCTATTGAATGTAGGGATAGAAAAAATGTGCAAGACGTAATGTGGATTGAACAATTGCAACAAAAGAAAGAAGATTTATCGTTAGATTATATTTTAGCAACTACAACATCTGACTTTACCCAAAGTGCTATAAAAAAGGCTAAAAAACATGGAATTATTATTGAAAAAACAGAATCTTTCAACATAAATTCAATTAAAGAAGTGACAACTAATGAATTCTTTTATGATGCTTTTTTTTTCAAGTTTACATTTGAAGAATTAAAATTTTTGGTGAGAGATAAAGGATATATTCCATTAAGAGATTTTATAAAGCAATTGAATTTTGCTGAGCAAATGGAATTGTTAAGAGACTTAAATAAAACTTATTATTTGTCTATTGAACCTAATAATTTTTTAAAAGAGTCAAAAATAGAAGAAGAAATTTTTTTTCAGAATAATAAGGATAATAGTATATTACTAAATGATACTGAAACTATTGAAAATAATAAATATCCATTACTTTTTAGAATGGGAGTAATACTATTTGATAGTAAAATTAAGATTACCCCATTTAGGTTATCGTTACCATTAAATAAATCATTATCAGTATTTGAAGTTGAAAAGAAAAAAAATAAAAAATATTATGCGTTTTTTGGAAATGATGAAGAATATGTAGAGGTAGGCTATATAGGAAAAAATAATTATAGTAATATAAAATTATTAAAAAGAAAATATTTAAGATTTGCCGGAGCAAACATGCATATTAATACCATATTTCCAAAAATTAAAAATGATTTTAAAATGAATTTAAATGAGGTTGTTAATAATTTATTGGGAGAATTTGATTTTAGCAAAATTTTATAGCAAGATATAAGTAAATGAAGTATTCTAATTTTAGAATACTTCATTTATTTTGTATAACTATTATTAAATAAAAATAAAATTAATATTAATATTGACACATAGTATACCTAGGTATATAATGTAAAAAAAATAAAGTGGGTGATAAAAATGAAAATTAATAAAGAATTGTTAAAAGGTAGTACTAATTTGATGGTTTTAAATTTATTAGAAAAAGAAAATATGTATGGCTATCAAATGATAAAAACAATATCAGAAAAATCAAAGAATATATTTGAATTTCAAGAAGGAACTTTATATCCAATATTACACAATCTGGAATCTAAGAATTTTATAAGTTCTTATTGGGATGCATCTTCTGGGAAAAAAAGAAAATATTATGCTATTACAGATGAAGGAAAAAAATATTTACAATTACAAAAAAGAGAATGGCAAGAATTTTCTAAAGGTATTAATTTATTGTTAGGAGGTGCAGTATTTGAATATTAATATTTTTTTGGAAGAAGTTTGTAATAAAATAAAATATAAGCCCGCGCAAAAAGATATTTCAGAAGAATTAAGACAACATATGTTGGAAATTAAAGAAACATATATGGAAGAAGGAATATCTGACTTCGAAGCTGAAGAAAATTCTACTCAAAGAATGGGAAATCCAAAGGATTTGGGTAAAGAACTAAATAAGATTCATAAACCAAAGTTGAACATTTTTTTATTAATTTCAATTAGTATATTGATAATATATGGTTTCTTTACAGCATTATTTAAGCAACAAATTTCAAAAAATAGTTATATAGGTAATATGATAATTAATATGCTAATAAGTTTAATATTAGGTATATTTATTTATTTATTCGATTATAAAAAACTAAAAAAATATTCGTTATACATATATATAGTTGCATCTTTATTAATGATATTACAATTTACGAAAATGTCTTTTAGCATTGATGGAAAAATTTTTATTAGATTGTTTGGAGTAACATTTTCGCCATATTTGATTGCATTACCTTTTTATATAATATCTTTTGCAGGTTACTTAGCGGATTATAATGGAAACAAAAATGTAAAAGATAAATCTTTTCATGCTAAAACGTATATGTTAAAATTGATTTTTATGTCAATTTTTTCTATAATTTTATTTCTTTGCGCACATTCATATGAAAATGCAATAATTTTAATAGTGAGTTATTTTGCAATAAGTTATTTTAAGTTTATAAAGATTAACAAGTGCAAAGATAAAGTGACCATAATGCTATTTAGTGTTTTTTTTATAAGTATATTATTATTAATGACAATTCTATTTCAAAGAATTAAATTAGAAGGAATTAATTCGTATAGTGCATATAATGAGGCTGAACTTATAAAGTCAGGTCAGTTATTTGGAGAAACTAATAATGAATTATTTAGAAATCAAGAAGTTATAATTAGTGAGAATAGTAATTATACATTTACTTATTTAATTTCAAAAATAGGAATAATACCAACAGTAATAATGATAATGTTCATTTTACTAATTATAATAGGGTTATTATTTAATACTGCCTATATAAAAGAACAATATGGTAAGTTAATATATATTGGATTTAGTATATTATTTATTTTTGAGTCTATTGGTAATATTATTATGAATTTAAAAGGAAATATTTGTTTAGACTTAAATATACCATTTGTAACATATGGTTCAGTATACTTTATAATAAATATATGTATTTTTTCGTTGCTTTTATCTATATATAGAAGAAAAGATATAAATCAATTTGACAATGGATATCGAAAATATACAAATAATATTTAAATAAAAAAGTTATTGACAAATATCTACAAATACTATATAATGCTAGGCATAGCATTACTATGTATGCTTAAACTATTATCGTTGTCATTTTTGTATTATTTAATTTAATACAAATTTGATAAAGCATTCAGAGAATAGATAGGAGAGATATATGAGTAAGATTAAAAAAGCATTTGCTACATTATTAGCAAGCATATGTTGTATCGCAACATTATGTTCTACAACAGTATTTGCGGCAGAGCCAGCTGACGATACTATTGTTCGGGAAAATGAAGAAGCTGATGTAAAAAGTACAAATGAGCTGATTGAAGAAATTGACCCGAACATTGAAGTAATTATTACTGAGATTCCTGAAGACTCAGTAACTCCGGTTCCGTTAGCTCTTCGGCGTACGGATACATACTTCAAATTTACCGGTGGTATGCAAGGAAAAGTCCGTTATTATCAGGGAAATCATTTTAGCGTTGATTTAACAACTTCTTCTGAAGGAAATGGAAATTTTACGCTTTCATTGATAAGACCGGGAAGTATCTTTGATACGACTGTCGCAAAAGCGAGTTTACCTCAAAATGGTTCTTTCCATGTAGAGTTCTTAAATGTGAATAAACCTGGAAATTATAGATTTGATTTTAATCAGACAGGTTTGGGAAGCTATTATCAACAAGGAGATATGACCATTTGGGATTGGGACTAAAAAGTATTTTTCATATTCATAGTTACTGTTAATTAGAAATTGCAATTCTCTGAGTGCTATTGAGAGATGATGATGTTTGATGTAAAAACATTACCATCTCTCAAAATATTTTACAAAATTATTTACTATACGTTTAAATCTATCAATAGGAAAACTAAATAGATTTTTTACAACTTCAAAAGTTTTTTCAATATAATTTTTTAATCTATAATTTTCTTTCTTTAATTCTTCATTTTCATATTTTAAATTAGTATTTTCTTGTTGTAATTCTTCTAGCTTATTAATAGCTGTATATGATTTACTTAATTGAACTTTTAATTTGTTTGTATATTTAATTAATTCCTTGCTTTGTTGAATTATTAAAGAGGTATCTTTAGTATATATAGGTTGTATTTGTTCTTGTGTTAATTCATATTTTATATTATCATAATTTGTTATTTGCTTTAATTTTTCCGTACTTAAATGCTCAACGTTTCTTGTTTTTCCTCTTTCTAAATTGAATCCATTATTTTTTATATATAGATAGAAACTATCTTGTAATTGTTGATAACTATTTTTTCCTTTCCAATATTCGCTACAGGCAATTTTATTCACTTGTTTTCTAGTTTTTTTATCTATTTTAGAAACAACAGGAACAAAAACTAAATGCAAGTGGGGAGTGCTTTCGTCCATATGAACTTTAGCAGATAATATGTATTTTTCTCCTAAATTCTTATAATTAGCAACAAAGTCATAAGCAGTTTGAAAGTATCTTTTTGTTTCATTTTCTCCGATTGAGTCAAAAAATTCTTTATCAGATGTAATAATAAATTCACATACAAGATTAGTATAACTTGTAATTCTACACTTTAAATCATTTTCATCTATTAATTGTTTAATAGCTTTTGAATAGGTAGTATTACATTGTTTAATTGAATAATTATTAATAGAATTGTTTTTATTAATATCTTTGTTAGAGTAATTAGTATTTTTCCTTTCTGTGTGTTTATATAGCCCAGGTAAATTATCTCTTTTGTAATTAGCATTTCTAATTATTGCATAACTCATTTTATAATTCCTTTTTTACAAGATAGCCTTCGAAGGCTTGACTCAAAATAAATACCTCCTTTGAATTTCTTAATAGAAAACTTTTATGAAGTTCTAACACACTAGAACTTCACGGAAGTTCTGTGTGATTAAGGACAACTTTGTTTTCCTTAATAAACCTTTTATTGCACGATTGAATATTATATTTATTAAAATTAATTTAATAAATACCATAAAATAATTATTAATTATTTTATTTAATATTCTAATCGTGTTATAAGAACCTGACCCACTTATGCAATCAAAGATTGCTAGTGGGTACCCCAGAACCTTTTTGCTTGCGCAATAAAAATATTCGCTTTATTGCTCATATTTTTATAAGTAGATTTTGCTAAATGCAAAATCTACTATCAAGCATTTGCTAAAGTAGCATTTTATTTCTGTTCATTTTTTCTATTTTTTCTTAATTTATTTTCATTTCTAATTTTCAAACAACTAACTCAACAAATAGTCTATGAAATCTTGTAAATATTAAATGTAGTCTGTTCAGCCCAGCCAAACAGAAAACTAGTAACGAAAGTTACTAGTTTTTTTGTTAATGTCAAAGAAAACCACGGGCTATGCCCGTGGTAACGGAAAACTTATAGTTTTGAACAAAGTAACAAAAATACC
>CALVXO010000032.1 GCA_944371325.1 uncultured Bacilli bacterium | reverse complement strand
TATGACATGATAAACATCATGTCCGAATCACCTTCACGACTTTGTGTGAAAGTGAGTCAACCAAAACCCCCTGAAATTCCCCTCGAGAGAGGGGAATACTTTTGTTTATAAGGGATTTTTAACTATTTTGGATTTATCTAGATACCATACTAGATACCAAATATTAGTTTTTAGATACTAAATATTTTTTTTATTTAAGTTTATTTAAATATTTAGATTTAAATTATCCATAGTATTTTTTACATCAGTTAGATTATTTGGAAACATATGAGCATATGTGTCTAATGTTTCTTTAGTACTAGCATGTCCTAAATATTTTGATACAGTTGTTACTGGTTGTCCAGTATTTATTAGTAAAGAAGCACAACTATGTCTGAAACAATGAAGTGCTATTCTTCGGATATCTGCATTTTTAGCAATTCTACCATTAATTCTAGACATCATTCCGAAAGTTAATGGTTCGTGTTCTCCGAAGATAAACCATTTATCATTGAAGCCATAGTACTTCTTTTTTTCATTGTATAAATTTACTAAATCGTTATATAAAACTTCAGTAAGAGGTAATGTTCTGATACTTTTAGATGTTTTAGGTGGAGTTAATTCATAATACTTTTGACTATCCTTAACACTATTAGCTTGTTTAGTAATAGATACTAACTTATTATTCCAATCTATATCAGACCATTGAAGACCTCTTGCTTCACCACGACGTAATCCACAATAATATAACATTTCAAACATTGCTTTATCATTTAGATTAGTAGTTCCTGTTATATATTTTTGAAATTCTTCAAAAGTGTAAACATCTTTTTCTTCTTTCATTTCATTAGGGTCTTTAAAGAACTCTATTTTTTTATAAAATTTCATTAGATTGATATCATACATTTTCATTCCCCAATTAAGAATAATTTTTAAAAACTTTTGAACATCATTTCTAGTAGAACATTTAATAGGTTTATTCCATAAATCTTGTTGAAACTTATGATATAGATTTCCATCCATATCTTTTAGTTTAACATTTTCAAAATCAGCAAAATATCTTCTTCTTTTTAAATACGTTTCCATTGTTCTTTTTCTAACTTTATTTTTTTGAGATTCGATATATTGGTCGGTTAGAGTACCAAATGTCATATCCATATCTCCACCAAATTCTACTTTACTATTTAAAAACTCTCTTTCAGCATTCATTGCATCTAATTTAGTTTTATATGCTTTAGAAAAACTTTTTTTCCATTTTCCGTTTTTATCTTTTTCATTCCAATAATATTTATATTTACGACCATCTTTAGTCCATTGATTTTTTGGTAATTTATATATTCCCATATTTCATTCCTCCTTTTTTGTTGGGATTTATAAATATACCAGTTCGTAACAATTATATTTTATCATACAAACTACGAATATTTATAATCATCTCTCAAAATCATCACGTGATTTATTTTTATTTAAATGTTGTCTTGCTTTATAGATAGCAAAATCAGGATCATTAGCTTGATGCCAATTATATGGAATATGAAGTACATCTAATAATTTAGTAGTTAAAGAATATATTTTATTTTGAATCATAGTTTTAAAATTATTAAATTCTTCAGTTAATTCTTGAAATTTATTTTTCCAAAATCCTATTTCTTTATTTTTGTTTTCAATAATTTCTTTTTGACTATCAATAATTTTCTTTTGGTTAATATAAGCTTCTCCTGATTTAAAGTTGTTAACTTCTTGAGTTAAAGTTTTAATTTCTAAATCTTTTTTAATATTATCTTCAGCAAGTTCTTTTGAGTAAATTGATAACTTATCTATATCATCATCTTTATATTGCTTCATAATACCTTTTTTAACGGGATTTAAGATATCTTTAGATGTTTCTATATCAACTTTATCAATAAACTTGTTTTCGGCTTTATTTGCCTCTTTTAATAACTCATTTTCTTGTTTGATTTCTTTATTTAAAGCATTTAGTTCAATTTGTTGTTTCATAGCATTAGTTAAATGAGTTTTATCTCCACCAATTTCTCCTCTAAAAAGATTAAATCCTTTAGATTTGATAAATTCGTTATAATCATCTTGAAGTAGGGTATAAGAAGCATTACCACCTTTTTGTTTCCAAAATTGATCTGAATTTAGAAATTTACCTTTAATTGTTTCATAAATGTTTTTATCGTTCTCATCTTTCTTTTGAATAGGTACTAATTTCTTTTCACCGTTTTTATTAGTTATTTCATGTTTTAACTGATGACCATTTTCGTCTAATTCAAATACCTTTCTTTTAACTTCATTAACTACTGGAGTAAAATATATATGCATATGTGGAGTAGATTCATCAAGATGGATTGCAGCGTATCTTATATTTTCACTACCTACATACTCTTTAATAAAGTTTAAACTTTCATCAAAGAACTTTTTTATTTCAGTTGGTAAATTATGATTTTTATCTATAACTACATGTCTAATAGGTTGACCTGCATTATCTCCAGTTTTATAAAATTCACCAGTATCTTTAAATTCCATTCCATAGTGTTCAAAGAATTCTTGACCACTTGTTATTATTAAACCATTCAATACTTTTGTGCTTTTCTTATTTGGGTTATAGTTTATATTGTTTGAATAAAGATAATCAAAAGTTGAACTTGCTAGAGTAGGACCATCATAATTTATTAATTCTATATTATATGGTGTTCTAGTATTATCATATTTACCAGAACCTTTTCTTTCTTTTAATTCTCTATCTAATCCACCAATATCTGATGCTTTAAATTTTTCTAATCTTAAAGTTTGTTTTCCTGAGTACATTTATTTTGACCTCCTTTCGATGCTTGTTTTAAAATAATACTCTATCTCACTAGGGCATAATATATGCCCAACCGTGAGCTAAGGAATATTCCTTAGAATCCTTTATGCTTGTAATAGCTAGAATCTATACCTAATAAATAGGTAAAGGCATCATCTATTACAAGATTAATTAAACGATATACCATATCATTTAATTAATAGGTAATGAATTCACTATCGCCACTTCCAACCTTACAAGTCAGAACGTGCCTCGTTCATTCATTATTTTCGGAAGGTTCTTCATAAGAACAATGCCATAATCTCTCATTAGCAGTTCTTTTACTAGTTATATGAAGACCTTCTTTTTCGAGCAATTGCAGGTTTCTTTGAATTAAACCTCCAAGTTGTGTTGGTGTTAATAAAATATTTGTTTTAGATAAGATATCTGATATAGTGTAATCAAAATCTTTCTTAGCAACTGCATATTTTATAAATAGTAGTAGATTATAATCAGTCTCATCATCAGTATTTTCATCTATAACACTAAAAGTTTGATTTTCATTTCTTTTCAAATTTAATTCTAATCTACCTAAATCTCTACCTTTATAATCTAAAGTTAGTTTATTACAATTACTTTTTGATTCTTTTAATTTCATAATTCCAGATGAGTCAGCAGTTAGTCCGACACTACCCATAATTCCATTACTTTTATTTAAGTGATGTGTAACAAATAATGTACAGTTATATTTTCTACATATTTCTTTAAACTTTTTAAATACAACATTATTTATTTCTTGATAATCATTTTGATTATAGTCACTATCAAATTTAATGTCTTTAAACATATCAATTATTACGAATAAGGGTTCTTTATCAAAGGTTAATTCATGAATATCTCTTTCAATATCTCTGATATAAAAATCTGGAATATCATCTATATCTATAATGTGTAATTTATCTACATTAGGTTTCAAATTCATTAATTTAAATCGTTCTTGTAATTGATTTATATCGCCCTCTGTGGTAATATATAAGACATGAGAGGGATTTACTTTGAATCCTAAAAAATCTTCTCCAGTAGTAAGAGAGAAGGCAAGTTGCTGAGCAAACATTGACTTGCCAACCTTAGGATGAGATACAAGTAGATAAACTCCATTTGATATCATTAGGTTTTCGACGATGATATCTTTTTTTATGCTTTTATTTAATTCATTTATCTGTTTCAATTTGTATCTCCTTTCTTACATATTTTTAATTAATTCTTTACTAGAAACTCTAGATTCTAAATAAGGTATATCTATATCAAAGAATGCTACAACTTCTTTAGTTGGTACAACAGACTTTGGAATAAGATAACCTTGTTTTTCTAATTTTTCTTTTATTTTCTTTTTAGCCTTTAGTGCAGAATTTCTTCCTAGATGTCCTAACTTCATAATATCTTCTAGGGTGCACCATTGCTTAGCTATTAAATTTAATGTTTCTTCTGCAGACATATATTTTTCCTCCTTTCGTATTAATTTTTTTGTGGTGATACATAAACGTAATATGTATCATCTAATGAATTATAGATAATATATTTTTTCTTTCTTAATTCTCTAAATGCTAATGCAACATCTTTTCTACTATCATTACTAAGAGAGTAGAGGTCAGTATTTTCAAGTTCATCATTAGTTCTAACTAATAAAGAATTAAGCATACCAGTTGCTCCGATAGATAAATCTTTAGGAATTATAAACTCTTCAATATTATCTTTCTTAAATAATCTCATATTCTTTACCTCCTTTCTTGTTAATGTCCGATATTAAGGACAATTTAAATATAACACTGTCCGAAAATATTGTCAACATAATTTGACCGAAAAATTAGACATTTGAATAAAAATGTGGTAAAATTAAATTGTTGAGAGACAAAAGGGGAGAAAGAAGTGTTATTATGAACTCAGAAGAACTTAAAATTTTAATTGAATCAGCAAGAGAAGCAAAAGGTATTTCACAAAGAGAACTTGCTAAATCAACAGGTATTAGTAGAAGTACTTTAAATGATTTAATTAATGGTAAAATAAAAAAAGTAGACATCGATGATCTACGTAAAATTGCTGAAACTTTAGATATGTCATTGCAGAAACTATTAAAGGTTGCAGGATATGATGAAATGCTTTTCTATTTTTCTAAAGATAAATATGCAAATAAATCTAGTAAGGATTTAAAAGAATTAATTGAACAATATAAAAAATCAGAATTAGAATTACTAGATTTTGATAATGAAAAAAGAAAAAAAGTAAGTAATGCAAGACAAAAATTATTTTACACTATGGAACACTTAAAAATAATGAAAGATAATAAAGATAGTTTATATACAATAGATAAAGCAATAGAAGATATAAAATATGCTTTTGATGAATTAGAAGTAGTAGAACATAAATATGATTATAGTAAATTACCAAAGAAAAACTAAAGGAGATGAATATAATGGATATAATTAAATTCAATTTAGATGATCTTAAAAATCAAAATACTGGTTTTTCTTACTACATATTAGGAAGAAGTTATGATTTAGAAGAAAATGGTGCTATTCAAGATTATACTAAAGCATTAGAATATTATTTAAAAGGTTTAAATGTTGATTATCCATTATGTATTTATTCTTTAGGTATTTCTTACGAACTAGGATTAGGAGAAATATTATCAATAGATAAAAATAAATCAAAAGAACTTCTAGATAATGCATATCCTAAGATTATTGAATTAATAAAGAATCCTGACATTTCTGATAAAGAAAGAATTTATGCTAAATTTGTAATAGGTGCTTATTATTATTTTGGACTTGGTAATATAGAAAAAGATTATAATAAAGCTTTTGAAATTATTAAAGAATGCGCTGATAAAGGTCATATTGGTGCAATTTATGATTTGGGTGCAAATTTTTACTATAATGGAAATGGAACTGATATTAATTATGAATTAGCAAATTATTATTTGAATATTGCTCAAGAAAATGGTTTAAAAAGAGCAATAGATTTATACAAATCGAGAAGTAAAATCAAGTAAAGATGGAGGTCAAATAATGACTAAAATAGATTTAAATAATCTTGATATTAGAATTTGTAATAGTAACGACGTTAAAGATATTTATAATATTCAAGAAATAGTAATTAATAATTTTAAAGATGAAGAAAAAGGTTATTTTTTGCCATTTACAGAAGAATGGTATTTAAGAATTGTGAATAATCCTGATAAAGATGGTGAAATATATGGTGCATTTTATGAAAATAAAATGATTGCATGGATATTTTTATCAGTATCAACACGAATGGAACAAATTAAAAGCTTTATTCCAGATATTAACGGGAAATGTGCTGATATTGATGGAGTTATAGTTTTACCTGAATATAGAGGGAATGGATTACAAAAAATACTTGTTAATTATTTAGAAAAAAAAGCAAAAGAAAAAGGAATTGATAATGTTGTTGCAGAAGTAACTTTTGAAAATGATTATAGTTTGAAAAATTTAGAAGATTTAGGTTATGAAATAAAGACTTGGTATAAAAAAGATGAAAATATAAAAAGACATATTTTGTTAAAAAAACTAAACACAACTTTTATTGATAAGAATAATATCTTAAAAGTAGTTGATAATTTGATTTTAATGTACAAAAGAGGAGAATTAGGTGGAGAAGTAATGCCAGAGGATGCTAATCCACATTTTGAAAAATCTTCTTTGGAAAACTATTTATATTTTACTTTGCCAATGGCATTAAATTATCAAAGAAATTCATATACACTTTGGGAAAGTGCATTAAAAACCTATAATGATGAAGAAACAAAATTTGTATTTAATCCTAAAGTTTGCTTAGAAAAAACTTTTGAGGAAGTACAATATGCATTAACTAAATACAAAGTTGCTTTACAAAAACAAAAACAAACTGAGATTTGGTTATCGCTTTGCAATACTTTCGTAGAATTATTTGATGGCGATATAAGAAAATTATTCAATAATTTGGATAATGATGTAGATAAAATTAGAAATTATATTCAAAAAGAAAATAAAAAGAAATTTCCATACTTATCTGGAACCAAAATTTGTAATTATTGGATGTATGTAATTTATCAGTATACTGATAGAAAATATACAAATATAGAAAATTTAACTGTTGCACCAGATACTCATGTATGTAAGGCAACTCATAAATTAGGATTGATTAATGATGAGGAATTTAATTCTAGTAATGTTCAGCAAATCGTTATAGATAGATGGCAAGAATTATTTAGAAATACAAAATATAAGCCAATTGATATTCATACACCACTTTGGTTATGGAGTAGAAATGGTTTTAAGGAGGTAAAATAGTGAAAGTATTAATAGGAACAAAAAATCCAGGAAAAATAGAAGGAGCAACAGAGGCATTTAAAAATTATTTTGATGATTTTATTATTGATGGTATTCCAGTTTCATCAGATGTTAGTGAAGAACCAGTAAATAATGAAATATATGAGGGTGCTAGAAATCGTGTTAATAATTTAATGCAATATGCTTTAGAAAATGGCATAGATGCTGAATATTTTCTAGGTGTAGAATCTGGGATAACTAATTTGTTAGGTAAATGGGTTATTATTAATATTGCTGTTATTAAAGATAAAAATGGTTATGAAAGTTGGGGGACAAGCCCTGCTTTTCCTGTACCAGACAAATATGTAGAGGAAATAATTTCGACTGATTTAGGTAAAGTTATGGATAAAATATTTGAACAAAATGATCTTAGAAGTGGCAAGGGTGGAATAAATTTTGTAACTAGCGGTGTTATAAGTAGGATAGATTTAACAAGGGATGCTTTTATAATGGCTCTGACTCAACATACTAATGAAGTTTGGAATGATAAAGAATTGCAAAACAAGAAAGGATTATAAATATGAAAATTATAACTGTTTGTGGTAGTTTAAAATTTTATAAGGAAATGATGGATATTACAGAAAAAATGGAATTACAAGGTAATTGCATGTTAGTACCAATCTATAATCCTTCAAAATCAAGTAAAGATGACTTTACCGAAGAAGAAGCATTAATGTTAGATAAAATGCATAAGGAAAGAATAAAATTATCAGATGCTATTTTAGTTGTAAATGTTAATAATTACATAGGAAGTAGTACTAAAAGTGAAATTGAGTTTGCTAAGTCATTAAATAAAGAAATTATCTATTATACCGATATAGTTGATAATAATAAAATGACACGATGACACCATAAATGAAAGTGGGGTACTCACAATCAATGTGTCATAGTGTCATAAATAATGTTAAAAAAAGAAGAATCTATGATATAATTATAGATGTAAAGAGAAGCGCTAGTACAGGCTTATTTATAGGTTTTTGTATTGGCGTTTTTTAGTAGTAAGGAAGTGAAAAAAATGAATTTAAATTTAGAAAATGGATATACAGTTACTTTACCTTTAAAAAGAAAGCATAATATATATTATGGGCCAAATAAAATAGGTAAAACCCAGATATCTCGATCGATGAAAAAATATTATGAAGAATTAAATGAAAAAGTTCTTTTGTTTAATGAAAATATTTTAAGTGATATGATTATTCAAAGTAGTGAAGATATTAATTCTTTTGAAGTAATGCCTATGGCACAAGAGTATAATAAATATTATAATAATATGCAAAAAAGTAAAGAAAAATTATCAATGAAAAATAGTTTAAAGGATTTATGCTTAGTTAATACAAAAAAGGCATTTCAAGGGTTTGAAAAAATAAGTGAGTATATT
>CALVXO010000031.1 GCA_944371325.1 uncultured Bacilli bacterium | reverse complement strand
TAACCTAACGTGTACCATATGACACACAATAAGAAGAAACAAGATTTACTTTATTTTAAAGGTATTATAGATGAATACCATATTGATTTAAAGGTATCTACTAAAGATGATGTTTGTAATGATTTAAAAGTTATTGTATCTATTATCAATTAAATATTAGTTGTGTTCTCAAATTGATAATAAAACAATTTTAAATTTTAAATAAACAAAAAAATATTAGTTTTATATAAGTTGCAATTATAAGGTATGTGAAAAGCATATCTTTTTTGATGTTTAAATAAAAAGAAAGCGAGGAATGATAAATGAATTATGGAATATTTAGAAGTAATCCTATTATGACTTTAAACGATTTAGCACAAATAGGATCACATAACAAACGTGAGAAAAAAGCATATAAAAGTAATCCTGATATAAAATTAGAATTAACTAAAAATAATATTGAATTAGTACCCTTAACAGAGAAATATGTTAAGGGTTTTAAAAACTTAACTAAAGAATATGAAAAGCAACATAATGAGAGAATGAAAACTGAAAGAGATGATAGGAAAAGAAGTTATACTGAAATGTTAAATAAGTCTAAAAGTGTTGTAGCAGATGAACTGATGTTTACAGCAACACATAAGTTTTTTAATAATATGAGTAGTGATGAAATTTTAGAATGGGCTAATACTTGTATGGATTTTGTTTATAATGATTTAGGTTATATTAAAGAACAAGTTTTACACGCAACTCTGCATTTAGATGAAAAAACACCACATATTCATTGTGTTGTTGTACCACTTGTTAAAAAATTAGATAAAAGAACTAATACTGAAAGATACACTATATCTAAAAAACAATATATTAGAGATAATATTCATTTAAGTGAACTACAAGATGTTTACAATGTGAGATTAAGAGAAAAAGGTTACGAGTTGGAAAGAGGAATCAAAGGCAGTAATGCAAAACATCAAAAAGTAAAAGAATTTAAGAAAACAACTAGATATTATGAAAATAAAGTTGATGTTATCAATAAGAATCTTGATAATGCTATGAATAATCTTGAAGAAAAAATGAAAACAACTAAAAATATACCATTTAATAAAACTCATGTACTTGTAGAAAAAGAAACTTTTGATAGTATGAATAAAGTGATTAAAGAAACAAAACAAGCAATAGAATTTCAACCTAAAATACAAGAGTTATTTAATGAAGTAGATACTTTTACTAAAAGTCATCAAACACTAGAAAAAGAAAATCAAAATATGAAAAGAGAGATTAAAGCACTTACTACAAGAAATCAAAACTTAACAAAAGAAAATAATAACCTTAAATCCTATTTAAAATCCATTTTAGAGGCAATTAAACACTTTTTTAGAGAACTATTACAAATTGGTAATGAAAAGACAAAAGAAGCCACTACAAGCGAAATAAAGGAATATTTTGATAATAAAGATTTTGGAACAAATGATATTTATGATATTTCAAAAGGTACAACTAAAGAAGATGAATTATTTGATTATGCAGGAGTACCTAGTTATTTAAAAACTAGCAAGCATGTTGAAAAAGATAAAGATGATTATGAAATGAGTTTGTAAAATTTAAGGAAACTACTATTATTTATAGGGATAATTTGTTATAATATTTACTGAAAGGTAGTGATTAATATGGATAATAATCAATCAAACTTAAATATGCAAAATACTGATTTTGGAGTAAGAGTTTATAGTGGATCTGTTTCTAATAATTCGAAAAAAATTGAAATAGAAATTTATGATGAGAATCATTTTGATATTAAAATTGAAGATAAAAGATTTGAATCATTATCAAAACAATTAATTAATAAAATTAAAGATTTTATTAGAGATAATTTAACTTCTTTAATTGAATGCTCAAAAAGAGAAACCAATTCTTATTTAGATAATAATGCTTATGATGGTGGTATAGCAAGAAATATAACGGTAAAATGGGGTCGTTTATTAATCAATATAGATGGTCAAGTTAATGGAAATATAGGTGAATTTACAAATGATTTTATTAATCATTTAAAAGAATTAATTATAAAAGAGGGAAATAAATCTACTGACGATGTTATTAGAGAATCAATTGAAAATGTTGTGCCAATTCAAACTAAAACAACACCAATTGACAATGAATTTGAAAAATATTGCAAACTTTATGAAGAAAAGTTTGGTAAACGAGCATATATTGCTGAACCTAGTGGGACTAAAGAACAAACTATAAATGCTATAAAAATTTGTTTGGAAAAAAATGAAGATTTGTTAGATAAATTGCTATATCCTAATTTAGAAAAAGATATGAATAATGGTGTTTTATATTCAGAAACAAGAAAAGATTTAAATAATGATAAATCTATTGAGAAAGATGGTATGATTATGATAAATGATGAAAATTTAAAAACAATTATTGAAGAAGTCGTTGGAAATGAAGACCAGTATTTGAATACAACAGTATACGATGTTATGAAAAAAATTATTGATTTACCAACCGAAACTACTACTACAATAGCCGATTTAATAAATTACAATCCAAATGAAACATTTGTTGAACCTCTTACACAGGGGCAAATTAGAAGATTAGTAAAGGAAACTTGTAAAAAATTAAATATTGAATTAGAAGAAAATAGAGATGGTTTCGGTGGATTAGCTTATTATTATCAATTTAAAAAAGTTGATAATAATAGATTTTGATTAGGAGATATCCATGACAAGAGAACAATATTCACAAAAAGTAAAAGATATTATGATACATAAAAACCCTTATGGGAGATATCATCAACAAAACTTTGATACATATAGTGCTTATGGTGAAATGACACCGATAAATTCAGACATTATAATTGATATGCCAAGTTCTGAAATTATATTAAGTGAGCAAGTATATGAAATGCTTTTAGCAGTTCAGGATGTTACTAATGAAACTAATCAAGAATTTCCTTTCTTTTTATATGGTAAGGAAACATCTAATAATCAAATAGAATTTACAGAGTTTGTTTCATCAAGTAATAATAGACAAAGTGTAGAAGCAAGTTTTAATCAAGATATGATAGAAAATCTACAAAATAGAATTAATGGAAATTTAAATAATGGATTGGTAGTATGTCACGGACATTCTCATCCCCCAATTGGAAACTTTCATCAAAATTTTTCTTTAGGAGATTTTACTTCATATATCCAAATGAATCAAGATAATCCTGTTTTTAAAAATAAGCAAGTTGAATTGACAAGTTGTTTGGTTACTAGTACAGGAGATATAAATTTTGTATTTTATGATAATTTAAATGATAATTTTTATAGATTTACAAATGTGTTTGTAAAAGATAAAGATAATAATATGACTCCTGTTAATTGCTATGGCTTAAACAAATCTATTCAAAATAATGGCCCCAGATTATAAAAGTTTGGAAATCCAAAAGAAGTTACACAACTAATGGATTTTCGTAAAAACTTATTTGAACTCCAAATAAGTAACACACTACGATATTGGCAGAGCCAATAACGATGTGTGCAAAGGGAGAGCCCTTTTGAAACCCCATTTAAGCAACATATTACAAAGTTTCACAATGTAATATTGTTGCCTTTTTATTTCACTATCGTTTCATAAAAAGCAAAAAAATACTACCACTTTCATTGTCTATCGACAACAAAACGTGATAGATTTTTTTGTATGAAAATAGTCTAATTGCTAATCTAACGAAAAGCAAAAAGACTATTTTTTCTTTGGAATAATTTTCATTACTTTATTGTAAGAAATATGAGTAATAATTATTAATAAAATTATTCCCACAATATTTATAATCCATAATATAATTGCAAATATAGTATTCGCATACAATGTATCTAAATCTACAAATATATAAATTAAACATACACATAGAGTTTTAAATACAGTAATAAATAAACAAGCATCATCAGGCTTTCGTGTTAATCTTTTAGAAAAGTTTTTATCAGCTTTTCTAAACCAAGTAATTCCCTCATCATGCCAATTATTAAGAAATACATAATCTCCTATTATTCCAACAACAACAAACATATAAATCAATGCACTCAACTTTGCACTTGGAAATACAATATTTAAAATAAAGAATACAATGGGACAAACAATTGATAAGAATTGCCAAATATTCATATATTTTTTAGTTATCTTTAGGACTTGCATTTTTCAACCTCTCCTTTACTATTTTAGATTCTAATAATTTAATGATTTCTGTATTGGTATTATTTTGATATTTTAAATCTTCTATTGTTTCAAATAAAACATCTTTTTCCTTTTCTTCTAATTCTTCACTATCAATTCTATGTTGTAAGTTCTTAATGATAATTTCATTATTTTGAATACTTGCTTTTGCTATTGTCCATGCGTCCTCTAGTTCTTGACCTTTTAAATGAGAATAATGATCTAAAAGATATTTATTTAATGGACTAACTTGTACCCCTAACCCAATCATATACATTAAATCGTTGTAATTTAAATCTATATACTTCGTTATTTTTCTTAACATTTTTGGATTAGGTACTTCAATCTCTCCTGATTCTATTTTAGATAATTGAGCATTACTTATATTTGCTACTTTAGCGAGTTGTCTTTGTGAAAGCCCTTTTTCTTCTCTAGCTTCAGCAATTAATTCGCCAACTTTTTTTTCTTGCATATTGAACACCTCTTGCATTAATAATAACATATATGTTAAATAAAATCAACACTTTAAATAAAAATGTTTCAAAAAGTGTTGACAACTTCGTAATTATTATGTATATTAATGATGTTAATTATTTTTAACACTAAAATTAAAATGTTAAAAATTTAGAAAGAGAGGTGATTTAATGAATGAGAATTAAACAACTAGAAGTACCACAAGAAGTATGGGAAGATAAAAGGCTTCCCTACGAAACTAAATATGTATTAGGTTACATCATAGCAAAAGGATTTGATAGAACTATTACACATTTAGATGTAGGAGAACTACAACAAACCTTTAAAATAAAAAATAAAGGTTTAAAGAGAAGTTTAGATATATTAGAAAGTTTAAACTATCTAATATACAAAGACCACTCTCATGGTAGATATACCATAACCCTTAACTAAAGTGCCAAAAAGCGTTAGTTAAGCAAGGTACAGTAAGATATTAAAGGCTTATGTTAGTACCTATTCTAGTAATAGAATAAATCATTTGAAATAAGACATACTCAAAGAACTATGATAATTAAAGAAATGTATGTGTTATTTCAAATAAACAATCCCAAGAAACAGGATTTAAAATAAAGTTTCAGGGAATACTATTGTCTTTTTTACGAATGGGCTTGTAGATAATACAAGTTTTTTTGTTTTCAAAAATTTATAAGAAAGGAGAATGTAAATTGAGAGAATTAACAAAAGAAAATATACAAAAAAAAGCAGTTGATACAATACCACAATATTACATTTTAGATTATCTAAAGAAAAATTTAAATGTAGATGAATTTAAAATTTATCTAATTGATCGTTGTAATATGAAAGTTATTGATAAAACAGGAGATTATTTATATTTTAATTACAATGAATCAACCAAAGAAATAACTTACGATGAAAAATTAAAAGAATACGATTATGAAATAGGATTTTAAAGACTATGGGTGTAATTATAATTGATGATTCCATAGTCAAAAGTAATTCTATAAATTCAACAGATAAACTTGTATATGGTGTCATTAAAGCATTAGCAAATAATCTAGGTTATTGTTATGCAAGTAATGATTATATAGCCCAAAAAGTAAATTTATCAAAAAGAACGATTACTAATTCGATTAAAAATTTAAAACAAGCCAACTATATAAGAGTTGAAATTATAAACTATCAAAGAAATATCTATATAGTATAGAAAAGTTCTTCTATAGCCTATGGAAGAATAATACTATACCCCCTAGCATGATACTTCTACTAAATATATAAGAATAATAAATAAGTATAATATATAAATATTTTAATTATATTTAAATTTATTTTAAGTAATTTAAATAACTAAAAAAAATCTAAATGGAAAGGAATTGATAAATGAGTGAAGATATAAATTATAACGAGGTTTTACTATCAGGAGTAATCAATGTTATTACTGATACAAATAGTAAATATATTAAATTTGGATTAACTACAAATAAATATACCTTAAATGAAGATAAAAAAGTTTATGTTAGTTTAAATATTTCAAGAGATTTATTTAACATCTATCAAGATTATTTTGTCAAAGGTAATAAGGTGTTTGTAAAAGGTTATCTAAATTCATATATAGACCAAAATAAAAAGATACAAAGTTTTATTACAGTAACAGATATATCTAATAATCCAAATGAAATTATTAAGGGAAGAAGTTCCCCACATATTAGATATGATCCTGATGGTGTAATGGTTTGGAATGGCAAAAGATGTGAAACTATTCCACCTACCAAAGAAGAACTAGAAGAAATAGAAAATTTATTAAGTGAATATAAATAACTATTATGTTGTTAAAAATGTACTCTAAATGAACGGAAAGGAATGAGATTGGCAATGAGGAATTATTATTGAATATAAAAAGAAAGGGGGAAGTTTATTGGAAGATACTAAAAATTTAACACAATTAGAAATAGACAATATCATTGATGAAACAATCAATTTATCAATCATATCAAAACTATTAAAATTAAATATAATTACAGAAAAACAATTTTTTATTTTGAAAGAAAAAATTAAAAGTTTTTATTAAATAGATTACGGAATTACAAAATTAAGGTATAATAATATACGAGAACACGACTGCAAGTTCGTTAAAACTAAAAATGAAAGTGAGGTATTAAATGGCACAAGTTGAGATTATTGCAGCTAATCTCAAAACTAATATAAAAAATTCCGTTAAAAAAATGATAAAAAGAGTTTGTGCTTATTGTCGAGTAAGTACAGACTCCGAAGAACAACAAACAAGTTATTCATCACAAATAAAACACTACTCTGAGCAAATTAAATCGAATCCCGAATGGGAATTTGTAGGAATATATGCTGATGAGGGTATTAGTGGAACACAGGTAAAAAAACGTACTGAATTTAAAAGAATGATAGATGACGCTTTGAAAGGAAAAATAGATATTATCATTGCAAAATCTATATCAAGATTTGCTAGAAATACACTTGATACATTAAAGTACGTTAGATTACTTCGTGAACATAATGTTGATGTATATTTTGAAAAAGAAAATATACACACATTAAATCTTGATAGTGAAATGTTTTTAACTCTATTTAGTGCATTTGCACAAGCCGAAAGTGAATCCATATCTCAAAATGTTAAATTAGGTTTGAAAGCCAAAATGAAACGTGGAGAGTTAGTTGGTAATTGTTGTTGCTATGGTTATCAAAGAGGTAAAGAAAAAGGCACAATAGAAATTGTAGAAGAACAAGCCGAAGTTGTTAGAGATATATTTAATTGGTATATCTCTGGGCTTGGCTATAAAGTTATTGCTCAAAAATTAAATGAGTTAGGAATACCAAGTTATACAAACAAAAAATGGCTTGGAACATCTGTTAAAAGTATTATCACAAACGAAAAGTATGTTGGTGATTTATTAAATCAAAAATCATATAGTATTGATCCATTAACTCATAAAACAATTAAAAACTATGGGGAAAAAGAAAAATATTATGTAAAAGACCACCACGAGCCAATTATTTCAAGAGAAGTTTGGAATACTGCACAAGAGATATACAAAGAAAGAAGTTCAAAAGCCGATTATGGACATGATAGTGTTCATGCAATGCACTACCCTTTTAGTAAAAAAATAGTTTGTGGTTTATGTGGTTATAATTTTGTAAGAAGAATGAGAAGTCGCAAATATACAAGAATATATTGGAAATGTTGGGAAAGAACGGCGAATCAAGATTGTAATGCTATTTCTTTAAGAGAGGAATATTTAGAAGAAATGTTTGTACAAATATATAACTCTATTGTTTTAAATAAACACAAAACAAAAGAAAAATTATTAAATGCTATTAAGGAAACGATAACTGAAAGTGATTGTAAAAATAAAATAGATAAATTTAAAAAGGAACAAGAAATTTTACAAAATAGATTATCAAACTTAATAGATATGAAATTAGATGATTTTTCTAATAAAGAGGCTTACAATCAAAAAGAACAAGAGATAACAGAACGATTAAAGTTTATTAGTAATGAAATTCAATGTTATGAAGATTTAGAAAGTGAAAATAAAACTTTAGCAAAAAAATTAAAAGAAATTGAAAATATACTATCTGAGCCTGAAACTCTAAAAGAATTTGACCGAGAAACATTTGAGAGTATTGTTGCTAAAATCATTGTTGGAGAAAGAGATGACAATGGAAATGAGAATCTTAATGTTGTTAGATTTATTTTAAAGACAGGTACGGAGTATGTTTATAATCTAAAAAATAACGGAAATGGTAGTGTGTCATTTGGTACACCAAAGCAATGTTTCTTCTGTAAAAACAACTTCCTTTTGTTATCCAATATATTCGAATAATTTAGAAATGAATGGATTGTTTGGATATAGTAATATATATAAAATTGAGGAAGATTCAATTACTGTTACTGGTAGAGGCGATATTGGTAAAGCAATAAAAAGAAATGGAAAGTATTATCCAATAGTCAGATTATTAGTATTAATTCCTAAAATAAATGTTAATTTAATATATATGCAGGAAGCTATTAACAATCTAAAATTAATACAAGAATCAACAGGAGTTCCACAATTGACTGCCCCACAAATATCAAAATATAAAATTTTATATCCAACAATAGATATTCAAAATAGATATGGGAAAATATTGGATTTATTGCAAAGAAAAATAGAATATGAAATAATCAAAAGAAAAAAAATAAAAGAACTAAAAAAAGGACTTATGCAAAACATGTTTGTATAAGTTTTTTAGTATCTTCTTTATTTAAAAAAGGACTATTAAATGAATTTTTAAAACACAATCCATGTAGCAAAATTTCATTAAAATATATTTTAAA
>CALVXO010000030.1 GCA_944371325.1 uncultured Bacilli bacterium | reverse complement strand
ACCAATGTGACGTTAATGATTAAATCAACTGAAAAGTTGATTTTTTTTGTTAAAAGAAAGGATTGGTGTGATATAATGATTAAAATAATAAAAAAGAAAATCAATATGAGTGATGAACTCAAAGCCAAAATTAATTGGTCTTGCAAATTTAATAAGAAGTCCTATCAAATAATTGAAGGATGCTTACGTATTGTGGAACATACCAATTTAGCTTATGTAGAGCCACATAAGGTTATAATAAATAACCAATTATATTTATTCTTTAATGAACAAAAATACTTTTACATAGGGAATCTACAAAATAAGATTCCATTGTCTGAATTATCAGAGTACATAGCAAGGCATTAATTGGAGAGTTTATATACTCCCATTATATTGATTATTTTTGGTGTGTAATAATCTATTAATGAAAGGTGTCCTTGTTATGTGACACCTTTTTTGGTGTATTCATTACCATAAAAGAAAGGAGCATGATAAATATGGATAATGAAAGAAAAATTGCAGGTGTTTATATTCGTGTTTCAACAGAAGATCAAGCAAGAGAAGGTTTTTCACTTGGAGAACAAGAAGAAAAATTATTAGCGTTATGTAAGTTTAAAGATTTAGAAGTATATAAGGTCTACAAAGATGCAGGAATATCTGCTAAAGATATGGAACATAGACCACAATTTCAAGAAATGTTAAAAGATATGAAAGATGGAAAAATCAATTATATTGTTGCTTATAAACTTGATAGAATTACTCGCTCGATTCGTGATTTAGAAGAATTAATATCTGTTTTAGAGCAATATAATTGCTTTCTACTATGTGATAGAGATGATGTTAATACTTCTACTGCGAATGGTAGATTCTTTGTAAGAATGCTTACAGTTTTATCTCAATTAGAAATTGAAATAGTTAGTGAAAGAACTAAATTTGGATTAAATGGAGCCATAAAATCAGGACATATTCCAGGACAACGACCATTTGGATATAAAAGTGCTAATGATAAAAAAATGATTATTGATAATGCTACTAGACCATATGTAGAAAAGATATTTGATATGTATTTAGAAGGAAAAAGTTTTCAGCAAATTGCCAATTATTTTGAAGAAAATAATATCTATCCTAAAAAGAAATGGAAGGATACTACCATTCAAAAAATAATTGATAATAAAATTTATATGGGAGATTATGAACAATATAAGCGAATTGGAAAACAAGAAAATTTAGAACCTATTGTTTATATGAATGTTGTAGAACCTATTATCTCTCGTGCTAAATGGGAAGAATGTCAAAGACAAAAAGAAAGAAATCAAAGAACTTATACTAGAGATAGGATTTATACTTTCTTTCAAAGAATAAAATGTCCAAATTGTAGTCGTATTATGAAATGTAAAGGTTCAGGTGGTAGCAAAAGAAAGTATATGTATTACACTTGTGAACATTGTCATATTAGCTTCAATGAAAATCATGTTGAACTATTATTAAAAGATTTTATTTACGATTTATTAGAATACGATATGGCCGTTAAAAAGTTTTTCTTACCAGTTTTAGAAGATAAAACCAATAATTTTGATACAAGCATTATTGATAAAGAAATTCGAGAATTACAAAAACAAAGAGATAGAATTAATCAAGCATATATAAAAGGCATTGTTGAAATTGATGATTTTAAAGAAGATTATAAACTAATTGAAGATAAACTTGCTAATCTTGAAACAAAAAAACTAGAGTTAATTAATTTAGAAAATTTTAATTATTCACCACACGAATTACTTGCAGAAAGAGATTTAGAAAAAGAAAAAATGATAAGACTTGATACTTTAAATTCATTATTAAAATCAAAATGGAATGTTATGGATAAGTCTGAAAAACAAGAATTTATTTCTAAATTTATTGATACTATCGAAATAAAGAAAGATAATAAAGGAAATTTAATTCTTGAAAAAATTAATTTTAGAAATGGATTTGTTAATCAATTATTAAAGTTTTATGATGTAGGAATATTTGATGTTGCAGTACCCGTTATGATTAATAATGAAGAAGATTATATTAAAGGTAGTAGAATGAATGAAGAACAACTAGATAAATATTTATCTAAAATGAATGAATATTTTGAAACTTCTTTTTATGAAATGTATGAAAATATTGATACTGAAACTAATGAAATTACTTTTGAATATCAACCAAAAGTTGATGAAAAAATTATAAGATTTGTAGCATTAACTAATACAAATGGTTTTCCAATATCAAAAGAAAATATTAAAGATAGATATGGAATTGTAAGTTATAAACCAAATAAATTATTAGAAAATTAGAAAGGAATTGATTAAATTATGAATATTAAATATATACAAGTAGGAGATTATTTATTACCAAACTTAATAATAAAAAAAGAAACTTTTCAGCAAATTGGAAAGTATGGTTATTTAAGATTAAATTATATTAAGAAATATAAAAAAGGATTATATCAATCATTATTAATGAAAAAGGAATTAACAAAACATCTTCTTTCAGTCAGTAATGAATGTGAAGAAAGATTAAATGAATTAATGGATAATTATATTAAAACTGATGAAAGACTATCTGAAAAAAACAAAGAAATAAATCAAATTGAATGGGTAAAATTGATGAATAATTACAAGAATATTATTGAAGAAATTATATTAAAGGAGTTAATCTATGTTTGATATTATCTATAAGCAAGCAACGGATTTATACTCCCACCATATAAATCCACTTTTTAGAAAGGATAAACCTTTGTATGGCAACAACTTCAATTTGGAGTATTAAAAATAATTTAAAACAATCTATAAATTATATCATCAATCCCAAGAAAACAATTAATAAAGATTATAGTAAAGACACTTATAATTATCTTGAACTTACCGATAACGAGTATAATTTTAAACAAGAAAAAGTATGTTATGTTAGTTGCATAAATTGTTCTGAAAATAATCCTTATGATGATATGAAGTTTACTAAAGAACAATATGGAAAAATAGATGGTATCCTTGCTTTTCACGGTTATCAGTCTTTTAAAGAAGGAGAAGTAACTGCTAATATTGCACACGAAATTGGAGTTAAGTTTGCAGAAGAAATGTTTGGAGATTATGAAGTGGTTGTTGCTACCCATCAAAATACTAATCATATACACAATCATTTTATACTGAACTCCGTTTCATTTAAAACTGGAAAGAAATATAATAACAATAGAACTAATCTAGCAAAATTAAGACAAATATCAGATTCAATTTGTGCAGAATATGGATTAAGTGTTCTTGAAGAAGATGTTGGTTATAAAAATACCTATAAATATAAAATTTTAAATAATGATTATTATAAAATAATGAAAGAAGATTTAGATAATGTCATAAGTTATTCAGTTACTCTTAAACAAGTTATAGAACGACTTAAAAAAATAGATTATCAGGTATATTCTCGTAATGGTATAATAACTATTTATAAAGATGGATATGATAAAGTTAGAATAGAAAAAGCATTTGGTAATGATTATTCAATAGATAGTATAAATAAGCGATTATATTTATCCAGACAAATTATATTTAAACCTTTAACACAAAGAATTATCTTTGAAGAATATTCTAAAACTTATAAACATCATAAAGGTATATATGGCTTATATTTATATTATTGTTATTTATTAAAAGTCTTTCCAGAAAAGCATCCTAAACAATATTTACCTTATTCAATTAGACAGGATATAAAAAAGATGAATCAAATATCTGAAGAAACAAGATTTATGGTAAAAAATAATATTGAAACTATTGACGATTTAAAGGCATTTTCTAAAAATAATTATCAAGAATATAGTTCTCTAATGAGTAAAAGAGAAAATCTTTGGAAACGATATCACAGAGTAAAAACTGAAGAAGACAAATCTAAAATACTCACTGAAATAAATAATATCCAGCCATCAATTAAAGAACTTCGTAAAATAAAAAATTATTGCAATAATATTGAAGAACGTTCTAAAATTATACAAAATAATATTAATAATTTCGATAAAGATTTAAACAAAGAAAAAGACAATTCTAGGTGTTTATAACCTGATTGTCTTTTTACTTTGAAATTTTCAATTCGTATTTTTATCTATAATTTTTTTTGTTAATTCAATCTTTTTATTTTTATATAATACTACATCTTTAATAACTAATTTTGATATTGCTGAAATTAATAGATTCATAGTTGATATATCAATTTTATTATCTTTAATAGGTAGATTTATTGTTTCTTTTTGCAGGCTTTCTACATTAAATCTAGATGCTCCCCAAGAATAAGAACTAAATGATTTATTCATAGCAGTTAAAAAGAATTGTGCATTTAGTTTTCCAAATCCGTCAATTTTAGAATGTAATATTTTTATTTTATCACCAGTAAAATATGGTTTTTCCTGATAATACATAGTTGCAGTATCTTGTCCAAAAGAAATTGTATTACCTTCATTTAAAAATTGTTCATCAGCTTCTATATATCCTTTACAACCATTATTATTTCCCATTCTTACTATATATGGGTGTCCAATATTTTCAGTTATTTTTACCTTGTTTGCATCAAATCTCTTTTTATATGAACGTATATCAAATATATCTTTTATTTGATATTTACTCCAATCTAAATGTTCATATTCATCAATAGCTTTTTGTTCTTCATTAGTTAGTTTATAATTATCAAGACCTGTTATTTGTAGATAAGCTTCAAGTTCGCTTATACGCTCCTCTTCAAGTTCGCTTATAAGCGACTCCATAAAATCAAAATCAATTTTATTATCTTTAATAGGAACATTTATAACATGATTTTTAATGTCTTGTAATTTATATCCCCCTTGTTGATTATCATATAAAGATACAAATTTTTGGATATTGGTTACAAAGAAGTAAGCAATCTTTTCATTCCAATTTGTAATAATACTTTTTGGTGTTAATCTGTTAATATTTTGAGAACAATAATATGGTTCTTTTTGATATTTTACATACTTATAATTTCCAATTACCGTTGCGGTTATTGTATAGGCTTTATTGGGTTCGAAATCTTGTAAATCAATCTTGCCTTGTATTCCATTATTTTCAAATGTTCGTCCAACAAAATTTATACCACATTTAACAAAAGTTATTGCATTACTATCTAGAGATTTAGTTCCAACAATATCAAATAAATCATCTAGTTTATATTTGCCCCACTCAACATTACTCAATTTTTCGTTGAGCAGGGCATCTATTTTCCCAAGCAATCACCATCACTTTTGTTTTCATTCTTTAAAAGATTAGAAACTTCCCAAGCTAGATAATTACTAACCGTTTTTTTAAAATCTTCTATTGTAGGTTTTGTATCAACAGGAGCACTCTGATTCCAATCAGCGCCATTGTTTATATCAATATGACCTTCATAATATTCTTTTTCAGTGAATATATTTAATTTCGATTTACCAAATCTAACCAAATCTACTATTTCTTGATATCTTCCTTTAGCATTATTCGTGTCTTTTAAATTATTACTTGCTTTCTTTCTATTTGTTCTAGTATATCCATCTTTAGAAAAATCAATAAATTTAACAATATCATCATTATTATGCGGTTCACCAACTCTAAATACATATACATTAGTTTGAACACTTGATTTTCCAATAAACAAATCTATTGGCATTTTTATACTTGCAAGTAATGTACTATGTTTTAAAATATTTTTATTATATTCAATTGCTTTACCTGATCCAGCAGAGTTTTGAATAATAATAGCCGCATAACCCTTATCCATCATAGATAATGCTTTTTCTACAAATATCATACCATTACCAGAAGCAGAATAAGGAGGATTTAAAACAAATGCAGTTGCAGGAAATTTGGTATCTGTTTTGCCAAAACCATAGTATCCTTCAAAATCATTAATTGAATCTTTATTTAATATATTAGAACTTCCATCTCCCATTAAAATCATATTTAAAATTGCTAACATATATATACTTGGTAAAATTTCTAATCCTAATAATTGATTTGCTTTTATTTCAGCAGATTTAATAGTTAATTGTTCTGGTGATTTAATTTTATTTTTAGCATCATTTAACATTTCATTCATAGCAGCAACAAGTAATCCAGCAGAACCTGTAGCAAAATCCCAAACATATGAATCCATATTTACTCTTGCTAATTTTACTAATAAATTCCCTACATAAGATGGAGTAAGTACAACATCATTTAATTTATCTTGAGTAAATCCAAGCCAACTATACATTTCATTAAATAATTTTCCTGTAAAATCAGTAGACAAACCAATTTTATAATAAATACCTAAATCATCAACAATTTTTGTAAATATTCTTTTAAGTTGACTTTCTCCGTTATTTACTTTATTTATATTATCAGATGTTAATGTATTAGTTAAAGTTCTAACAATTAAATCTTTTTTTGCATCTGGTAAATTCTTTTCTTTCAAGAATGCTTTAATTTTTCTAACAACAATATCTCCATCTTTATTATTTTCTTCAGTAGAAGACTTTAAATCTGCTTTATCAAGTGAAGCCACTTTACCAGGAATACCAAGATTTGCTATTATAGAAGCTGCAACTAAGTAGACTCTATCACTTTCAGATAATCCCTTTTCATTTTGATAAATATCATTATTAAGTTTAACAAGACTTGCTTCAATCTCTTTTTCTCTTTTTTCTCTTAATTTTTCAACTTCTTCTTGAGATAATTGTAATCTTTTAACCTTATCAATAAATTCATCAAAGTTTTCTTTCTTTAAAAATGAAAAGTCAGTATAATCATCAACTTTTTGTCCAATACCAAAATTTTCTTTTGAAACATAGTATACGCCAATTTCATATTTAATTTGATTTCTCTCATCTTTATAACCAGTCATTCCAATAGAAATAATGTCCGTATAACTTGTATAATGTAAAAGAGCATTTGCATAATGTACGGCTCCATTTACTGCATAAGAATTTATATTATTTAATATAGGTTCGTTTTTAGAATTTCTATTTTCAACTTGTCCATTTGAATCAAGCTTAACTAATTTATCTTTATATCCTTTATATTCAATAAGAATAGGATAATAGTTTAAATTTTTATCTTGTAATAATAATTTTGCATCTGGACGATTTCCACCTTTTCCGCCACTTTTTGAATAATATTCATTTAATGCGGTATCTATTTCGTTATTTAATGACTCTTGTTCTAATTTATAATCTAATTTGTATTCTTTTAACCAACCGTTTGCCATATCAGCAATTTGTGGTTCTATTGATTTATTTGCCATAATGATCACTCCCACTTACTAATATTCAATAATATCATCTATTTTACAATCTAATATTTTACAAATTTTAATCAAGACATCTAATTGCACGGTTTCATTTTTCCCCATTTTAGCCATTGCATTTGATGTTATTCCAGTTTTTTTTATTAGCTCAGTCTTATTGATATTTTTATCAATCAATAATTTCCATAATTTGTTGTAATTTACTTCCATACAAATTTCCTCCATTTATATTCACGAGTATAACATAATTATATCATCAAGAACTAATTTGTTCAATATTTGTTTGAAAAATTAAATAAAATATTTAAAATATTGTAAATAAATGATATAATATTTCAATAAAATATTTTTTAGGAGATGTATATGGATATAAATTGTTGGGCAAAAAAAATAAACTGGAAAAAAAGAATAAAAGCAGTATGTAAACCTTGCTGGGAAATACGATATTGTCCGTATGGTCCGACGGTTGAGTATATGCCAACTGAGGATATTGACAAAGAAAAAATATGCAAAATATTTGGACATGTTTGTCCTGTATATATAATGGCAGAACCTTTTACTGAGACAAAAGAATTAAGAACAATTTCTAGAAATATTTCCCGTGAAGTACAATTAAGAGTTAGTAGACGAGATAATAATGTGTGTCAGATATGTTCAAAAAATGTTTTAGATAAAGATATTCACTTTGATCATATTATTCCTTGGTCAAAAGGTGGCTCTTCAGACGAAAATAATATTAGAATATTATGTAAAAAATGCAACTTAGAACGAAGTGATGATTTTGAATCGGAACTATTAGTCACAAATTTTAAAGAGTTATCTAGTGGCCTTATTGATATCACGCAAGAGATGTTATACGACATCATAGTATCTCTTAATATAATAAATAAAGTTAAAGCACAGATTAGTACTACTTTAAATATAGAAAACATATTATCATCAATAAAGTTAACTAATGAACAAAAAGAAAATGCTGAAGTGATTTACAAATTAGCATTTGAGTTAGACGATT
Organism: uncultured Bacilli bacterium; assembly: GCA_944371325.1. Classification (GTDB taxonomy): domain Bacteria; phylum Bacillota_I; class Bacilli_A; order RF39; family UBA660; genus Faecisoma. Next base: position 1,645 of record CALVXO010000030.1, on the reverse strand, counting down.
TTATTTCCAATTATATGAATGATGATTTCACTAAAACAGATATTGAAAAAATAAAATACAGACTAGGATATAGTGCAAATAATCAATCTCATTCAATTTTTGAAACGTCTAACAAATTTAAAGTAACGTTTAAAAATATACAAAAAATAGAAAATAGATTATTTAATTTTATAGGATTAAATATTAAATACATTGATAACGAACAGCAATCAAAACAATATGATAATGAAATGATTAAGGAAATAAACGATTGCGTATTACAATCAACATAGAAAGGAGTTATTACGTGAAAGAAATATTAAAAGAATCAATAAAAATACATTATGAAAATAAAGATTATACTGAAGTTGTAAGAGATGCTTTATTATGTTTAACAACTGAAATAAGAAAAAAATCTGATTTAAAGGATAATGATGGAGTTGACTTAATTAATAAAGCATTTTCTGAAAAAAAACCTTTAATAAAAATAAATAAGTTAGAGACTGAAACTGATAAAAATAAACATAGAGGTATTATGGATTTATCAAAAGGATTAATCGAATATTTTAGAAATCCTATGAGTCATTCTAAACAAGAATATTCAAAAAAAATTGCAGATGCTATATTAGTCCTTTTAGATGAAGTAATTTTAGAAGAAATATTTGGAAGTAAAAGTATAAATAGCATAGATGATTGGTACCTAGAAATTACAAATGAATTATTTCCAAATACAGAAAGATATGCCAAAAGTTTAATTTCTACTATTCCAAATAATAAATATTATGAATTATCAGTAATGCTTTATAAAAATAGAGACAATATACCAAAATTAAAAGATAAAATAATTGATGAATTAGTTAATAACTTATCACCTGAAGAATTTAAAGATTATTGTGATGTAATTGAAAGAGATTTATTCGGTAATGTACAAGAAAAAGAAATTATATCATTATTAAAATTTATCTCTTCAAGCATTTGGAAAAATTTATCTAATTTAGCAAAAAATAAAATAGAGGATATAGCTCTAGAAGATATTTCTAAATTATACTTAGATTTTGAATATGATGGTGGAGATTATATGCCATCTGAACAACAAAAAGGATATATATTAGAAAATTCAATACATATATTAGAAAATTTTAGTAATTTACAAGACATAATTGATATTATAATAGAAAAATTAACTATGGATTCAAATGAACTTTTACAAGACTATTTATTTGAAAAATATTTTTTATTAATAATTAATAAAAGTTCAAAGCAACATTATGATTTAATAGATACTATATATGATAGATTAAGATATAAAAATAAACCTATGTGGTATAACACTGTTAAAAAAATAATAAAACAATTACCTAAAGATAATTATTGGTATACAAGTCTTGCTGAAGGTTTTGGACTAGAACTATTAGAAAAAGATCCATTTGAAGATTTTGATATATCTAAAATTTCCAAAGAAGATTTACCATTTTAACTGATTTTTATGGACTCCTACTTGAAATAATCCTAATATCTGCTATAATTTATTTATCAGTTGATTTAATCCATCTTGGGAGTATAATTTTTCGAATATAAGTAAAGTTATCGCTCCATTGGGAAATCTGTTCGAACTTTATGTTTGAACTTAACATATAGAATATCAATTTCTAAAAGAAGTTGATAT
>CALVXO010000029.1 GCA_944371325.1 uncultured Bacilli bacterium | reverse complement strand
TTTCTCGGCATAAACATGTTATCTGTAGAATATTATACTTATTCAAAAGTTGCACTTGACTTTTTAATTAAAAAAAATAATAGTAAAATTATTAAAAAAAGACATACTATAATTGGTGATAATATGCAATTATTATTTTTATGCTTAAAAATTTTCTTTGTTAGAATTTTAGATGTCTCACTAGGTACATTAAGAACAGTTATTACTGTTAAAGGTAAATCTCTATATGCTAGTTTAGTGGGTTTTTTTGAAGTTTTTGTATGGTTTATAATAGTTAAAGAAGCATTAAATACTGATGAAACAAGTATTTGGATTGCAATATCATATTCTTTAGGTTTTGCTACAGGAACTTTTATAGGTAGCATTTTATCAAAAAAACTAATTTCTAGTAATTTAAGTGTTCAAGTTATTACAAATAAAGCATATCCAAATATGGTAAATACCTTAAGAAATGATGGATATGGTGTTACAGTTATGGATGTCGAAGGCAAAGACAATACTCAAGAGAAATATATGTTGTTTATTGAAATAAATAACAATAGTTTTAATCATTTACAACGGATAGTAAAAAAAATAGATAAAAATGCTTTTATTGTTGTAAATGAAACTAAATATGTTCAAAATGGTTTCATCGATGTCATTAAAAAATAACTCCGATTTTAATTTCGGAGTTTTATTCTTATTCCATCACTATTATTTATCATTTCTTCTAACTTATTTTGCATGAAATCAAAAGCGTCTTTAGTATATTGATTTTGTCTTATTTCTTTCATTTTTAAAATTATATTTTCATCTTTAATCAATTTTGCTACACTTAATAATCTTATTTGATTAATAAAACTTAATCTTACCAATTCACCGACATTTGAATTCCACAATCCTTGTTTTTTTATCTCAGCAATATTTAAATATTGTCCTTTATAAAACATATCTAATATTTTTGAATCAACCGGTTCTTCACATTTTGTCGGAATCCAACGTCCTTCTATTATTTGATGATATATATCTAATCTATCAACATCTTGAACTATTTGAGTTATGGCATTAATAACTTTTTTCTTTTCTTCATCACTTGCTTTATTAAAAAATTCTATTGCATCTAAATTTTTTAATAAATTGCTACTCAAAACTAATAAATCTTTATCATCAAATCTACCATTAACATGTTTAGCAACGCTTTCTAATATTGGTCTATCAAAAGATCTAGTACTAGGAATTTCATATTTTATTAATCCATTTTCTAATATTTGTTTACCCAATTCACCATGATTTAATCCAATTAATGAAACCAATTCATTATCATTATAGTTTCCAACTTTTAACATTTGTTCAAATCTTCCAACATCATGATTTAAAAAAGCTAACTTAGATAATTCAATAAAGGTTTCATTAAAATTTAAATCTGTAACTACAGAAGAACCATCTCTTACAACTTCCATAGTATGCAAATATTTTTTATCGATTCCATTTCTCTTCTTGACATCATTAGTACTTTCCCTTTGTAATACATAATATCTATTAAATACACATAAGGCTTTATTATAAATTTTTAACATAATAATTCCTCCTGGTAGTTGAGTATATTAACAAAAATAGTTATTTTTGTCAAAATAACTATTCTTCGTGAATTTTTTCAATAATATCTTCTATTTTTTTGCCATATTCGATAGATTCATCATATACAAATTCTAATTCAGGTGTATGTCTTATATCGATTCGATCAGCTAACTCTTTTCTTATAAATCCTTTAGCATCATTTAATGCTTTCATAGTAGTTTCTTTTTTATTATCATCTAATACTGTTACATATATTTTAGCATAACTTAAATCACTACTTAATTTACAATCAGTTACTGTTACAAATTTTATATCAGTATCCTTAACTTCATAAGCTAATATATAACTTATTTCTTTTACTATATTACTAGCAATTCTTTCTATTTTTATACTCATCTTTTAACTTCCACCATTTCATATGCTTCGATAAGATCTTTTTCTCTTATGTCGTTATAATTTTCAATTGTTATTCCACATTCTAATCCTTTTTTAACTTCTTTAACGGAATCTTTTTCTCTTTGAATTGAATTGATATTTCCATCGTATACAACAATACCATCTCTAATCAATCTTGCTTTAGAATCTCTTTTAATAACACCATCAACTACATAAGAACCTGCAATTGTACCAACTTTAGAAAATTTAAAGATTTTTCTTACTTCAGCAGTTCCTATTATCTTTTCTTCAAAAACTGGTTCTAACATACCTTTCATAGCGGCTTCCATTTCTTCTACTACTTTATAAATTATGTCATATAATCTTATTTCAACGCCTTGTTCTTTAGCATAATCTTTTAATTTGCTATCAGGTCTTACGTTGAAACCAATTATTATTGCATTAGAAGCTTTAGCTAAAACAATATCACTTTCTTTAATAGCTCCTACACTACTTCTAATAACATTAACTTTAACACCTTCAACATCTAGTTTTTCTAAAGAATTTTTTACTGCTTCAGCACTACCATTAACATCAGTTTTAATAATTACATTTATTTCTTTTTTACCTTCTTGGATTTTATTAAATAAATCTTCTAAAGTAAGTGATTTAGTCGGTATCATTTCCTTTTGTTTTGCCATTTCTTGTCTCTTGATTCCAATATTTCTTGCTTCTTTTTCTGATTCAAACGCCATAAATTTATCACCAGCTTTAGGTACTTCATTAATACCAGTTATTTCAACAGGTTGAGATAATTTAGTTGACGTTAAATTTAATCCTTTATCATCTTTTAAAGTCCTTACTTTACCATACGCATGACCAACAACAATTGGATCACCTAATCTTAATGTTCCATTTTGTACTAAAACTGTAACAACTGGTCCTAAATGTTTATCTAATCTTGATTCAACTACAGTTCCTACCGCATATCTATTAGGATTTGCTTTATAATCATTCATTTCAGCTACTAATAAAATACTATCTAATAATTCGTCAATACCTTGTCCTGATTTAGCAGAAATTAAATTAACAATTGTATCTCCACCCCATGATTCAGGAGTTAAGCCATGTTCTGTTAATTGAGTCATTACTCTTTCAACATTAGCTTCTGGTTTATCTATCTTATTAATTGCTACTATAATAGGAACATTAGCAGCTTTAGCATGATCTATTACTTCTTCAGTTTGTGGCATTATACCATCATCAGCAGCAATAATAATTATTACAATATCAGTAATGCTTGCTCCTCTTGCTCTCATTTCCGTAAATGCAGCATGACCAGGAGTATCAATAAAAGTAATATAATTATCTTTTACTTTAACTTGATATGCACTAATAGCTTGAGTAATTCCTCCTGCCTCACCACTGGCTACATCAGTTTTTCTTATGGCATCTAGTAATGTTGTTTTACCGTGATCAACATGACCCATAACAGTTACAACTGGAGGTCTTTTTACTAAATCTTCTTCCTTATCTATAATTTCATACTCTTCAAAATTAGTAACATCTACTGTTTCTTCTCTTTTTAATTCTTTGTTATATTCTAAAACTAATATTTCCGCATTTTCAAAACTTATTGCATTATTAATAGTTGCCATAATACCTAAAGAAAATAATTTTTTTACTAATTCACTACTGTTTACACCTAATTCATTAGCAAGTTCACCTATTGTCATATTTTCTTTATATAAAACAACATTATCATTAGTTTTATTAGTCATTAATTTTGTTTTATTTTTATACATTTCTTTTTTCTTTTGTTGGAAATCTTTTTTAGATGGTTTAATATCTTGTTTTTTCTTTAATTTTTGTTTAGATACTGAATCATCTATTTTTATATTTTTGTTTTCAATTATTTCTTCTACTATTTCATCCATATCGTCATAATTAGCATTATCTAATATAACAATATCATCTTCACTTAATAAATCATCTTCATTATTTACTGGAATATTAAATTCTTCACATTTTTTTAATATTTCAGCTACACTTTTGTTTACATCATTAGCGTATTCTAATACACTCATCATAATAAACACCTCCTATAATGTTTTTTTTAATTCTTCATAAATTTCATCCTTAACCTCTATTTCTAAAATTTTATCTAAAACTTTAGTTTTTTTTGCTTTTTCAAAAACTTCTAAATCTTTTTTTAAGTAAGCACCTCTACCATTTGCTTTACCTGTTAAATCTATTATTACTTCTTGATTTGGAGTTCTTACAACTCTTATTAATTCTTGTTTAGGTAATTTTTCTCTTGTTACCACACATGAACGCATTGGTATTTTTTTTACTTTCACTTTACTCACCTACAATGTTTATGCCCATTTCTTTTGCTTGATCAATAGTTTTAATATCTAATTTATATTTAGTCAAACGAGAAGCTAATTTAACATTTAATCCTTTTTTACCAATTGCTAAAGATAAATTATCATTATCTACTACTACTAATGCTTCTTGTTTCTTTTCATCAGTTAAAAATACATGTAAATTTTTAGCAGGAGATAAAGCATTTTCAATAAATTTAGTTTTATCAGTTGTATATGCTACAATATCAACTTTTTCTGGACCTAACTCTTTTAATATATTAGCAATTCTAGTTCCTCTTTCACCTATACATGAACCAATTGGATCTACATTAGGATTTTCTGAATAAACAGCAATTTTAGATCTAACACCTGCTTCTCTTGCAACACTGTAAACTAAAATAATCCCTTCATTTATTTCTGGTATTTCAAGTTCAAATAATCTTTTAATAAATCCATAATGATTTCTTGATAAAAGGATAAGTGGTCCTTTACCTGTACTTTCTACTTTTGTTACATATACTTTAATACTTGAACCCATTTTTATTTTTTCACCTGGAATTGTTTCTGATTTTGGTAATATACCTTGAGCTCGACCTAAATCAATATAATAATTTCTAACATCTTCCATAGCTACTAAACCAGTTACTAATTCATCTTGTTTGTCAGCAAATTGTTCCATAATAATATTTTTTTCAGCTTCTTTAATTTTTTGAATAACCACTTGTTTTGCAGTTGCAGCAGCAACTCTACCAAAATCTTTTGGAGTTACCTCTTCTTCAATTGTTTCACCGACTTCAATATCAGGAATAATTTTTCTAGCTTCTTCTAAAGTTATATGAATTCTTTTATCAAATATGTAAGGTTTTTCTACTTCAATAGTAGCACCTTCTTCTTCTGATTCTGTATCTTCTACTTCAATCATAATAGGTTCTCTAGCCTCATGTTCTTCATCTAAAACAACTGTTTTAAAAGAATAAACATGAATATCACCAATTTCTCTATCTATGGCAACTCGAACATTTGTCAAAGATTTGTAATTCTTTTTATAAGCTGATGTTAAAGCAAGTTCTAAAGCATCATAAATATAATCTTTAGATATACCTTTTTCTTTAACCAACAAATCTAAAGCTGTTTTAAATTCTTTATTGTTCAAATTAATCACATCCTTTCTCTTTTGAACAAATATCCACAATATAACTTTCATCAATAAAATCAATTTTATCTAATAGTGGATTAACTAAATCGTTCACCTTAACACAATCATTAATATTAATAAAACCTTCTTTATCAATAATTATTCTTAAAAAATTAGTATTATTTTCCTTTACATACTTTACATCATCTAGAATATAACCTAAATCCGTAATTGGTTTTTCAATTAATTCTTTAATTTTACTTTCCATAAGACCTCCAACTATATTAAAGAGTGGGATTATGTCCCACTCCTCATGCAATAATATTATATCATAAATTTCAGATTTTAAAACATTTTTCTAAAAAAGATTTATTATTTTTAGTTAAAATGATATAATGTATTATGGTGAGACAATGATAAAAGAAAAATTAAAACAACCTATTTTAGGGTTATGCGTAGTTATATCTTATTTTATATATAGTTATTTTCAAACTGTACCTTTAAGTTTGTTAGGCATTAATTACTATAATTTAAGTTTGTTTAATAAGATTGTTTATTTAATGGTTACTGAATTAATTTATTTACTTATTTTATTCTTTATCTATCGTAAAGAATATATTAGAGATTTTAAAGATTATGTTAAAAACTTTAAAAATTATATGCCAAAATATATGGAATATTGGGCTTTAGCATTTTCTTTAATGTTGATAAGCAACTTTATTATAATTACATTATTTCCAAATTCTGTAGCAACTAATCAACAAGCAATAAATGATACATTAGTAAAAGCACCATTTTATATGATAGTATCAGCCGTATTATTCGCACCTTTCTTAGAAGAAACCATATTTAGATTTAGTTTCAGAAAAATATTTAAAAATGATTTAGTATTTATTATTTTATCTGGATTAGTTTTTGGTGGATTACATGTTATAGGTTCATTTAATAATTTAATTGATTTAATTTATATAATTCCTTATTCAATTCCAGGTGCTGTATTTGCTTATACACTAGTAAAATCTAAAAATATATTTATCCCAATGAGTTTACACTTTTTCCACAATGGTATTATGATATTTATAGAAACAGTATTATTATTTTTTATCTAAGGAGTTGTAATGAAAAGATTTATTATTAGTTTGATTGTTTTTGTTTTAATAATTGTTTTAGGATTATTATATTCTAGATTTATTGCTACTAAAGGATTAAAAGTTAAAGAATACAAAGTAGTTAATAGTAAAATAACAGATTCTTACCATGGATTAAAAATAGTTCATCTAACTGATATTCATTATGGATCAATTGTTTATGAAAAACAATTAAATAATATTGTGGAAAAAGTAAATGAAATAAAACCTGATATTGTTGTAATGACTGGTGATTTACTTGATGAAAGATTAGAATACGATAAAGATATAATTATAAATTGCTTAAGTAAAATAGAAGCCAATTTAGGTAAATATGCTATAAGTGGTAATCATGATATTCCACTAGATGATTATAATTATATTGTTAAAGAAAGTGGATTTACTAGTTTGGATAACAAATATGAACTAATTTATTCAAAAAGCAATGAACCTATTATCATTTCAGGTATTGGTTATGGTGATGAAGATATTGGTATAAAAACAGAACAATTTGATAAATACATATCTGAATTAAAAACAGATGATATTAAACCTATTTATTCAATATTATTAGTTCATGAACCTGATACTGTGGATAATTTAGATTTAAACAAATATGACTTAATATTAGCGGGACACTCTCATGCTGGTCAAGTAAGATTACCTATTATTGGGAAGTTATATACTCCAGAAGGAGCTAAAAAATACTATGACGAATATTACAAAATAAATAATACTGATTTATATATATCAAGTGGATTAGGTACATCATTATATAAATTTAGATTATTTAACAAACCTTCTTTTAATTTTTATCGAATAACAAATAAATAGCCCTTAATCTTGGCTATTTATTTTATTATATAATATTATACATATAAACATAATTGCAAATAATCCATAAAATTGCGATACATAATCTGCATTATGATATATCATTGAATAATTTGTTATTTCTGGTAATTTAGAATTAAAATAAGCATTTAAATAAATAATTATATTTAATAAAAATATAATACTAGATAATATATCAATTTTATTATTGCTTTTATCTTTAATAAAATTATTACATGTAATAAAAAGATTTAAAAATAAAGATATAAAATATAAAAACATAAATAAAATTTCAAATGAAAATGATACTTTAGTATAGCTATAATTAATTGAATCTTCAGCGTTTCCTAAATAAACACCATATGATGAAACAATATCAATTGTATTAGATAATATATACACCATTAAAAACAATACAATTGTACTCACTATAATCGTATATATTTTATTTTTTCTTTTATCTTTATACAATAAATAAAATGGTATAGACATTAATAATAAAATCAAAAGTGTAAATATCGAACTACCATCATTACATTTTATTATGAAAAAACAAGATAAAATAGTTAATATAATACTTAAAATAAATTTAAATATTTTCACTTATATCACCTACTTCTATAATATCATTTAATACTAAATAATATAAATCATATCTATTATCTAAAGAAAAGTAAATATTATTAGCTAGTTCTTTAGAAACATTATAATAATAAAGAGAAAAATCTGTATTAAGAGATGTTATAATATTTTTAATTCCCCAATGATTATCAATCATCCAACTACAATTAGTAATATTATTTGCTTTACTTATATCGTATTTTATTAATAAATAATAAACATCAATGGCATTATCCACACTATAATCTATAAATCTATCATCATAATTATTATAGCTATTATAGGTCTTACTTAATTTTTCTAAATCATCATAAGTATAATATTCTTTCTTAAAATACTCAAATTCATTTAAATTTAAAACTTTTTTGATATTTTCAATATAATTTGTTATACGTTTATAATCATCATCACTATATTTTCCTTGATTATTTAAAATTAAATCAACTTTATTTTTTATTTCTTCATATTGTTTTAAATTTGATTCTTCTAAAGCTTTTATCTTTGCTTCATAGTCAATAGTATATTTATATTTTTTATGATATCTAAATTCTACCTTTAAAATACTTAATACAACAAATATAATTAAAAATATCATAATACTAATTAAAGCTATATTTAAATATTTAATAATTCTTTGTTTTATGTTTTTTTCAGTATATTGGATTGTTTTATTGATACTTTCCTCAGATACTTCTTCTCCACATATTAGCTTTGAAATAGAAATCCCTAATATACTAGATAAATCTTTTAGTAATGATATGTCTGGACAACATATACCCCTTTCCCATTTAGAAACAGCTCGATCTGTTACATTTAATTTATCAGCCAAATCTTTTTGTGTCATTCCTTTTTCTTTTCTTATTTTAGAAATTAATTTCCCAATATTTTCATTTTCCATATAAATCACCTACCATCTAAATTATAATTAAGAATTTATATAAAATCAACAAACCATTGGTTGAATAAAAAAAATCATTAATTTTTTAATGATTTATTAATATTTTTTTTACTTTATATTCAGTATATTCACCAATTGAACTTCTATAATCAGTTCCAATTTCTTTTTCTAGATTATTTAGAAAAGTAGTTGAATTTGTAACTTTTTTAACCCACTCATTTAATTTTTTTAATTGATCTCTACTTAAATCTTTTGACATGATACAATATAAATATTTAGCAAATACATAATTTAAAATACATCTATTTTGATCTTCTACTCTTATTAGACCAGTCTGATATTTATCCATATCACATAAGTGAATAAAATCAGTAGTATAAATATAACTTCCTCTATTTATATCTGTTGCTAAAACATTTTTTTTAGTTAATTCATTAAAATCTTCCATTAAATCATACATTGAATGAATCAAATCACCACAACTAAATTCATATGACTCCCGATAAATAGGTGTACCTTTTTTCTTTTTATCAGTAACATCTTCTAAATAATCCATAACATAACCAGCGTAAACCCCTTCACTATCTAATAATATATCAATAGGTTTAGTTATTCTTTTTAAATTTAATTCATCTAAAAAATATACTGCTTTTGGGAAAGTCATTAAATTCTTTTCTTTTCTTAAACTAATGTCATATTTTAACAATTTTAAAGCTTTATTATTAAATTTAAATACTCTTCCATCATGACCAGCACCTAATCGTGGTAAATCATATATATTTGGTATTGACTGTAAATTACTTCTAAAGATTACTTCTTTAGGTTGATAAAATTTAGCCATAAAATCCCCCTTTTGAAATTTGACTTATTTTAACACACAATTAAATATAATGCAAATTCATAATTTTATCAATTACTAAATCAATATAATAGTAGTCATTTAAGCAACAATCATAGATAAAAATAAATATATAAATATATAATTATCTATCAATAATTTAAGATAAAGTATAATTACTTCCTATTCATTAATATTTTTTTAGCGTACATACACTCTGCAACAATTTTTTTGTTATCTTTTTTTGCTTCATTAATAACACACATTACTAATTGTTTTGCTATTCCTGTTCCTCTATAATTTTCATCAACATATGTATGAACAATATTCCATATATCATCATCAACTATAAACTCGCATTCACCAACTTTAATATTATTATCTAAAGCAATTGCAATATTTTTATACTTTATAAACTCTATTTTAATCATAAATTAAAACCTCTTTATCAACTATTATTATCTTGTTTAAACCATATTTAACGTAGTTTTAATAAACAAACACATTCAACATGCCTTGTTTGTTTATTATGACTAGTTGATTTTGATATATATTGGTGTAACTGACTACTTCATAATACTCATTTTAATATACTACAATGC
>CALVXO010000028.1 GCA_944371325.1 uncultured Bacilli bacterium | reverse complement strand
GGAAAAAAGCAAGTTGTTATTGAAATATTAGCAAATTTATATTATAGTTAAAATAGAATAACAAAACAGGAGGGAAATATGAATATTAATCAAATAAATCTTGAAAAAGAAGATTTAAAAAAAGTACAAAGCATATTAAAGGGGTATGCTAGTGTTGATAAACCATGGATGAATATTTACCAAAAAATTGATCCTCATAATATTGATATCAACATGAGTATTTATCAAATGCTTGAAAAATATTCTCAAGACAATCTTAATTCTACAGCCATGTGGATTCCCGGAAAAGATCTTGAAAACGGATTAAAAATAAAGTATAAAACTTATTTAGAAGAATGTCGAAAACTAGCTAAATCTTTTGATGGTATAGGAGCCAAAAAAGAAGAAATAATTCCTATTATTTTACCAAACATTCCTGAATCTAGATGTTCTATTTATGGATTAAACTATCTAGGTGGCGTATCCTATCCTATCATACCTAGTCTACCAAGTAAAGAACTAGAAAAGATATTAATTACTAACAGTATAGATAAAGTTGTTATTTTTAGTGGATTTTATGAGAAATATAAAGAAGTTTTCCAAAATTGTGGTGTAAAATGCGTCATTATAACAGACGGAACCGGATTAATTCCTAATTATTTAAAAAAGGTTGCCAATACCACTGCTAAACTTAAAGGAGAACCTGTTCCTTTTAAAGATTACAACATTCCATACCGTTCTAACATAATTACATGGGACGAATTTCTAAAAGCCGGTAAAAAAAGAAAAGTAGAAGAACCTTTTTATAAAGCTAATTCAACCGCAGCGATTATTGGTACTAGTGGAACAACAGGCGTTCCTAAAGGAGCTATATTTACCAATGAAAATATCAATGCTCAAGCTTTCCAACATTTTCTAGCAGATATTGATTGTGAAAAAGGCGATAAAATTTTAGATATTTTAATCCAATCTATTTCTTATGGTTTTTCTGTTATGCATTACGAAGGAATTTTAGGTACTGAAGCCGTTATGATACCAAATCTTGTAACCGACAAAATAACCGAAGTAATCGACAAAATTAAACCAGTTCAATTTACTGGTGGACCCGTTCATTTCATCTATATGAGCCGCAGTGATTTATTTAACCAAGGAAAACTTGAACCAATGAAAAATGCCATATCTGGTGGGGCAAAATTACCAGCTGATGTCGAAAAGAAATTAAACAAAGACCAAATATATGTAAAACAAGGATACGGTACAACCGAATGTTTAGGTGGTGCTACTGGTCCTAAAGGCGAATATAAATTTGGAAGTATTGGTACACCTTTACCCCTTACTAACATGGGCATTTTCAAACCCGGAACAGACGAAGAATTAAAATATAATGAAATTGGTGAAATTTGTATAAGTGCACCTACCGTCATGCAAGGATATCTAAATAATAAAGAAGAAACCAAAAAATCTTTAATTACTCATCATGATGGAAAAGTTTGGTTACATACCAAAGATTTAGGTTACTGTGATGAAACAGGACACTTCTACTTTGCCGAACGAATTTCTGATACATTTATGAGATGTGGATTTAATGTTCACCCAAACAAAATTGCTGAATTTTTAAATAAACAACCTTATGTTGCTGAATCTCATGTTCTAGGCGTTCCTCATAATTCAGAACAAGAAGTCCCTGTAGCTTTCGTTGTTTTAAAACCAGAATATGTAGGACAAGAAGAAAAAATTAAAGAAATATTAAAAGATATATGCTATAATAATTTAGATGAAATGTCTATACCATACGAATGGATATTCACTAATGCTATTCCAAGAAATATTGGTGGTAAAATCGTAAATAGACAATTAATCGCTGATTATCATTTAGACTACTCAAATGTAAAATCAAATGGTATAAGTTTACAAAGAAAGAAATAATTTATAGGTGGTGATATTGTGGGATATTTTAGCGTTGCTCTTTCTATAGCAAGTTTATTATTCTTATTAATAGTATTTATTGTATTTAAATCTAAAGAAAACATTAAAAGTTTACAATTACAATTATTTTCGAAAATGTTATTACTAACAATTTTTGGATTATGTATTGATATATATGGCTTCTTTTCTTTCCAAATATTTCCTTTAGATTCTTTAATTAATGTATTTATTGCAAGGTTATATATTGTATTTTACTTTTTATGGGGTCTTTGTTTTACTTACTATGTCATATCTATTTCCTTTGATTTGGAAAAAAGAAAACATTTTAAAACAATTACTCAAATATTTGCCATTATAATCAGTTTAGTAATCTTTATATGTCCAATTAGTATTTATAGTAATGGTTCAAGTACCTACTCATATGGATTAAGTGTAAATATTAATTATGCCTTCTCTTTCCTATTTATCATAATTATGTTATACTGCTTAATTAAAAATATCAAAAAAATAATAAATAGACAATACATACCTCTACTTGCCTACATCATTTTTGGAACTATGGTTATCATAATTCAACAAATAAATCCTAAATTGACTTTAATGATTTTCTTCCAGTCAATAATCATTTTTATTATGTATCACACAATTGAAAACCCAGATGTTCAAATGATTAAAGAACTAAATGCAGCTAAAGATCAATCAGAAAAAGCCAATCGTGCTAAAACTGATTTCTTATCAAATATGTCCCATGAAATAAGAACTCCTCTGAATGCTATAGTTGGCTTTAGTGAATGTATGTTAGACACAGATGATTTAAAAGAAACGAAAGAATACGCCGGTGATATTGTTGATGCTTCTAAACAACTACTAGAAATTGTAAACGGTATTTTAGACATTTCTAAAATCGAAGCTAATAAAGTCGAAATTATACCGAAAAACTACAATCCAAGAGAAGTATTTGATGGCTTAAGAAAACTTGTTTTACCAAGAATTAAAGAAAAACCAATTGAATTTAAAATGACCTTTTCTCCTGATCTACCAGGAATATTACGCGGCGATGTTTCCAAAGTTAAGCAAGTAATACTAAATATACTAACAAATGCGGCTAAATATACCGACAAAGGAGAAATCGTTTTTAATGTCAATTGTATTAACCGAATGGATACAAAAACTTGTCTCATGTACATTTCCGTAAAAGATACAGGTCATGGTATTAAAAAAGATAAACTAGAAACTATCTTTGGTAAATTTGAACGTATTGATGAAGATAAAAACACGACAACTGAAGGTACTGGTTTAGGTCTTGCTATAACTAAAAGTTTAGTTGATCTTATGGGAGGAAGAATTACTGTTTTCTCCAAATACGGCGAAGGATCTACCTTCCGTATTTATCTAGAGCAAGAAATTATAAACATGGAAATACCTAAAAATGAAACTGTAGAAGAAGAAATTACTTACAAAGACTATCATGATAAAAAAATACTTATAGTTGATGATTCTAAAATTAATTTAAAAGTGGCAGAAACACTTATGAAACCATATAACTTTGAAATAGATACAGCCATAAGTGGCTATGAAGCAATTGAAAAAGTAAACAATAAACACTATGATTTAATCTTTATGGACATAATGATGCCAAAATTAAATGGTGTCGAAACATTGGATAAATTAAGAGAAAAAGAAGATTTTACTACTTCTGTAGTAGCTTTAACAGCTGATGCTATTGAAGGAACTGATGAAAAATATTTAAGTGTTGGTTTCAATAGCTACTTATCAAAACCAATTGATCGCAAATTATTAAATAAAGTTATTAATAAGTATTTAGGAGGTAATTAGTGTATGGAAAAAAAGATAGACTTATTAGTGAATAACAATGTAGATGTAAATGGAAGTTTAGAATTTTGGGGTGATATGTCTTCCTACAATGAAAACTTATTAGAGTTTAAAAATTCTTTACCAGAAAAACTAAATAATCTAGCATATTATAAAAATGCTAAAGATTGTACAAACTATGCTATTTTAGCCCACAGCTTAAAAAGCGAATCTAAATATTTAGGATTTACTAAAGACGCTGAAGTCTTCTTAAGCCATGAATTAAAAGGAAAAGAAAATGATATTGCTTTTATCGAAAAAAACTTTTCTAATTTAGAACAAACAATAAATAATATGATTAATTTATTAAATAAATATTTTAATGATGAAGAAAAAAAAGTAATCTTAATCGCTGATGACTCAAATATAATTCTCAACTTTTTAGAAAAAAACATTCATGGAAAATACAATATTATAAAAGCCAGAACCGGAAATGAAGCTATAGACATTATAAAAAATAACAATTTATATGCTATACTCCTAGATTTAAATATGCCAAATTTAAATGGCTTTGATGTTCTGGAATATTTAAAAAGCAACAACTTATTAGAAAAAATCCCTATTATTATTATAACTGGTGATGATACTGAAGAAACCATAAAAAAAGCATTTAATTACAATGTAGTAGACGTTTTAAATAAACCATTTACCGAAGAAAATATAAACAGAATACTAACTTCTATTAATAACTTCTATGAAAGAGATAAGATATGAAAAAAGTCGAATTACACTTACATTTAGATGGCAGTATTAGACCATCTACAATAAGTGAAATACTAAATATCAATCTAGAAGAAGCTAAAAAGTTATCAACTATCGAAACTAAATGTGCATCTCTAAAGGAATATCTAACAAAATTTGATATTCCTTTAAAAATTATGCAAACCAAAGAAAATTTAGAAAGAGTAGCTTTCGAACTAGCCCAAGATCTCCAAAAAGATGATGTCATTTATGCAGAAATTCGTTTTGCTCCAAATAAACATCTAAAATCCGGACTAACACTTGATGAAGTAGTAACTGCAATATTAAAAGGATTATCCCAAGTTCCCATTAAAACGAACCTAATATTATGTATGATGCGTGGTGACTCTTATGAGCAAAACTTAAAAGTAATCAAATTAGCTAAAAAATATTTAAATCATGGTGTAGTTGCTATTGATCTTGCTGGATCAGAAGCTTCTTACCCCGTAAATTTATATCAAGAGCTATTTGAAATTGCTCAAAAAGAAAATATTCCCTTTACCATTCATGCCGGAGAAGCTGATGAACCTTTAAGTGTAATAAATGCTATTAATTTAGGAGCCAAAAGAATAGGACACGGTGTTCGAGCCATTGAAAGTGAAAAGGCCTTAAAACTAATCAAGGAAAAAAACATAACTTTAGAAGTATGTCCTAAAAGTAATTTAGATACTAACATGTATGAAAAATTAAGTAATCACCCTATAAAGAAATTATATGATATGGGCCTATTAGTTACCATAAACACTGATAATCGCACTGTATCAAATACAAATCTTACAAAAAGCTATCAAGATTTACAAGAAGTATTTTCTTTTACTAAACAAGATTTTCTAAAAATGAATGAGAATGCTTTACAAAGTGCTTTTCTAAATCAAGCCGAAATAGAAGAACTTTTAGCTTTACTTCATAAGTGATTTAATAAATGCTTCAAATATTAAATCACTTTTTTTATTCACCAAAGACTCTGGGTGCCACTCTAAACCTAAAAAGAATTTCTTCTTCTTATCTTCCACTGCTTCTATCACTCCATCAAACGCTCTAGCACTTACCACTAAATTAGTATTTTGAACACCCGTTTTATGCCTACTGTTAACTACACTTTGTTCTACTCCTAAAATACTATAAAGAAGACTATTCTTTTTAATAACAATAGCATGTTCTTTTAAATAATGATTATTCCCAACTTTTATTTCTCCATATCCTCCAAAACTTAAAGCCATAGCTTGCATACCAAGACAAATACCCAAAGTTGGAATATCTTGCTTATACAAATACTGTACTAGCAAAAAATCATTATCTACAAAATGGTCTCCCCCGGTTAAAACAATCCCATCACAAAGCTGAACCAAATAAAGAATTTGATCCCATAATAAATCTATCGGAATCAAAATAATCTGTACCGGATATTTCAAAAAAACATCTAAAACATCTCTTCGACAACCTATAAACGATTTATTATTTTCTTCGAATTCTCGAACTATAATCCCAATTTTCTTCATAATAAATCATATGAAAAGAAGCCATCTTTAGACTTCTTTTTCACTTTTTATAATAATTTTTTATTATCTTCCTCTTTCGTATTTCAAAATTTCTCCTGTTACAGCATCTATTTCATAATCATATTCATAATAATCATGATAAAATTCAATTTCATAAGTAGCTATATGATAATCTATATCTAATTCTACTTTACTAAAACGAACATCACTACTATTAAGTCCTGCATGATTTAAAACAATTTCCCTAGCTTTATCTACACCAATATAATCATTAGTTGTATTATTATTATTATAATTACTTAAATAATCTTCTTTAAAACTAACGATTTCTTTAGTTTCTACATCTATACTAATCTCATACTCTTTTTCATTATCATAAAAATAAACATCATAGACAGTAATACCGTTTTCTCTATCTATCCGAACTCTTGTGAATGTAACTTCATTACTATTTTTACCAACTCTTTGTAAAGCAATATTTCGAGCTTCTTCTTCTGTCATCGAAACATTAATATTAGAATTATTATCACCCTGATTACTATTAACATTATTTCTTAAATCTTTTTCAAAATTAACTATTCTCCCACTATTATAATTTACATCTACTTCATACTCATACAAATCATCATAAAACTTTATTTCGTATTCTCTATCTTCTCTATCTTTCTGTATCGTTAAAACAGTAACTTCACTACTACTAACACCAGCATATCGATAAGCTATATCTTGAGCTTCTGCCTCACTAATAGTCTCTCTAAAAACAAACATATAAAGACATACACCTAAAATAGTCAAAACCAAAACTACACTAACAATAATACTATAAATTTTCCACTTTTTCACATAAATCACTCCTATATAATTTAATTATAACAAAAGAAAAAAAAGAAGTAAACAGCTTTCACTAGCTATGTAAAACAAGATATAATTCATACGATATTCTTCTAGCACTTCTAACACTTTTAAGACCATATTTTTTTAATTTATCCATTTTAAAATCATTCTTGTCATAACATTTTTTTAACTGCAACTTCATACTTTTTCCCGTACAACTATTCATATCAACAATATCTGCCTCTATAACTAAACATTCAAAAAGAATTGCTTGATAAGGTTTAGTAAGGTAAATATATACATAATCTCCAACTTTCACATGAACATTTTGATGCCACCTAATCACATCAGTATGCTTAAATTCTCGAATAATATCATACACTAAAGGATTAGCCGGTATAATCCAAGCTTGAACCTGACTTACCAAACTATAACTTACTTGAACATAAGCCATAATCTCTTCATCACTTAAACTATCATCTAAAACAATAGAAACCCAACTTTTCTTATTCATATGGTAGGCTGGATATATCCCTCTTCTTTTTAAACTCTCTCCTACTTTATCATCTAACTTTAAATTTAATATTTCTATTTCTCCTGATAAATTGGGCATAATCTTACTTTTATCCACATTCATAATAATACCAAACCACTTTTGATTATATATATTGCGAAAAACGCCAAAATGTGGATCTTTTTCCCATAAAAATTCCGGTTGAACTTGATATTTTTCTAAAATCAAATTTGCAATACGATTAGATTGCTCTAACAAAAAACATTCTGGAAGCAAAACATAATTAGCTATATCTTTTAAAAAAGTAATATATTTATCTCGAACAATACTAGCAAAACCAATTAAATCTTCAATTCGAAAATTAGTATATTCATCACCTGTTTTTAAATCATATACTTTTCCTTTAACACATTCATTCAAATCTACCGTAACACAAGCTAAAAAATTTTTCATAAACTCCTTTTGATAAATATAATTATTTTCATTTCTAACAAACCCATAATCCAACAATTTACGAAAATCTATCTTACCTCTTTTAAATATATCTTTCTCAATATTCATAATTCCACCACCAGTTCCATTATAAATATACTAATTTTTTCCTCTTAAAAACAACATAATATTCTTTATAATTACTATTTTTTATCCATCAGTCATTCTAATAAAAATAAAACTTAACTTATTATAAATCAGAAAAAGACTCTAATATCTTAAAATGGCAAAGAATAACAAGATCATCATCTTTTAAATCATTATTTTTATATAAATTCTTAATGTCCCTATAATGTTTTACTTCTTCATGAGTAAATTCTACAAACATTTTAAAATTATCTTCTTGATCAGTAATCAAAGCTTGATATTCTTTTGGCTTAAAAGTTTTATCTCCAGCATATTGTGGATACCAATTAATTACTCTAAAATTTCTTTTACCATTTAATATATCTTTTAAAGCGTCATCACTAAATCGGTAAATAAAAACATTTTTATATTTAGCATGAATTTTATTTTGAAATCGACTATTAGAAACTTCCCCTACTTCTAAATCCTTCATCCCAATCAATAATAAATATTTTTGAACTCTTCTTAAATATATGAGTTCTTGTTTACTATAATATTGTTCTTCATCTGAAGCAATATAAAAAGACTCTGGAGAAGTATAAAGTGCTTTTACTACTTCTTCAAAGGAATGAGCATGATCATGTTCGACAACTGCTTTTTGAACTAATTTACCATTTTCTCTCCACGTCACCATATGTTTACCAGTAAAAGGATAATAAAAACCAATAAAGGCAATATCACTCAACGCTTCCGTAAGATTTGGATAAACTTCCAACTCACCTTTAGCTTTCTTACTATTATAAATAGATTTACCATTATAAAAATATACATATTCTAATGTTTGTCTTTCTTCATCCCAAAAAGGAGTTGGTAAATTATTTTTCTTAAATTGATCATATCGCTTAATAAATTCTTTATAATCACTTTCTTTCATAAAATAAATCATCCTTTCCATTAACTATATTATTGCTGACAAAAATCATCTACATGATCACTAGTATATTCTTGATTTTTAATTACTTTAAATGTTTCATTATCCTTATTTACATTGCACCTAACAACATCATAAAATGGTGTATCATAATAAATTACACTATCTCCTGAAACTTTTACTAATGAAAATCTTGGTGCTTGATGAATATTAACAACGCCAATATAATCGATTGCCATAAGTATTAAAATAAATATTAGAAAATACCCAAAATTACATAGTAATCGCTTTAGATATGATAATTTCTTAGTAAATCGGCTAACACCAATTAAAGAAATAATAGCACCAAACACAGAATAAATAGCACCCCAACTACTTTCACTAGGAAAAGATAGCAACAGCTGTAATGGCAAGTAAAACTCCAAAAATAATAAATATCAACCCAATTAGATGATTTCGATTTTCAACTTTTTTATTCGTATAATCTATAGTATTAATAATATTTTCTTCTAATTTTTCTTGATAGTTTTGCACTTTTACTTTCTCACCACTTAAGAAATCATTTAAGGAAATATGAAGTTCATTACATAGTGGCTTAAATAGTGATAAATCAGGCATATTTCTTCCATTCTCCCAATTTCCAACCGTACGATCAGATACGCCTAATTTATCTGCTAATTCTTGTTGAGTCATATTCATTTTTTTCCGACATTCAGCAATAAATCTCCCAATTTTTTCTTGATCCATAATCTTACTCCTTTCACACTACCATTTTATAATGTAAAAGCATATTATTACAGGAAACATCTCAAGGGTAGATCAATTTAGCCTTGCTTTTTAAATACCAAAATAGCTTTGGCTGTTCCGGTAACTGACATAGTAATTAATAGATACCCTTCTTCCAACATTTCATTAGCTTTTTCCTCAATCTTTTTTGCCATATCATCTGCTTTTGGCGAATATTCAATCACTTCTGTTTTATACATTTATATCCCTCCTTTTTCCTTTTATATTCGATACCACAATCGGTGATAAAAATGATGTTATTACTACTAAAATCCATAAATTACCATTTAGAAAATTATAAGAATTTAACAAATCTTTCATTCCACCACCTTCATTAATAAACATAAATAAATCAAATAAATTAGTTAAAAGAAACCAAATAACTCCAAAAATAATATAATCTTTTGATTTACAATTTTTGATTTTAGGTATCAACAAATAAGCAATAACAAAAATACATATACTTAAAATAATTCCACTTAAAGGTAAAGAAATACTACCTAACTTATTTAACACGTTTTCTCTTAATCCACCATTTAGTATTGCTAAAGGTATTATTAAAAACCATATTCCTACAGCTTGAATATATTTTTTCAAAAAATCACCTCTTCAAATTATCTTTTGAAATATAAATAGCTAAAAGAATAATTCCAACTAAATTAATACCAACAGATAAACCGAGTAATAATCCTGAACTAAATTCCCCCATTGTACTTGCATCATTACCACCAAAAATAGTGTATAGCCAATAAAGTATATTTCC
>CALVXO010000027.1 GCA_944371325.1 uncultured Bacilli bacterium | reverse complement strand
GTTGCATTTTGATTTATCTGGCCTAAAGAAGAAGTATCATTCTCTTGATTTGGACGATTAGGGTTATATAAATAAGCATTGTTATTCTCAACGTGGTTATTCTGATTACTCTGTTCCTGATTTCCTGGCATGACTTCACCTTCTAACTTATTAAATTATAACATGATTTAGATATGAGTTTCAACTGATTTAATTAATAGCTACAGCCATTTTCGACATATTTAAGCATAGATGCTGCTGAAGCAGATGCTCTTGCTGTACAAGAATCGCTTGTACCTAACGATTGAACTGAACCAGCCGGTTTTTCAAAGTCTTTGCAAAAAGCTACTGCTGTATCGTACGCACTATAATTACCTGTTATATATTTATAAGTAATGTTATAATCGGATAATTCTTCCATTAAAAAGCAAGTTTGGCCACTAATAGAGGAAATAGATAATCCTCTTTCTACTGTATATTCATACAAGGCTTTTTTTCTTTCTTCGTCAGTCCATCCAGCTAGGCCATAACCAGCACGGTCATAAATAAACTCATTTTTGGTATATGAACCACTATCAATACCTCTTGTATACGCCTCATCACTAGCTCCAAATCCTCGAGGAATAGGATTTACACACCAGCCATAATCACATATTCCATAATCATTATATATAGCACAACGAACACCATCTTCATAACAATTTTCTAAATTGTTGCCAAGCCACATTCCTTCATGGGCAATATTGGTCAGCATACCTGCTATAGCATTATTGGAAAAGCCACTATTTAATAATATTTTACATATTGCTTGTTGATTAGCAGCCACGGTACCATTTTCAATGTTACTAGTAGTACAAGAATAATTTGTAATTGGTCGAGGATTATTTGGATCTACATATTCTAAAGGATTAACCTTAATTCCATTTACACGAATTTCAAAGTGTAAATGAGGGCCTGAAGAATTACCGGTATTACCAGAATAGCCAATTAATTCTCCTTGCTTTATTATATCGCCTTCCTGTACTTCCACGCTATTTAAGTGAGCATAAATAGCTTCAATCCCATCTCCATGATCAATTTTGACCATATTACCATATGTTTCTCCACAACTTGTATCACCTTCTACACAACCTGTATAAACAAGTAATACGGTCCCACTTCTAGTAGCTATTATTGGAGTTCCTCTTACTACACCTACATCCATTCCCCCGTGATTATCTGCTCTTGTGCCGAAATGAGAGGTTATATTAGTTGATACTGGTTCTCCTCCATAAATATTCCCATTGGTTGGTTCGGCACTTCCAACTGGCCACCAAAAAGCATCATTTTCTGTTAGTGTATAATACGTACAATAAGCATTTAAATTATATAGTTCATAGTCATTACTTAAAATAGGTGTTTCTTCAATAGAAGACATAATACTATGGTAAATAACTTCGTAGTCTGTTTTGGTGTAACTTATGCCATTATTGTCATATTCTTCAATATTGTAATTCAAATCAATAAAAGTTAGATTATCTAAATTGGCGGTTGTAATTAGATTTTTCATTGTATTATTAAATTTATTAACATTTTCATTCGTATATATTCCCGTATTGTTTTCTTTTAATGGCCCAAGTGATACGATATATAAATGGTGTTTGCTCCATTCATTAACTGCCTGATCATAATAAATTCGATAATATTCTTCAGCATTAGTATCTAAATCATTTATACCAAGCCAAATAATAATATTATAACTTTCGCCTTCTTTTATTAAATTATTTATTCCGCTTATACCACCAGCAGTAGAATTGGTGTATATACTACTATAATTTTGAGTACCCTCTAACCAATTAAAACCATATCTTTTATTATATATTGCAAAATTATCATTTAGAATATTATTACTTACCATATCAGATATTCTAGAATCCCCTAGAAAAAGGGTGTTTGATAAATCGTACCTGACGGTAGTATTGGTGTTCTTATATATTTCTTGTAAAATAGTTTGATAATTATTACCAGATATAGCTAAAGATTCAAACATTGATAAAATGCTATCATTTAAATTTAAACTATCTTGATTTGATAAACTCGTAATTACATCAGTATAAGAAGATGATAGATATAAATAATTAGCTATTTCATTATATAAATTTTTCAAATTTTCTTTTTGTTCCTCTATCCCCTTAAATATATTGGTATCTAGTGTATCTTGAAAATCAGGATAGATATCACAAAGACTTATTTCGACATTTTTGCTTGTGTTATTATAATTACCATAACTTAAAATATTTGTTTTTAAAGCTATCATTAAAGCTTTTATTGCTTCATTTGAATATGAATAATTTTTAGAATAAAGATAAGTTAAATTTAGAACCATATTTTCTAGACTATCTGTTAATATTGTGTTTTTTTCATTTAACTCTTCAGCACAATTAACAAGCCTTACTGTAGTATCATTATAATTGCAAGCATCATAGTAGCCGGTTAAATTATTTTCTTCATTTGTAGCTCCGCCACCAAATAAAACTAAGAAAAATATTAAAAATAAAGCTATTCCCCCTCCTCCTAAAATAAGAGGTATCTTGTATTTTTGCCATATTTTTTTTAAAGGTACGCTAAAAAAGTCTCTATTTTTGGATGATGGGGTCTCTTCTTGATTTATTGAATTATAAGGATCCGTATTAAGAGAATTATCATTAGAAGTAGTTAAAGGTGATTCTTCAGGTAAATTTTCTGTTTTATTGAAATCTTCTTCATCTTCTTCTTTAGATGTTTGAAAAGCTGTATTTTTAGGCATAGAGTGAATATTAATATAAGGATTATGAGATGTCTTCTGGGAATTTTTATTATTTTTAGATGGATTAAAGACATAAGAATTGGGTTCATTTTGATCTGTTGGAAAACTTTTAAAGCTATTGGATAAAGTTTTTAAATATTCATTTTCTTTATTAGCAGCATTGAGAAGTCCATTATTATTTGATTCTTGAGTCACATAATTCATTCCAGGTACTTGATTAATAGGCGTAGCTATAGTTTTTGTAGTTTTATCTATGGCTTTACCAACACCAGAAACTTTTTTGGCTGTGTCATAAATAGCTCCTCCTACTCCGGGTACTGCGTAATTAGCAAGTCCTTTAGCTGCTTCATCACTCATTTTTTGTGTATCATTATTTTCATTGGTATTATTGGGGCGATTTGGGTTATATAAATAAGCATTGGCGTTTTCAGAATGTTCTTTCTTATTTTCCTCTTCTGGCATATTATCACCTACTAGTTTACTTTAATTATAGCATAAACAATTTCAAAAAAAAAGAACTATACAAGAACGATTTAAGAACTTTCACATAAATTATTAGTGAGAATACATGAAAGGGTGAATAATATGAATAATTGTGAAAATCACAACTCTGGCAACTGCATCAATGAAATATTAAGCGTTATTTTAGTTCTTCAGCAAAATGCATGTCCTGAAACTTGCTTAGATGCATGCGATCGTCCGGTTTTAGGTGGCGGCCCAAATTGTCTAGTATGTAACACAAGACCAGTAATGCTTTATACTTGTTGTGGTAATGGAGTTCCTTGGAGTATGCCAACTACTAAAGATACTACTGTATCTTGTGCCGGGACAACAAGTACTACTTGCTCAAGTGTCTTTAGAGTAGAAAAAATAGAAGGAAATTGTTGTACATTTAGAGTACTTGCAGATAACCCAGATACTACTAGTCTAAATCCATATGTTGCTACTAATTCTTTCTTCACAATGGATTGCAGTTGTCTATGCTCTATTAGATGCTTATCTGATACTTTTGTAGACTGCGTTTGTTAAATTAATCTTTGACTAGGACTGTTATTAGTTAACAGTTCTTTTTTGTAGTTTTAAAAATAATTTGTTTATAATATCTTTTATATCTTTTTTTAATTTTAAATCATTAGGGAATTTAGATAATAATCTTAAATTATATTCTAAATCATATATTTTACTTCTTATATTAAAATGATTTATTAAAAATATGTCTGGATAAAATTCTTTTAAATATTTCTTTATATTTTTATAATCTTCAATTTTTATGAATTGTTCATCTTCTTCGCTAGCATATTTCCATGGATTCCTGCACATTCTTAAAAATATATCTAATTCATAATCCATTGGGGCGTAGAGACTTGTTTCAAAATCTATTATTTTTAATTTATTATTTTTTGTTAAGAATAAATTATCAAAATGTATATCAGCATGAACAAGACAAAAATCATAGCTATTTAAATAAGGAGAAATATGATTTAAAATAAATTCTAGCTTGCTTTTTTCTTTTAGGGAAAATAGATTTAGCTGATAACATTTATGAAAATTTACTTTTAATTTATCAATAATATAATTACTCCAATCTAATACCGTTTTTCTATGAGTATGAAATGATTTCATTAAATTGACTAATTCTTTTATGATTTCTTTTCTTTGTTTTTCTGAAAGAGTATGCCATATATGATATATTGTATATCCATCTATTTTTTCCAATATTTCATAAGAATAATCGTTCTTTGAAGAGGATATAAAATAAGCATATAATTTGGGAATATAAGAATTATTTCCGTTAAATTTATAAAAATTTATTTCGTTTTTAAAATTTTCTTCATTTTCTTTATTAAAACAAATTTTAATAACAAATTTATTATTAACTATATATAATAAATTTGTAAATCCTTTATTTATTTTTTTGATATTTTTTATAGTACCAAACAAATGCTTATTATCATCAAGAATTTTCCTTATATAAATATCCATAATATTTTATTCTCCTATTTCACTCTTTTACTTTTCATTTTCTAAATATTTGGCTAAGGCATGATAACCATCTTGATTCCATAATAAAAATCTTTCTTCATCGGGATAATTTGCTAAAGTTTTATCACATCCATCGGGAATAAAAATAAAATCCCAACTCCAGCCATAAGTTCCGGAACACTCTTTGGCAATACTGCCCTTTGTTATGGAAGTAAAAACAATTGGCTCACTCCCATATTTACAGTATGCAAAAGCTTCAACAAAACAAGCTTTTCGGTTTGTTTCATTTTCCATTAATTTTAGGAGGCCCTTTTCTCCTAGTGTATCATCTACATAATGAGTGTAAGGACCCGGAAAACCATTTAGAGCTTCTACACATAAGCCAGAATCATTTTTTAAAACATCACATTTTAAAATATCACTAGCTTCTTTAGCTGAATGCTTGGCTACTTCTTCTATCGTATTTGCTTGAATTTCTGTTGTATCCATCTTAACATTGGATACTTTAAAACCTAGTGGTTCTAATATCATCTTGGCACTTTTAATTTTCGCCCAATTACCAGTTACATAAATTATTTCTTTCATTATATACCTCATTTTTTAAAAACATTAAGAAAAGCAAATATTGCTATTTGCTACTCGTTACATTCATTACAAGTTCCATCATTTACATAATCAAACATAGTTGCTAGTCTAGACATTAAATCATTTACTTCTTCTTCTGTCCAATACTCTTCTGGATCATCTAAGTCATGTGTATCTAGGCTTGTTTCATCATCAAAACCAACAATCTCGCCTTTATCAACTACGATAACTGCGGGAACAAACACTCTTTTATTGCCTTCTTCATCATATTCTAAATACTCTTCTAATAAAGATACTATTTGTTGGTACTCGCTAGTATTTTTACTTCTAGCATCTAAAATATCAAAATAATAAATACGAGTTATATCATTTTCTTTGGCTGCTTCATTTAAATAAGTTACATATTTTTGACACCATTTGCATTCAGGAAAACCTAAATAAACAACACCAGTACCATTTTCTAAAATTCGAATAATTTCATCAGCATTGCGATATAAAAAGACATTATCTTCCTCTACATTCGTGTATTCTTCTGCAAATTTTGCGGCATCACTAATATCTTCTTCCTTATTTAAAATTAAGAATAAACTTACAGCTAGAGCAATTAAGAGAATAGCTGTGATGACTATTATAATAACTTTTTTCTTCATATTACCTCCATCATTACTCTAATTATACCAAAAATATTTTTAGAAAAAAACTTTTTTTCGACAATTTTTCTAATTTATTACTTCCATATCTAATAATTCTATTTGATTAGATAATAATTTAGGATTCGTATCAATTTCTTTGGTTAAATCTGTTGTTAAATATTTTTTAAAATCATCAGCAAAAACAGTAGCTACATTATTCCCATTAGATAGAACACTGGCTAGAAAGTTGGCACCACTAGAAATCCCTACGCCTAGCCCTAATTTTTTAGCTAACAGTCTACTCATATTTATTGCATCTTCATCATTAATTACAATGATATCATCAATATATTCTTTATCTACAATTTTGGGAATAAAATCATCCCCAATTCCCTCGATTTTATGATTACCTATAATTTTTCCACCACTTAATAAAGGCATTTTATTCGGTTCTAAAGCGATGATCTTAATAGTTTTATCTTTTTCTTTCAAATATTTAGCCACACCCATTAAGGTTCCACCAGTACCTATGCCACTTACAAAAGTATCTACCAAAGGCATGGATGAGACAATTTCTTTTGCAGTAGTATTATAATGAGCTTCAACGTTTAAATTATTTTCAAATTGTCTCGGTAAGAAACCATCCAATTTTTTAGCATACTCTTCACTTCTTCTTATGGCTTCCCTAAAACCACCCTCTTCTTTACTTACTAAATGAACATGAGCTTTATAAAGCTTCATGATGCTTACCCGTTCAACACTGGCCCAATCTGGCATAAATATATGAACAGGATGGTTATAGTAAGCTCCTAGGGCTGCAAAAGAGATACCAGTGTTACCGCTTGTTGCTTCCACAATTGGTTGGTTATCCTTTAACAAACCTAATTCTTTTGATTTTTTTAGAATATAGTATGCTACACGGTCTTTAATACTTCCTGTATAATTGTAATATTCTAACTTAGCATAAACATATCCAACTTTGTCTTGATAACGATACTTTATTTTAACCATTGGCGTATTTCCAATCAATTTATCTATCATTTTTTCCCTCCTATAATTATCATATAAAATAAATTATAAATTGGTACCTTTATAATTTATTTATATCATAGCACTTATTTTTTAATTAGAAAATAGTTTTCGTGAAAGTTTGGTAATTTAGGGATTGTAAAACTTAGGATTTTATGTTATATTATTATTGCTTTTAAAAGAAATGGCGATGTAGCTCAGCTGGCTAGAGCGACCGGTTCATACCCGGTAGGTCGGGGGTTCGATCCCCTCCGTCGCTACCAAGAGGAATTCTGCTCGAACTTTTATAGTTTCGAGTTTGATAAATAACTAATTCAAAAATGGATTAGTTTTTTTGTTATTAAAAACTATCCTAAAAGAAAGGATGGTATTATGGTAAATATTATTAAAGAAGAATTGCCTATTGAAGAACACTTGCGAAAGAAATTAGAACTGATATGTGAGTTTGCTAAAACAACACCAACAATTATTAATGGAAATATAAGGAAGATAGATAGAACTAATTTAACTTATATTGAGCCAAATAGAATTATTATAAAAAATAAAACTTTCTTAATATTTAATTATTCTAACGAAGTCTTTATTGAAAATTTATCTAATAAAATCAAATTATCTGAATTAGAAGATTATTTAAAAACTATCTAAATACTATTTATACCATAATCAGGGAATTGACAAATCTTAAAAAAATGATATTATATATAACCAATGAAAGAGGTATTCTCTAGAAATGGAGGTACACCGATGATAAAAATCAAAGATAGAATTAAAATATATAATATTGATTTTAATGAGGAGTCAGTAGTATTTAGACTTTACTAGATACTATTGTCTCCTCTTTTTTAGTAAAAGGAGTTGAAGTATATGAAAGATGAAGAAAGAATATGTGGTTTATATTTAAGAGTATCTACTGAAGATCAAGCCAAAGAAGGATTTAGTTTACCAGAGCAAAAAGAAAGATTAGAGGCACTTTGTAAGTTTAAAGGTTATAAGATATATGATTATTATACTGATGCTGGAATAAGTGCTAAAACAGAAAATCATAGACCAGAGTTTGATAGATTAATTGATGATGCTAAAAACGGCAAAATAAACACTGTTATTGCTTTAAAACTAGATAGACTATCAAGAAGTATATATGATTGGGAAAACTTACTTAAAACATCTGAAAAGTATAGATTTGATTTAGTATGTGCTAATGATGATATTAATACAACAACAGCTAATGGAAAAATGGTAACTAGAATTATGATGTCAGTTTCACAAAACGAAATAGAAAGAACAAGTGAAAGAACCAAAGTTGGTATGGTAGGAGCAATTAAACAAGGTCATATTCCAGCAGTTTGTCCTATTGGTTTTAAAAGAGTTGATAAAAAACTAGTTCCAGATCCATTAACAAAAGATATAGTTATAAGAATATTCAATTTATATTTTGAAGGTAATTCTTATAGCACTATTGCAAATATCTATAACAAAGAAAAAATACAAGGTAAAACAAATTGGAAAGATACAAGAATACTAAAGATTTTATCTAATGAATTATATAAAGGAGATTATGTATCAGGCAAAACAATAAATAAACCTGTATATTATGAAAATGTAGTTGAGCCATTAGTTAGTAAAGAACTATGGGAAAATTGCCAAGCACAAAGAAAGAAAAATCAAAAGAACTACATGAGAACTCAAACTTATATCTTCTTACAAAAATTAAGATGTCCTAAATGTGGAAGAATTCTTGCTGGTGGTGCTACTCATAAGATTAAATATGATAAATGGTATTTCTATTATAGATGTGAGGATTGTAAAAATAATATTAAAGAAGAAACTATTGAAAATTCGGTTAAAACACTACTATCAGATATATTAGAATATGATAATGTTGTTAATGAATTTTTCTTACCAGTATTAAAGTCCAAATTAGATAATCCAAAACAAGAATTAGAAAAAGAGTTAAAATCATTAAATAATAAAAAAGGTAGAATTAGAAAAGCATATATTGATTCAATATTTACAGAAGAAGAATATAGAAGTGAATTGGAATTAATAGAAAATCAAATTAAAGATATTAATTCTAAGTTATTAGAAAATTCACAAGCCGAACAATTAAACTTTACTACTGAAGATATATTACTTAAAAGAGATATGGATTTTATTAACAAAGTTAAATTACCAATTTCTTATTATGCATTTAATGATAATTGGCATTTATTAGATCGAGATGATAAAGCAGATATAATTATGAGATATATTGATGATGTTGAATTAGAAACTAAAAATGGAAAATTAGTTGTAAAACAAATTAATTTTAGAAGTACATTCTATAATGATTTTAATGAATTATACACCAAAGGTTATATTGATAAGAAAAGACCTTTTACATACGATTTTAATGGTGTATGTGTAGATACAAATATAAGATATAGTGAATACTTACCAATTAAAGATGTAATGCAACACTTATATAGATTAAATGAATATTATGAAGTTAATTTATATAAAGGCACTTATTATAAAGAAACAGAAAAATTAGATATAGGACCACTACAAAGAAATGAAGTTCCTATAAGAGTATTCCCATTACAAAAAGATAATAACGGAGATAATAATTGGTTATCAATGGGAATGCTTGCTACAAAGAATAACCCGAATGATATAAAGGTAAACATTAGAGATGTATTTGAAACAATACCCGATAATGTTACCGAAGAAAATTTTTAAAATGCGTGGCACGTTTTGTTGAACTTTTAGTTCAATGAAAGTGGTGATAGCAATTTAAAAATTGATACTTTATGTAGTTTTAACTATTTACGAAGTTTATAGTTATTGCGGAATAAGGTGAACGGATTCTAAGGTGTTAAACCTTAGCCCACTGGATATTTTGTATGGAACGTACAAAATTCCTAGGGGTTAGAAATTTTGGATGACCAAAATGACCACTTGAGTGGTCACTTCTAGAAAGGAGGAAACTATGTCAGAACTTGCTTATTCGCTACATTTAGGTAGTGATAAAAATAGAAAAAACATATCTAAACAAAATGGTAAAAACAATTTAAGCGGAACAACTTCTTTACCAAATAATGCTATTCAAAATGTAAGACAATTATCAAAAGTAGATAAGCATAATTATAGAAAATACGATAACGAACAAGACTTAATAGAAATAGTTAGAGGAACTTCTTCTCCACTTGATGATGTCAAAGAATTATATTTAAGTGAATTTGAAGAAGCAAGACTTGAATACAATTCTAAACAATCTAGACCTAGTCGTATGATAGATAATTATTTTGATAATGTATCTAATAATGAGAAAAAGGATCTTGCATGTGAAATAATACTTGAACTTGGTGATAAAGAATATTGGGATACTAAAGATGAAAATTTTAAAAAGAAAATGTCAGAAGTTTATAAAAAACAAGTTGATGATTTAGAATTATTAGTTCCTAATTTTAAAGTAGCTAGTGCTATTATTCATTATGATGAAACAAGCCCACACTTACATATTGTTGGTGTTCCAATTAAATATAAGAATAAAAATGGTATGGAAAAACAGGTTGGTAAATCTGATGTATTTACTAAAGAATCCTTAATTAGATTACAAGATAAAATGAGAACTTTATGTATTGAAGAATTTAATCACGTATATAGTTTAGATTCTACTTTAAAACAAAAACAAAAAGGAAGAAATAGAGATATTCATGTATCTGATATGGCTAACTATATTGAAATGAAAAAGCAAATTGAAAAAAATACCGAAAACCTAAAACAAGCTAATAAAAAATCTTCAGAGTTAAAACAAAACTCTAAAGATATAAAAGATAAAATTGCTAAACTTAAAACATCAAAACTAAATAAAGATAATTATATTTTATCAAAAGAAGATAAAGAATCTTTTATCGACTTTATCAATCAAGTTAATGACACTAGTAAAGAATATGATAAAATACAAACTCTATCTAATACATTAGTTAATGCTCACGAACAATTAAAAGATAAAAAC
Source organism: uncultured Bacilli bacterium (assembly GCA_944371325.1). Lineage (GTDB taxonomy): Bacteria > Bacillota_I > Bacilli_A > RF39 > UBA660 > Faecisoma. The sequence goes on along the minus strand of CALVXO010000027.1, from coordinate 3,030 downwards.
AATAAAATTAAAACTCTTACTGAAAATAATGAAGCACTTGATTTAAGAGTTAAGACTTTGAATGATACAATTAAAGAGAAAGACAATGAAATATCATTTTTAAAATCAAAAATTCACGATTTGAAAAACACTCTTGAATATTGGAAAAATAAGTTTGAAAAACTAATATCATTCTTACATGATAAACTTCATAGTTGGTATGATAAAGATGATAAATATATTGATGTTGTTAATGAAATGTATGATGATAATGTTTTAGATGATGATGATATTGAAGAATTAAACTTAAACAAAGAAAAAGATGATTTTGAAAGATAAAATTTAACTAATTCAGTAAAATGTATTAAAAACACTGTAAAAATATGTTATAATATTTGACAGGTAAAGAGATAAAAAGGTGGATATTTATTAGGAGGAGAAAAAATATGATTAGTACAAGCAGTCATAATGATTGGCAGTCAGATAAATATAGAACCTATTCTATCTCTGGTAATCGTGGAAAAGATGCTAATTATCAAGGGAAATGTTATCCAGAATTAGCACCGAAATTATCTTTTTGGAAAGTATGGCATAATAATATTGGTAAAATTTCTGAAGAAGAAAATAATAGATATTATGTACAGGAATATTGGAATCAAGTTTTATCAAAACTAGATCCTGAAAAAGTATTTAGAGACCTTGACTATTCTGTTCTACTTTGTTATGAACCTAATACTGAATTTTGTCATAGGCATATTGTTGCAGCATGGTTTGAAATATTATTAGGTGTAAAAGTTCCTGAACTAAAGGCAAAAGATTATCAAATAGAAGAAACTGATAGACCAGAATATATTAAAGAATATTTAGAAGATGCTATGAGATTAAATAGAAATATGCGAGGATTTAAATCATTGAGAGCATTATATTTATTTGAAAAAGGAGAAAAGTTAGAAGCAAAAGCAGATGAATTAGAAGAAAAAACAGGCAAATGCTATGATGGTTATAGACAAACAGCTTGTTTCTTAAGATGTGATGCTGATATGGCAGAAGATGAGTATAGAGAATTACAAAATCAAAAGAAATTAATAAAAACACAAAATAAGTAATTTAATAAGGGCTAGTATAGACTTATTATTATTGATAAGGAGTACTATGCTCTTTTTAGTAGGAGGCAGTATAAATGAAATCATATACTAATACGAAATTGAGAAAAAAATTACAAAACAAAGGAATTATACTTGATGAAAAAAAGAAACAACATTTTGATAAATATAGTTATTATCAAGTTATTAATGCTTATAAAAATATTTTTTCTACTAGTATTGAAAATATAGATGATATTGAAAATAATATAAAAAATTCAATTGATATTGATAGATATAGAAAAAATTTCTCAATTTCTAATGATACAAGTAATAGTACTCTATATAGAGGAATATTAATTAGCATATGTCAAAAATATGGTATTAATTTAAAATATACTGACTCAAACGATGAACTTAAAGAAAAAATAAAAGGAATAAAATATTATAATCATTTATATTCTAACAAAGTTATTTATAGTGATTTTATAAGAATTTATAAATTTGAGCATGAGCTTAGAAATGTATTATTAAAATATACTTTAATAATAGAAGAAAGTTTAAAAAATGTTTTGGTTACATATTTAAATAGTATAGAGGCTAAAGATAATTTTTTGACAGATATAAATCAATATGATACAACCCCTAAAAACATTACTAATTCTATTAACTCAATAAAGAAGATATTTGATAAACAAACAAATAAACACTCTAATCCAATTAAAAGAAAAAACGATCAAGAACTTTCAGTACCTTATTGGATTATAATTAATGAATTAACACTAGGAGAAACTATTAAATTAATTATTAATTTAGATAAATCTCATATGCAAAATATTTTGGAAGACTGTGTTAATTGTTTTACTAATATTAAAATAAATAAAGATGAAATAACAACTGATGAAGACAAAGAAAAATATTGGAACAAATTAAATGTTATGCGTGAAATATTAAATATTGTTGGTTTATTAAGAAATAGTTTAGCTCACAATCAGCCTATATATAATTTTAATGTTAAAGAGTATTATTCATCAAAATCAAATAATATACATTACATCTTACCAAAAGCACATAATCAGCAAGAGCAATATGTATTAACAACAAATTATATGTCTTACTTGGCAGAATTCTTTGGTAGTGATAGATATAATAGTTTTTCAGGTAATACAAATATTGATTTATCTTGGGTTATATATATAATCTACAAAATTATTTCACATTTGGATAAGAACACTAATATGTATACAGAGTTAGTTTATGTATATAAAAAATATAATATTATTTTGAGACCAGATAAAGCAGCTACTAATAAAATGGATTTATATGAAACAATTTTATCTAAATTAGATGATTATAGTAATATTGATTTTAACATAAACAGTATTAAAGAAAAATATGATAATGATAAAAGAATTAAATTAGATTTAATATCACTAAACAAGCAAATTAGAGATATGCAAGATGAGATGAAATCTTTATTAAATGAAAATAATAAAAATAATGAATGCATGAAATATACACATTTCTTATTTGATAGAACATATACTAAATATACAGGTATAGATAAAAAGTATTTTGACAAATTAATGAATAATAAAAAAAAATAATCATAAAATATTAGTGTTACATATTTACATTGATCATAAAATATGATATCATGAATATGTAATGAAATGCCTCTCTTTTTGAGAGGGAGAAAAAGGAACGCTGTTCCTTTTTTTCGTATTATTTTATAAAAATTGACTAAAAAATGTTGAAATAAACTATATCTATGGTAAAATGTATCTAGTGATTAGTTGCTTATCAACTATTCCTAAAGTTTCGGATATACTATTTGTCCGTACCATAAATGCTGATAAAACCTAGAGAAATCTAGGTTTTTTATTTTGGAGAAACGTTACGTTTTTTCTCTACAGCTAACACATAACTAACACTTTTATTCTGTTAATTCACTTTGATAAATATTACT
>CALVXO010000026.1 GCA_944371325.1 uncultured Bacilli bacterium | reverse complement strand
ATTAAATTGTCTGAATTAGCAAACTATTTAAAACACAACTAATATCTATAACCTAATCAGGGAATTGACAAAATGAACTTTTAAGTATATTATATAAAACCAATAAATGACAAGCAGTATCCGTCTTTTATTAAAAAAGGAGGTACACTATGGTCAAAAGCACAATTAATAAAAAATATAATATGAAATTAAGTGGAGTCAAAGGTATTAGTTTGAACTAGTATTTTTGACTCCCTTTTTTGTAGGAAAAGGAGTTGAAGATTAATGAATGACGAAAAGAAAATAGCAGGACTATATATTAGAGTTAGTACTGAAGATCAAGCAAGAGAAGGATTTAGTTTGCCAGAACAAGAGAAAAGACTTCGAGCAATGTGTGAATATAAAGGTTATGAAATATATAAAGTTTATAAAGATGCTGGTATAAGTGCTAAAACCGGGAATAAAAGACCTGCATTTGAAGAATTATTACAAGATATTAAAGATAGGAAATGTAATACTATTGTTGTATTAAAACTAGATAGACTTACAAGAAGTGTTTATGACTGGGAAAATATTATTAAATTTTTAGAAGAAAATAATGCTTATTTAGATTGTGCTAATGATGATATAAATACTACTAATGCTAATGGTAAAATGATTTCAAGAATATTAATGAGTGTATCTCAACAAGAAATAGAAAGAACAAGTGAAAGAACAAAAGTAGGATTATCTGGAGCAATTAAAGCAGGACATATTCCAGCAAGAGCACCACTAGGTTATAAACACGTAGATAGATTATTAGTACCAGATCCACTTACAAAAGATATTATTATAAGAATATTTAATTTATATTTTGAAGGTTGCACTTATGTTAAAATAGCAAAAATTTATAATGAGGAAAAAGTACTAGGTAAAACTAATTGGAGAGATACAACTATTTTAAAAATCATATCTAACGAGATTTATAAAGGAGATTATGTATCTGGTAAAAGAAGTGGTAATTCAGTTTATTATGAAAATGTAGTAGAACCATTAGTAAGCAAAGAACTTTGGGAAAATTGTCAAGTGCAAAAGAAAAAGAATTCAAGAAATTATATGAGAACTCAAACTTATCTTTTCTTACAAAAATTAAAATGTCCTAAATGTGGAAGAATTCTTGCAGGTGGAGCAACTCATAAAGTAAAAAATGATAAATGGTATTTCTATTATAGATGTGAAGATTGTAAAAATAATATTAAAGAGAATAAAATTGAAGAAGCAATAATGCATATTTTAAATGATATATTTGAATATGATTCAGTTGTTAATGAATTCTTTTTACCAGTACTTAAAAATAAATTAGAAAATCCTAAAGATGAATTAGAAGAAGAAATTAAGAAACTAAATAATAAAAAGAAAAGATTAAAAGAGGGATTTGTTAATGAATTGTTTACAATAGAAGAATTTAAAGAAGAAACTGAAAAAATAGATAATTTAATTAAAGATTTAGAAGAAAAGATAATATCTAATCAACAAGCAGAACAATTAAATTTCACTGTTGATGATATATTACTTAAAAGAGATATGGACTACATTAATAAAATTAAATTACCACTAACATATCATGCTTTTGAAGATTGTTGGCCCGATTTAAATAGAGATGATAAAGCTGATATAGTAATGAGATACATTGATGATATAGAACTTGAAGAAATAAATAATATGTATGTTGTTAAGAAAGTTAATTTTAGAAGCACTTTCTATGAAGATTTTAAAATGTTATTTAATCAAGGTTATATCGATTGTAAAAGAGAAATGCTTGTTGATTTTAATGGAATACAAACTTCAGTTCCAGTAAGGTATAGTGAATTTACTAGTATTAAAGATATAATGCAAAACTTTTATAGGTTGAATGAATGTTATGAGGTTAATTTATATAAAGGTACATTTTATAAAGATACTGAGAAATTAGATATAGGGCCAATATTAAAAGATGAAGTACCAGTAAGAATATTCCCATTACAAAAAGATAATAATGGAAATGAAACTTTTATATCAATGGGAATGTTTACTACAATGAATAATCCGAATGATATAAAGGTTAACATTAGAGATGTATTTGAAACAATACCTGATAATGTTACCGAAGAAAATTTTTAAAATGCGTGGCACGTTTTGTTTACGAAGTAAATGAAAGTGGCGATAGCAATTTAAAAATTAATACTTTATGAAGTTTTAACCATTACGAAGTTTTGGTTATTACGGAATAAAGTAAACGGATTCTAAGGTGTTAAACCTTAGCCCACTGGATATTTTGTATGGAACGTACAAAATTCCTAGGGGGTTAGAAATTTTGGATGACCAAAATGACCACTCAAGTGGTCACTTCTAGAAAGGAGGGAAACTATGTCGGAGCTTGCTTATTCATTGCATCTAGGTAGTGATAAAAATAGAAAAAATATATCTAAACAAAATGGTAAAAATAATTTAAGTGGAACAACTTCTTTACCAAATAATGCTATTCAAAATGTAAGACAATTATCAAAAGTAGATAAACATAATTATAGAAAATATGATAATGACAAAGAACTAATTGAAATAGTTAGAGGCACTTCTTCTCCACTTGATGATGTAAAAGAATTATATTTAAATGAGTTTGAAGAAGCTAGATTAGAATACAATTCTAAACAATCTAGACCTAGTCGTATGATTGATAATTATTTTGATAATGTATCTAATAATGAAAAAAAAGATCTTGCTTGTGAAATTATTTTAGAACTAGGAGATAAAGAATATTGGGATACTAAAGATGAAAGTTTTAAAAAGAAAATGTCCGAAGTCTATAAAAAACAAGTTGATGATTTAGAGATGCTTGTTCCTAACTTTAAAGTAGCTAGTGCTATCATTCATTATGATGAAACTAGTCCACACTTACATATTGTTGGAGTTCCAATTAAATATAAAAACAAAAATGGTATGGAAAAACAAGTTGGTAAATCTGATGTGTTTACTAAAGAATCACTAATTAGATTACAAGATAAAATGAGAACTTTATGTATTGAAGAATTTAATCAAGTATATAGTTTAGATTCTACTTTAAAGAAAAAACAAAAAGGTAGAAATAGAGATATTCATGTATCTGATATGGACAACTATATTGAGATGAAGAAACAAATTGAAAAGAATACTGAAAACTTAAAACAAGCAAATAAAAAATCTTCAGAATTAAAACTAAACTCTAAAGATATAAAAGATAAAATTGATAAATTGAAAGTTTCTAGATTAAATAAAGATAATTATATTTTATCAAAAGAAGATAAGGATTCTTTTATCAACTTTATCAATCAAGTAGATAATACAAGTAAAGAATATGATAAAATCCAAACTCTATCTGATACACTAGTTAATGCTCATGAACAATTAAAAGATAAGAATAATAAAATTCAAACTCTTACTGAAAATAATGAAGCACTTAATTTAAGAGTTAAGAGTTTAAATAATACAATTAAAGAAAAAAGTAATGAAATATCATTTTTAAAATCTAAAATAAATGATTTAAAGGATGCACTTGATTATTGGAAAGACAAATTTAGTAAGTTAATATCTTTCTTACATGATAAACTTCATAGTTGGTATGATAAAGATGATAAATATATTGATGTTGTTAATGATATGTATGACGATAATGTTTTGGATGATGATGACATTGAAGAATTAGATTTAAGTAAAGAAAAAGATGATTATGAAAGATAAAATGAAAAAAATGTAGGTTTTTGTAAAAAAATAGAATTTATATGTTATAATATGTAATTAGCAAAGGAAGGTCTTGGAAAATGGCAAAATTAATGGATATTAAAGGTTATTGGGATATGTCTTATGGTTATGATTTCAATGACAATGATATGTGGGAAGGAAAAATACTTTTAGATGACGATGGATGGTTTGAAGGAACAGTAGTTGATCCAAATAGTTCATATGCAGAAGATAGATTTATTTTTGGGGTTTATCATCCTGAAAAAGTAATAGAATTATTTAAATTAACACCTATTAATGTTAGTGCACCATTTGTATTTCATGGTAAAAGAGATGCTAAAGGTTATGATGGTGAATTTGAAACTATTGGGTTATTTGGAACAATGCCATGTGGTGTATCTCATATAATTACGCAATATGCTGAATCAGTTAGAGAAAATACTGAAGCAGAAACTAATGAATTAGAAAAAAGAATTCAAAGATATAAACAAAGTATTATGGATGAAACTGGTAAAGAATTCTATGATAATTCAATTGCTATGAGAAATAGTATGTGTCAAATTATTTTAAGAAATTATGAAGGAAGAGGATTTACTTCTGAAGAAACACAACAAATCATGGAAGAATGTCAACCAGTTAATGACAGAGTTATGACTGCTACAAAGGAAGAAGCTAAAAGACTTGTAAAAAAAATGCCAAAAAATTTGTTTGAAGAGGACGACGATTTACCATTTTAATAAAAATAATTTTAAATAAGGGCTAGTACAGACTTATTATTAAATATAAGGAATACTATGCCCTTTTTTAGTAGGAGGAAGTAAAAATGAAAAAAATAAATACCGAGAAAGATACAATTATTAAATTATATGAAGAAAACTTAAATGATATTATATGGACACATAAAATTCATGCAACATTACTTGATGAATTAAATAAGAATTATAAGATATATACTATAATTAAAGAATCAATCATAGGACTATCAGGATTTGTATCAATTGTATTTTTATACTACGAAAAATATACAGGTGCAATAATTACAAATGCTATTTCAACACTTTCCATTATATTGGAAAATATTTTTAAATTTAATAATTATGAACAAAAAATTAAAAAAACTCAATCTAATGTTAATGATTTATGGTATATGAAGAAAGAACTTACTAATTTTAAAGAATATTTAAAGAACGATATAGTTAGTTGGAAAGATGCAAAAAACAAGCTCGAAGAAAATCTTATCCAAAGGAAAGTAATATATTCAAAACTAGAACCTGTTTCTGAAAAAATAATAAATAAAGCTTCAAGTAAATTACATGACAGAAAAGATGAAGAAGTAAATAAAGAATTTTTTGATGAAAGTGAATGATGCAAGTGGAAGATAATTTTAATGAGTTTATAAGCAATTTGCAAATTGATAATCTTGATGACATAAATACTTCTTTAGAAGGAATAGCAAAAAAATTAAATCAGAAGTATTATGATAATTCTACAACAGATAATTATCTAATAGTTGGTTCTATGGGAAGAAATACATCCATTAAAGGAGAAAGTGATATAGATGCGATTTATGAACTTCCATATGAGGTATTTGAAAAATTTGATGATTACGAAAGTAATGGACAATCTCAACTTTTAAATGAAATAAGAGATACTTTAAAGGAAAAATATCCATCAACAGATATTAAAGGAGATGGGCAAGTTGTTGTTATAGCATTTACAAAATATAAAATAGAATTAGTTCCAGGTTTTAAACAAGATGATAATTCTTATAAATATCCAGATACTCATGATGGTGGTAGTTGGAAAATAACTAAACCTATACCTGAAATAGAAGAAGCAAATAATATGACAAGAAATACATCTACATATCGCGATATATGCCAAATGATAAGAGAATGGAAAGCAAATAATGGTGTAACCATTTGTGGATTATTGATAGATACCTTAATTAAAGATTTTTTAGATAATAATCCTGAATATAAATGGAAATCAAAAAGTGATTATTATGAACTTTTAAAAAGTGTATTTAAATACCTAAGCGATCAAGATGAAAATAGAAAACAATGGAATGCTATGGGAAGTAACCAAATAATAGAAAATAAAAATTTTAATTTCATAAAGAAAGGCAAGAAAGCTTATAATAAACTTTCAAATAGCACGGATGAATCATCTACGTTAAGAGAATTATTTGGGAGTAGATTCCCTATTAGTGAGCAATCTGCAAATGAATATGGGTATTCAAATGACGAACAATTCATTGAAGAAATTTTTCCAGTTTATATTATGTACTCATTAAAAATAGATTGTGAAATAACTCAAAATGGGTTTAGAACAGGATTATTAAGTGAATTTATAAAGAAAAAATTTATGATTAAACAGAACCGCAAATTGAAATTTATGATAGTTGAAAATAATATTCCTAAACCATATGATATTTATTGGAAAGTTAGAAATGTCGGATATGAAGCGATTCGTAGAAATTGTATTAGAGGTCAAATAAAAAAAGGAATAGATTATTTAAATGAATCTACAAATTTTTATGGTCCACATTATGTTGAATGTTATATTATAAAAGATGGAATATGTGTTGCAAGAGATAAAATATCAGTTAGTATAGATTATGATTAGAAAATTTCTTCAAAAGTATTGCATTTTATCAATAAATAGTGTATATTATTTATCGAGATGTGCCTAGGAAACTTTTGAAGCCCTAGGTCTTTTTCATTTATAAGGAGGTAAAAATGGCTAAAGAGTTTAATTCAACAAATGAATTAATAGAAATATTAACTTCAAAAGGTGTACTAATAAAAGATGAAAATAATGTTAGATATTTAATTGAAAAGTATTCTTATTATTCAATAGTAAACTCCTATAAATGGATATTTAAAATAGGAAAAAATTACAAAGATAATGCTTCATTTGAAGAAATATTTGCAATGTATAAGTTTGATAAAAACTTAAAGATAATAATGCTTAAATATATTCTTGAAATAGAAGCAGTAATAAAAACTAAAATTGCTAATTTATTTGCTGAAAAGTATGGATTAGAAAACTATTTAGATATTAATAATTTTGATTTAAAAGATGATAATTCCAACTTAGAACATATAGAAAAATTAATTGAAGAAATCAAAAATGAGATTGATAAAGGAAATGGTAAGCATGATGCAATAACTCATTATATGAGTAAATATGGATTTGTTCCACCTTGGGTAGTTACTAAAATTTTATCTCTTGGAACAATTAGTAAATTTTATGGTTTAATGAAACAGCAAGATAGACAAGAAATAAGTAAACAATTTCATATAAATGATAGAATATTAAAAAATATTCTTGGTAATTTAACATCAGTTCGTAATATAGCAGCTCATGATGATAGATTATACACTTATAGAAGCACATTCTATATTAGATTAGACAAAACTAAAAAATCACCTGAAAAAGCATTACATACAAATATGTATATAATAATTAAATCTTTAGAATTGTTATTAGAAAATGATCAAGCAATAGAAATGAGAAGTTTAATTACAAAAGAATTAGATAATTTAAAGAATAATTTAACTTCAATTACTATTGATGAAGTATTAAAAGTAATGGGATTTGATAAAGACTATTACATTGTATAAATATTAATTCATAGCATATAATAATATTGAAAAGTGCCTAGGAAACTTTAGAAGCCTTAGGTCTTTTTCATTTTGCTGAAATGAAAAAGTAAATTCCACTTTGAAAAGTTAAAATCCATACTTGACTAATATTTTTCTAAAATTATTATAATAGTAGTGGATTTTTTCTTTTTTTTCGTATAAAATACTGGTGAAAGCACTAAAATAACTAAATTTTAGTCACTATTAAAAGAGGTCGAATTTCAATAAAATTTTTTGAATTTTAGAATTCCACCCCATAGTTTAATATTAATAGTAGATGGTGCTTATCATTTAGGTTAACTTATTTTTTTAATAAACGGGTAGATAAGTTAACATTGTTGGGTTCAATTTCTTGAATACCTAATTTGTTTATGGTGTCTTCACCATAAAGTTTACTGAATATAGAGTATGGTGACTCATTATTCAGTTTTTTTCTTTTGTAAGAATTAATGTGTGACATCATTAAATTAATTTCTTCTTGATTTAATTTATCAAAAGAAGTACCTTTTGGTAATATTCTTCTAAGTAACTCATGATTTACTTCACAAGAACCTTTTTCATAAGGACTTGATGGATGACAATAAAATATTTGTGTTCTTTTTTCTCCAGTACCAAGATCAAATTCAATTTCAGTAGGATTAGAAAACTCAGAACCATTATCAGTTAGTATTAAAACAAATAATTCTTTGAACTTATTTATTCCCAATGTATTTTGAAGATAATTAAAGATATCAATAACAGATTGAGCGTCATTATGATTTCTAATAAAAGCTAGCATAAAAGAACAATTGACAAAGTGAATAGTAAGTAACACTTTACCACCTTTTATCCCTTCAACAGTATCCATTTGGACAATAGGAGTATCAGGGTGTTTTTTCATATACTCTAAAAAGTCTTCATAAGTTCTTCCAACAAGACAAGTCTTATCTATTTTATAAACGGTAGTTTTTTCCTTTCTTGGTCTAAATCTAACTTTTCTAGGTAAATCAATATTTCTAATATCTAAAAGTCCTAAATCAATAAACTTATAAATAGTCTTATCACTAAACATAATTTTGTTTTTATTGTTTACTAAAGCTTGATGAATGGATTGATTCTGAATTTTAATTAAAGGAACTAAAATAGAATTAAGGTAATCTATTTCAGATTGATCAATCCAAAGCCCTTGTCTAGTTTCAATTAAAACATCTCTATATTCTTGAAAGGCAAAAGTTGCATCATAGATATGTTTCGTTAAAGTACATTGAGTTCTTTGCTTACATCCATTACAAACATAGGGGGGGTTATCAAGTAAAGGACATTTTTCTTCTTTAAAATTTACGCAATTAGAAATAACACAAGTTTTACCTCTGTTAGGACAAGAACGTCTGTAAAGGCAATTATTAAATCTTCTACCGACAGAGCCGGTATTCATAACTCTATAATGGTTTCTAATTTCTTTAGAAATGGTAGTACAGTCTTTGTTTAAAAGTTTTCCAATATATTTAAATGACTTGGATAAAGAAAGATTATTTTCAATAATCAATCTATCATCAAAAGATAAATGCTTATTATTTGGCATAATAAAACTCCTTTCTTGAATAAGCACCATCTGAAGCATATTATAATCATTTGAATAGATAAATTCCATAATTAAAGTTTGAACAGTTAAATTCCATTTAAGGGTAGAATTTACTTTTTCATTTCACTTCTTTTTCATTTTCTTCAAAATAATTTATCAAATTAGTAGAAGTCATGGTATAATGATTATAGAATTAAATTGTTTATTTATTTGTTGTGATGGTTTCGGACTATCTTAACTATCGCACCATTAAAGAATTTTTGAGCGTAAGCCTGTTTTAATATTAAAAATCAAATCTAGAAATAGGTTTGATTTTTTTATTATAGAAAAATAAGCATAAATAATTTATTATTAAATATTTATTTACCTGATATAAAATTGAATATCAATGGATATTAATTTTTAAATCATTTTATTCATTTAAATTATAACTAAATTTTATAAACATTAAAAGATTTTAAAAAAATCATGTTATAATATATTACCAATGAGAGAACTTTCAAGATTAGATTTGAAATCATAAACATGATACAACTTTGATGAAAATATAAAGGTTAGTATAATAACAAAATAAAAATATTTTTAATATAAGCTATTATTGATATGGAGAATTTTTATGAACAAAGCAAGAAATATAGACAATTATATTGAAACTGTAAAACAAAATGAAGTTTTTTTTAAATCCTATTATTATCATTCATTAATTGATTTAAACTTAGTAAAATTAGATTTAATTTTGAAGCATGGAATATTATGCAAAAATTTAATTGAACAAAATAAATTGGTTACTCTATACACACATAGTGCAGATAACTTTGAATCTAAAAATGGAAATAAATATGTTTCATTGACCGAGTATACAGATAAATGCAAGTTTAATAATATATTTGAATCATTTGCATGTCATACTTTGACCAGTCTATCATTAATGGTTAATAAAGATATAGAAGTATCAAGGGTAGGTGAAAGACAAACATATTTTGATGATGAATTATTTTGTTTAAATTATATATCAAAAAATATGATTAGAGGAATAATTTTACCCGAACATTTAGCAAATTTACAAATTAAAGAGGTAAGTTGTTTACCAAATGATATATCTTGTTATACAAATAAATATATTAAAAATTGGATAGAATGTATGCAAAATTATTTTAAAAAATCTATATCAGTAAAAGAAATTGAATATAGCTTAATTCAATATTGGAATATTTTAAATGAATATGAAAATCCCGAACGATGGACTGAATCTGCTATGAAAACACAAAGAAACTTATATGGTTATGATTTTAAAGATGTTTTAGCCAATATTTTAAATAATCTTTGGCAAGAAAAATTAAATATATTAAATCCAACATATTTAGATGTAGTAAAAGAATTAAATAATGAGGAATTACCAATTTATGAAATAAAACAAAAATGTCTAAAAAAAATTAATTAATTAATTAAATATGTTATAACATTTTGTACATATTTATTAGGAGGAGTAAAAATGAATTTTAAAGAAAAATTATTGGAAATAAGGAAAAAATTATTGGAGTAGAGGAAACTGCTAAAATAGAAACTGAAACTACTGAAAATAGTAATGAAAATAAGCTGATATCAATAGATTTGAATGATAAAGTTGATGAGTTTATAAAATGGTATTTTAAAAATATGGTAAATGGGAAATATACTAATATTGGAGAATATATTCAACCAAATCAAATGAGAAATTTTATTGAAAAAATGGCTGTATGGTATGAATTAAGATATCCAGAATACGAAGTAAATAGACTATTTCCTGGATCTAGTCAAGAACAAACTCAGGTAAATGATGTAATGTTTAAATCTAATCCATATCTTAATGAATTTTTTGATGAAAAATCGGATATAAGATATTTAGATTGGGATGATTTTTATAATACAAAAGTATTTATAAATTCATTTCCTTGGGAAGAAAAAATAAAACTTTCTAAACCATTATATAGTAACATAGTATATTTAAGTTCTAAATTTGGTGGCGTGCATTTACATTTAACTAATAATGGTATTGTTGAAATGTCCGAAAATGTTTCTATTTATACTAATTCAGTTATTAAAGATGAAGAATTAGAGGGATTACATGTAAAAAAAGTAATTGAATTATTTAAAAATAGAGGGATTGTTTTACCACCAAATAATGGATTAGAAAAAGCAGTTGAATACGCTGATAAATATTTATATCAAAAAGAAGAAATGCTAAATTGTGTTATGTATAGAATAATCGAACGTGGTGGGAATCGAATTGACCCTCGTAGAGCATTCTTATTTGCAAAAGAATTTAAAAGAAATATTGATATTCCTATGATGTATGCAGTAGATTTATCTGATCCAGGATTAAGAAGATTTATGAATGAATATCTTAAAGCAGGTGGATCTAAAGATTTGGAATGCTATGTAGGATATTTTTCAAAAGCTAGTAAACAAGAAAAATTACATACTGTGTCTATTAAAAAGTTAATATTATTTTTAAATAATGATGCAGCTACATTTTATACCCCAGAAGAAAGTGAATTACATCAAAAATTAGCTAATGTTTTATATTGTAAATTAGAACAAGATACGAGCAATCAAGCAGAAACAAAGAAATTAAAATTAAAATAAAGGCTAGTAGAAACTTATAAATAGTTAGACTACGCTTTTTTATTATATGTGTAAATAAATATGATCATATGTTAAAATATAATGTAAGGAATGATATTTATGAATTATGAATTAATAAACGATGAAATAAAATCTATTGAAAGATATCAAGATAACGATTTCAAAATAATAAATACTTTGTTAAGAGAAGGAATTGAAAGTGAAATTTTATTTGTTTCATCTAAAATGCAAATTGAAGCAGTACATTTTATCAGCAAAAGATATTGGTGGATATAGTAATAATTCAAGAATTTTAAATTTAATTAAGGAATATGAGAATTGGAAAATTTTGATTGTGCAATATAACTATCAACAATATAGAATAATAAAAAATAAATTGTTAAGTAGTCAAATGTTTCATCAAAATAAGATTATATAAAATAAAAAAATTCTTGCCGAACTTAAGTTTTGCTCTAAAGTTAAACGTTTTTTTGAATATATATCTTCTTCTTTCCTGTTTGTTGTAACATATATTTAAAAAAATTAAAAAACTTAATAAAATTGTGATATAATAAGTAAACCTAAAAGGAGATAAAATATGAAGAAAGAAAATAATTATATGAAAGTACCTAGTCATTATGTTAAAGATGATTATCTTCAACTTATGTTGCAATATAAATATTACTTGATTTTATATGGTGACGGAGAATTAATGTATTATAATAATTTAAGAACAAAATGTGATGGTAAGAATATTTATTTAAAAGATGAAAGAAGAAAAGAATTTCCATATTCACAAATTCCAGAGCATATTGAAAGAAGATTTCTAGTTAAAAACACTTATGTTAATCAAATTTTTAATTTTGATAGACCGTATATTTCAGTACATGATGGATTTATTACTAAATTAATATTTTATAAAGATGGTGACCAGGCAATTTGTAATTCTAAATTATTAAACGGAATATTAGGCCGTCTGAATATTAAATTTATTACAAGAAAAGAATTAGAAAATTATTTAGAAAGTGGTTCTATTGAAGGAATTGCTTGCGATAAATGTAAAACATATATGTTTGATATTGAAGGCTTTTTATATGATTCTAATTTAGAAAAAGAACAAGATTGGCTTGAACAAGAAAAAGAAAGATTAATAAATATAGTAAAGAATAGAATTGATCAATATGATATAAGGACATTAAATGAATTAAAAAGATCAATTCAATTATTAAATTCAATTGAACCTTTTTATCCTATTTCAGGTAGAATAATGGTTAAATTTAATATAAATAATGAAGTAAAAATGGAGGCATTTTCAGTTAGATATCTAGAACCAGATAAGTATGAAATTACAATAGCTGATATTCCTGTAAATGTAGAAACATTATCTGCAATAAAATCAAATTTAGGGGAAGTTAATTATATAAAGGAACCAAAAATTAATTTATCATTAAATCCTGATATATCTCAAGAAGTGTTAGAACAAGAAAAAACGAAAGTTTTGATAAAAAAAGAAAATGAACTTTTAAGGAGGAACAAATGAAAAACGAAACAAAAAAAGTAGCAAAATTAAGTCATTTACTTGTACTTTGTGATGAACTTGATGATTTTGAAAAATTTAATGAAAATTTAAAAAATTTACTTTCATCTTCAGATATGGAAGATTTATTATATCGTATAAGAAAATATTCTAATGGTGAATTCTGTTTTAATTTGAGTAAAATTAAAACATTTTATAAAGAAAATATAAAAATAATAGATAAAATTAATAAATTAACTAGTCTTGATTTTTTCATAAGATATAATTATGATCAAAATGGTAATTTATCTAATGATTTTAATTATTTTTATCAATACATATTAAACAATAAAAACTCTTTAAACAATATAATATCTTTATTAAATGAATTAAAAACATTAGGCTTTAATCAATTAGAATTTGATGAAGAAGAAGATTTTACTAAAAAAAGTTATGGAGCATATCCTTATTTTAAAAATAATATTTCTATTGATTATCTTGATAATATTGAGGTAATCCCTACTTATGATAGTTATATCGAATATAAAACAACAAATTCTAATTATAAAATAAGATTAAATATTTCTAGAATAGAATCTTCAATATATAGTATGGATATATTAGTTAACAGTTTATTGTTTGATCCTAGTAGATTACCTAAAAAACTAACTAAAGAAACTACATTTGATCATATATTAAAATTGAAATTAGGCCAAGAAAAAACACGTAATTTTATTAAAAATTCTGTTGATTTGGGTGTTAGTGTTTTTGAACTCGAAACACAACTTGATATAACAGATAAGACTATAAGAAATTTAGATAATGTAAAAAATAAGAAACTTTTACTTGACGCATTAGCTAATATAAAAAAAGAAATAGAAAAATTAAAATCTATTGAATTAGAAAATAATCATAGTATTTTACAAGAAGATCCTGATTTAACGAGCGAAATTTTAAATAAGGAAAAGAAATTACGTTTAAGAAGAAATCGTTTTCCATATGAAGTAGATTAATATCTACTTTTTTATTTGCTTATAATATATACTTAAAAGATATGAATAAATTTAATATTAAAGTAGAATCATTATTTTATAAAGTGTTAATTTTAATTGTTATTGTTTATTAAATTACAACTGTTAATAGTTGTCGAATTTAATAAATTATTTAAAAAAGTATTGTTTAAAACTAAAAAATAAGTTATAATTTAAGTAGTATAGGAGGATTTAAAATGAAGAAAGGTTTTACTTTAATTGAATTGTTAGCAGTTATTGTTGTTTTAGCAATCATTGCAATAATTGCAACACCAATAATTACTGATGTTATTGAAGAATCTAAAGAAAGTGCTAATTTAAGAAGTATTGAAGGATATGCAAAAGCTGTTAAACAAAAATATTATAATGATTCGTTAGATGGATCTAAACCAGTTATTGATTCAACATTTTTAAGTAATGTTGATACTAGTGGAGGGGAAGTTAAATGTGATAGTGTTTTATATAACAATGGACCTATTTTATATAAATGTACTGTCCAAAATTCAGAAAAGAAATATTGTTACGCTAATGAACAACATTATGCTTGTGATGATGAAGATTATTTAGCAATATTTACAGGTAGTGGTGGAGTTGAGACAGGTAATTTAATTTCAACATTATTAGAACAATACCAAGAAGGTAATACAACAGGATTAGTAAAAGATAAAACAAATCCAAATTTATATTATTATAAAGGAACAAATGAACAAGTTTCAAATAATTTTTTATGGTATGGAGGACATCAATGGAGGGTATTAGAATTTGATACTAGTGCTAAAACATTAACATTAATCACTCAACAACCATTAACAGCAATTCAACCAGCAAGTGCAGTATGGGAATCACAAGAAGCTTATGAATCAAGTTACATCAATACATGGTTAAATGATTATCTTTGGAATAGTTTAGATAGTAGTATCCAAAATAATATATTAGATAGTACATTTAATATAGGGATATATACTGATGTAGATGAAATAACAACAACTCAAAGAGTAGGATTATTAGATGAAGAACAGTATAAAAGAGCAGGAGAAGCTGATTCTTTCTTAGATATCAAAAATTGGTGGTGGCTAGGAAATAGATATAGTTCGTCTTACGTTCGCAGCGTCGATAGCAGTGGCATCCTCAACTACAGTAGTCCGTCGAGCAGTTACGGCGTGCGTGCAGTTATAAAAATTTCTGATATAACCATCATCGGAGGAGATGGTACTC
>CALVXO010000025.1 GCA_944371325.1 uncultured Bacilli bacterium | reverse complement strand
CAGTTGAACCACAACCAATGCCAACAGTTGAACCACAACCAATGCCAGCAGTTGAACCACAACCAATGCCAACAGTTGAACCACAACCAATGTCAACAGTTGAACCACAACCAATGTCAACAGTTGAGCCACAACCAATGTCAACAGTTGAACCACAAAGTACAACTGATGTTAATCCAATGGAGGCTGTTTCAAATTTAAATAAAGAAGAAGCGATGGAAGAAGCTCTTTCTCATACAAATCAATATAGTCCTTTTGAAGCACCAAAGCAAGAAGTAAATAAAGAAACAAAAAAAGTAAATAATAAAAGTGCATATATATTTATAGGAATTATTTTTGCAATTATGTTATTATTTATCATTTTCTTGCCACAGATTTCAAAATTATTTGGTTGGTAAAATGACTTAAAGTCATTTTTTTAATCACATTTGTGTTATAATATTTAAAGGAGGTATATATGGCATTTAATAATATTGTGGAATTAATAAAAAAATTAATAGATGTTTTAATTGTTTGGTTAGCTCTTTATTATATCTTAAAAAGTTTAAGAAAAAACGTCAAAATGGTATTATTATTCAAAGGAATATTAATCATTTTAGTTTTAAAAGTTTTTAGTGATTTATTAGGATTAGTAACAATTGGATTTTTACTTGACTATGTAATAGAGTGGGGACCTTTGGCCTTAATCGTTATATTTCAACCGGAAATTCGTAGTGTACTTGAGCAACTTGGAAGAAGCCAATTGTTAGGAAGACATAAAGTTTTAACAGTAGATGAAAGAGAAAAAATGGTTTATGAAATAACAAACGCACTAGACTATTTAAGGAAACAATCTATTGGTGCTTTGATTGTTTTGGAAAGAGATAACAGTTTAAATGATTATATTCAAAAATCAAAAAAAATCTATGCTGAAATTTCTTCTGATTTATTAATATCTATATTCTTCCCAAATAATCCATTACATGATGGCGGCTTGATAATTCAAGGTGACAAAATTACATGTGCAGGTGCCGTTTTCCCAACTAGTGATAGTTTGAAAATAAGTAAAAGACTTGGAACAAGACATAGAGCAGCACTTGGAATATCTGAAGTTAGTGATTGTATTTCAATTGTAGTTTCCGAAGAAACAGGTAGATTATCAATGGCAATAAATGGGGAATTATATTACAATTTAACATTAGATGAAGTTAAATTGAGAATATTAGAAGAATTAAGACCTAAAAAAGAAACTTTTATTGATGAGGGGGAATTAAAAGATGAAAATAATAAAGAAATTTCTTAAATCAATATATTCGTTTTTCGCAAAAATAATTGATAGATTAATAGTTGTTCCAATAAGCAAATTAATTTTATTTATAAATAAAAAATATGATAAACCAAGCAAAAGATTTGAAAATTGGTTATCAAAATCTAATACATTATTATTTATTTCATTAATTATAGCAATTTTTACTTTTATTGTTATAGATCAAAAAATTGTAACTTTTTCCGAAAGTTCAGCGGAAGTTTTAGATGTTCATCAAGTAAAAGTACTATATGATGAAGATAATTATGTAGTAGAGGGAATACCAGAAGATGTTGATATAACTTTAATTGGAAATAAGGCTGATTTATACATAGCTAAACAATCTCCAACTAATGAAGTTGTAATCGATTTATGGGGATTAAAACCTGGAACGCATAAGGTTGACATAAAATATGACCAATTGAGTAGTGGAATAAAATATAGTATTAACCCTTCAGTTGCAACAGTTGTAATATATGAAAAAGTATCTGCTACCAAGACATTATCAATAGATTTATTAAATCAAGATTCATTAGATCAAAGATATATAATTGATGAAATGAAGGCTAGTACTGATTCAGTTGTTATTAAAGGAGCTTCATATAAAGTTGATAAAGTTGCAGCAGTAAAAGCATTAGTTGACGTAAAAACATTACCTAAATTTGAATTAGGTGAAAAAATTACTGTTAATGCAACATTAAGGGCTTATGATGAAGCAGGTAACGTAGTTGATGTAGAAATAAGTCCTGCTAATGTAACTGTTGATTTGGTAATTAGTTCGCCAAGCAAAGAAGTACCTATTCAAGTTGTGCCAACTGGTAATGTAATATATAATATGGGTATAAGTAATTTTATTATTAATAACAATGAAAAAACTAATGTAACAATTTATGGCCCAACTGAAACATTGGCTACGATTGAATATATACCTGTTTATGTAAATGTTGAAGGATTATCTGAAGACACACAATTTAAAGTAGACTTAGAAAAACCTGCTGGAGTTAAATATTTGAGTATTAATAATGTAACGGTTGATGTTAAATTAAGTAATGATATAGGTTATACTGAAATAGATGATGTTGTAATAAATGCTGATAATTTAGGCAAAAATTATGTTGCAGTAGTAGCTTTTGACTCTGTTCCTGTAAAATTAAAAGGTGTAAATGATATAATTAATGATATATCAAAAGAAGATATTTATGTTTACATTGATTTGAAAGGATTAGGTGTCGGAACTCATGAAGTTGATATTAAGGTTAGAGGT
This sequence comes from uncultured Bacilli bacterium, assembly GCA_944371325.1. GTDB lineage: Bacteria > Bacillota_I > Bacilli_A > RF39 > UBA660 > Faecisoma. Next base: position 14,047 of record CALVXO010000025.1, on the reverse strand, counting down.
AACGATCCAAGAGTAGAGTATTTGCCATCAACTTTGAAAATGGATGTTGAGATTCGCGAAAAATAAAAAATGTATAGCTAATATACATTTTTTTTATTTTAATAAATTTTTGATTTTATCTGTATTTTTAAAGTTTAATTTAGCAATTTCCTTTAATTTGTCAAATCCATATTTTTTAACTATCTTAACACCTAACTCATCAACTTTATCACTAGCACCTTTAATTAAAAAAGTATCAATAGATTCACCTAATTTATCAAATTGTTTTAAAAATACATATCTACTAATTAAAGAAGCGCATGCAACTGATAGACATTTGTCTTCAGCTTTAGTCATAAAAGTAATGTTTCTTACGTAGTTTGTACCTTTTAAATAATTGTAATAAACATAAGGAGCTGCAAATTGATCGACAACAACATATTCTGCTTGATGTTTTTCTAATATTTTTTTAAGTGCTTTATTATGTAATATTGCCTTTACTTTGTTCATATTCATGTCACTTGTATAGTTTTCATTATATTCTTTATTGGACAATATAATACATTCGTAAGGTATTTTTTTAATTATCTTAGGTACAATTTCTAATATCTTTTCATCAGTTAATTTTTTAGAATCTTTAACACCTAATTCTTCTAAAAATGGAATATTTTCTTTTTCTACATAACTAGCAGTAACAACTATTGGACCAAAATAATCACCGGTTCCAACTTCATCAGATCCGATAGTCGTTGCATAATATATTTTAGGATTAATTTTTTCAACTATTTTTTCTTTTTTCTTTTTATCATTACTATTAGTCATTTCTACTTTTTTAGTAGGATTTAAATGTCTTTCCATTTCTTTCCACATATTAGCATCAATATCAGCGCTTATTCCTTGAAAAACGGCTTTTCCTGAATTATATAGTGTCACAACTGTGTCTGCTTCATCTGCTTGAAAAATAGCATAATCAGGGGTTTTGGGCCTTTTTTTATCTTCAAAATATTCGATCATTTTTTGTTTAGTATTTTCACTAACTTTTAAAGTAATAGTCATATAAATTCACCTAAATTAATTTTATCATATTTAAACAAATAAAAAAAGTGTTCAAAAACACTTTTAATAAATACTTAAATAATTGTTATTGGTCATAAACAAATTATTTAATAAATCTTCTAATGATGTTCCTTGTATATTTTCATATAAATTAGTTAAAATAGTTTGCATATCTTCTTCTGTTAATTCATCAATTTCTATATAACTATTTGGTTTATTTATTTCAATATTTTGATTTATATATTCTGTTGAATCTATAGATATTTTTAATTCCATATTTTCATCAGGGTTAGTAACATTTAAAGTTATATCAACTTTATAGTTTGTCTCATTTTCACTTGGTTTATTTATATTAATCTTTAAATTAATATTTAAAATATTTTCATCTTCTTTAATTGTTATGTTAGCTGTTTTGGTGTTGCTATCATAATTTATTGTTAAATCAGTACCATCATCGCTCATAGATAATGTTAATTCATTATTTTCGTATTTTGCATTTAAAATATTTTCATCGTTAACAGTAAAATTTAAATTTTGAATTTCTTCATAATTAGTATAATTGATTAATGTTTCATCATTAAATAATTTGAATCCGACAAAATTATTTTTATAAGTATATATTATTGCTTTACTTGGATTGATTTCACCACTTAGTTTTTCTTCTTTAAATGATCCATCATTTTGTAGAGTAAATAAATATCCATTACTTTCAATTATTAATTCATTTACTTCATCAGTATATGTTAATTTGTTTATTTTAGCATTTCCTAAAGATATCATTTTGCTTATTTCTTCTTCAGTAAAACTGCTTTTATTAGAACAATCAACATCATCTTCTGTTAATACTCCCATTTGTTTCTTTAATTCAGATGTTGCACAATAGTTATTAATTCCATTTAATATCATTTGTGTTTCTAATTTTCCTGCTTCTAATCTACCACTTTCAATAGATGTATTTTTGCTTTCTTCTAATTCTTTTATAATATCTTCTTTTGATAATTCTTCACTGTTATATTTTACTAATAATTCAATAAATTTATCATCATTTAAAATGCTATCAATGATAGAAATTTTCATTGCCATAAGTGTTTCATCATCCATTGTGTAAGTATTTGCCGTTGCATTTATTTCTTTATCATTAATAGTTATTTTTTCATTTACTTTTTCAAACTTTTCTTTTACTAAAGAATTGTTAGTGTAATCAATCAATTGATTAACCATATATTTAATATCTTCAATATTTTGATTAAGATTTTCATCATTTTCTTGTTTAAATAATTCATCAAATTTAACGTCACCAAGTTTTATTGTTTTCCCTAGTAAACTTGTTTCTAAATATTGTTGGTCATTAAATAAATAAGTGATTAAATCTATAATTTGTTTGTTTTCATTACTTAATTTTAATTCAGAATTTGCATATTTGTTTGTATAATCAACTTCTGCTATAAAATCAAAATTATAATTTTTTAAGTCTTCTAATCCTTCTATATTAGTATCTAAAACAATACTATTTTTAGAAATTATTTTTTCAGCTGTTGTAATGTTTAACTCATTAGTTAATGAATCTGTTAAATTGTTAAATTGTTTTTTTGCTTCATTTAAAGATTCTTTAAAAATAACTTGTGGATCTTTACTTTTATTCAAAATAAAGAATATTCCAACACCAACTCCAACTAATAATAAAATTAATATTATTATAAGTATTATTGTTTTTTTGCTTTTAATGTCTTTGAAACTATCATCTATTTCTGGCTCTATAGTTTGAGTTGGTTGAACTGGTTGCGTAGGTTGTGCTGGTTGCGTAGGTTGTGCTGGTTGCGTAGGTTGTGCTGGTTGCGTAGGTTGTGCTGGTTGCGTAGGTTGTACTGGGTCAGTAGGTTGTGCTGGTTGCGTAGGTTGTACTGGTTGCGTAGGTTGTACTGGGTCAGTAGGTTGACTATTAATAGTCTGAGAATTATTATTCTCTAGATTGTTTAAATTTTCATTCATATATATCTACTCCTATTCTATGTATAAATATACCATATATTCTTTTAAAAGTAAATATCAATTTGACTTGAAAAATAAAGTTTTTTAGGTTATAATTAAATAGGTGATAACATGGCATACAATGAAAGTTCAATAAAAATACTAGAAGGTTTAGAAGCAGTAAGAAAAAGACCTGGTATGTATATTGGTTCAACAGATAAAAGAGGATTACACCATTTAGTATGGGAAATTGTGGATAATAGTATTGATGAAGTATTAAATGGTTGTGGAAAAAAAATAAAAATAATTATTCATAAAGATGGATCGGTTAGTGTAGAAGATGAAGGAAGAGGAGTACCAGTTGGAATGCATGAATCTGGTATGTCTACTCCTGAAGTTATATACACAGTACTACATGCTGGTGGTAAGTTTGAAAATTCAGGATATAAGGTATCTGGTGGATTACATGGCGTTGGTGGATCTGTAGTTAATGCTTTAAGCAAATGGATGGAAGTAACTATTAAAAGAGATGGTTATGTTCATTATATTAGATTTGAAAATGGTGGGAAAGTAAAAATACCTTTAAAAAAAATAGAAAAAACAAGTAAAACAGGTACTAAAGTTAGATTCATGCCTGATGATACTATTTTTAGTACAACACATTTTTCTTTTACGACAATATGTGAAAGAATGCAAGAATCGGCTTTTTTACTTAAAGGTTTAACAGTAGAAGTAATAGATGAAGAAGATAATAAACAAGAAGTTTTCTGTTATGATAACGGTTTAAAGTCATTTGTTGAATATTTAAATGATGGTAAAAGTGAATTACATAAAGTAGTTCATTTTGAAGGTAGTAAAGAAGGAATTAATGTTGAGATTGCCTTCCAATATACTGATACTTATGCAGAAAATATAATTAGTTTCGTTAATAATGTTAAAACAACTGATGGTGGAACGCATGAAGTTGGTTTTAAAACAGCATTAACCAAAGTGTTTAATGATTATGCAAGAACAAATGGATATTTAAAAGCTAAGGATAAAAATTTAGAAGGAACTGACACAAGAGAGGGATTAACTGCTATAATTAGTTTACAAATACCAGAAGCATTATTACAATTTGAAGGTCAAACAAAAGCTAAATTAGGTACACCAGTAGCTAGAACAATAGTAGAAAGTATTGTAAGTGAAAAATTACAATTTTTCTTAGAAGAAAACAAATCTATTGCTACTGATGTATTAAATAAAATGGTTAAAAGTAAAATGGTTAGAGAAGCAGCGAGAAAAGCACGAGATGAAGCTAGAAATGGTAAAGGAAAGAATAAAAAAGAACAAGCCTTATCTGGAAAATTAACTCCTGCTCAAACTAAAAATCCAAATAAAAATGAATTATTTTTAGTCGAAGGAGATTCAGCTGGTGGTTCTGCTAAACAGGGAAGAGATAGAAAATTTCAAGCAATATTACCTTTAAGAGGTAAAGTTTTAAACTGTGAAAAAACTAAATTAGAGGAAATATTTAAAAATGAGGAAATAAATACTATCATTCATACAGTAGGTGCTGGTGTTGGTAGTGATTTTGATATTAAAGATTGTAATTATGACAAAGTTATCATTATGACCGATGCTGATGATGATGGAGCACATATTCAAGTATTATTATTAACTTTTTTCTATAGATACATGAAACCATTAATAGAAAATGGTAAACTTTATATAGCAATGCCGCCTTTATATAAGTTATTTAATGGTAAAACTGTTTATTATGCATGGACTGATGAAGAAAGAAAAGAAATATTAGAAAAATCAAAAGTAAAATTAGAAACTCAAAGATACAAAGGTTTAGGAGAGATGAATGCTGATCAATTATGGGAAACAACTATGAATCCTGAAACAAGAAGTTTAGTTAAAATTAATATTACTGATGTTGCTTTAGCGGAAAAAAGAGTAAGTATTTTAATGGGAGATAAAGTAGAACCAAGAAAAGAATGGATAGAAGAAAATGTTGATTTTACTTTACAGGATGATTATCGAAAATGAGATATGAAATATTAAAAAGAGTTTTAGATATAATTTTATCTATAATATTCATTATAATTACCTTTCCATTTATGTTGTTAGTTCTAATAATTACATTTTTAGATATTGGTCTACCATTAATTGATATTAGAATTCCAAGAGAAGGGAAAAATAAAAAACCATTTTACATGTATAAAATAAGAACTAGAATATATGATAAATATGGTAATAGTCATTATAGTAAAATAAGTAAATTTATAGACGATACTGGTTTAAATGAATTACCGCAATTTTATAATGTATTAAAAGGAGATATGTCAATTATAGGACCTAGGGCGTTTATATGTGGTGAAAAATTGCCTGAAGGGAAAATAAGCCCAAAAAGGTATTTAGTAAAACCAGGTATTATTAGTTTAGCGCAAGTATATGGTGGAAGAAAATTAAGTTATAAAAACACTTTAAAATGTGATATAGAATATTATGATAATTTTAGTTTATTATTTGATATTAAAATATTTTTTAAATCATTAAAAACAATTGTTAATAGAATATTAGGTAGGTGAGTTATGCAAGATGTTTTAAAAAGAATATATGATTATTCCCTAGAAGATATAATGGGGGAAAGATTTGGTAGATATTCTAAAACGATTATTCAAGATAGAGCATTACCAGATGTAAGAGATGGATTAAAACCAGTTCAAAGAAGAATATTATATACAATGTATCAAGGAAGAAATACCTATGATAAACCATATCGTAAATCAGCTAAAACAGTAGGAGATGTTATGGGACAATATCACCCACATGGGGACTCTAGTATATATGAAGCAATGGTTAGAATGAGTCAGTGGTGGAAGCAAAATACTCCATATATTGATATGCATGGTAATAATGGTTCGATGGATGGAGATAGTCCTGCGGCATACCGTTATACTGAAGCAAGATTAGCTAAGATAAGTAATGAATTATTAAAAGATATTAACAAAGACACTGTTATAATGACTTATAATTATGATGATACTTTATTTGAACCAACTGTATTACCTGCTAAATTTCCGAATCTTTTAGTAAATGGATCTAATGGTATATCAGCTGGGTATGCAACTAATATACCTCCTCATAATTTAGGTGAAATAATTGATGCAACTATTAAAAGAATTGATAGTCCTAATTGTTATCTAGAAACTATTTTAGATATTGTAAAAGGTCCAGATTTCCCAACAGGTGCTATTGCTTGCGGAAAACAAGGGATAATTGATGCTTTTACCACTGGCCGTGGTAAAGTAATAGTAAAATCAAAGTATGAAGTTGTAAAGAACAAAGGTAAAGACCAAATAGTAATTACTGAAATACCTTTTGATGTTAATAAAGCAGCTTTAGTAAAAAAAATAGATGAAATTAGAATAGATAAAAAAGTTGAAGGAATACAAGAAGTAAGAGATGAATCTGATTTGGAAAATCCTGAAACAATTGTTATTGATTTAAAAAAAGATGCCAATAGTGATTTAATAATAAATTACTTATTAAAAAACACTGATTTACAAATATCTTTTAACTATAATATGGTAGCTATTGTAAATAATAGACCAATGACTTTAGGAATATTACAAATATTAGATGCTTATATAGCTCATCAAAAAGAAGTTATTTTAAAAAGAACTAAATTTGATCTAGATCATGCTTCAGCTGAAATGCATATAGTAGAAGGTTTAATTAAAGCATTATCAATTTTAGATGAAGTTATTAAAACTATTAGAAGTTCTAAAAATAAAAGTGATGCTAAGGATAATTTAGTAAAAGAATATGATTTTACTGAAAAGCAAGCAGAAGCTATTGTTATGTTACAGCTTTACAAATTAACTAATACCGATGTAACTGAATTATTAGAAAGAAAAGAAAATTTAAAATTAATGATTGAATTTTTAGAAAGTATTTTAAACGACGAAAATAAACTAAAAACAGTTATGAAAGATGAATTAAGAAGTATTAAAAAAGAATATGCTGTACCAAGAAAAACTACTATATTAGATGAAGTAGAAGATATTAAAATTGATACTACATCAATGATACCTAAAGAAGATTGTATAGTAGTAGTTACTAAACAAGGATATGTAAAAAGAGTATCTTTAAGAAGTTATAATGCTAATGAAGAAGAAACTTTGGTTAAAGAAAATGACTATGTTATAGGCTTATACCAAATGAATACTTTAGATACATTATTACTATTTACAGATTTAGGTAATTATCTATATGTTCCAGTTTATGAATTACCTGATTTAAAATGGAAAGAATTAGGAAAACATATAAGTAATATTATTAAATTAAATAGTGAAGAAAATATTATAAAGAGTATTCCTGTTTATGATTTTAATGAAAATAAATATATAACTTTATTTAGTAAAGATGGTTTAGTTAAACGAACTAAGTTAAATGAATTTAAAGTAACTAGATATTCTAAGCCAATGTGTTGTATGAAATTAAAAGGTAATGATAGATTAGTTAGTGTAACTGATTCTAATGGAAGTGAAGTATTTATAACAACTTTAAATGGTTATGGATTAAGATATAAAACAAATGAAATATCAATTGTCGGCATTAAAGCAAGTGGTGTTAAAGCTATTAATTTAAAAGATGATTATGTAGTTAGTGGTAGTTTATTTGATAATAGTGATTACATTACTATTATCACAACTAATGGGACTGGTAAAAGAGTTAAATTATCTGAATTTGAATTATCTACTAGAGCTAGACGTGGAGTTTTATTAGTAAGAGATGTTAAAACTAATCCATATAAAATATTAAAATCATTTATAGATGTTAAAAAATTAGGTATTTTAACTGATGAAATAACACATATTAAAGTTACTGAATTACCAATAGTTGATAGATATTCAACAGGGACTGTTATTAATAAAAAAGGTATTAAGGATTGTTTTGAAATAATTAGTTTAACTAAAAAAGCAAAGCCAACATTTGAAGAAGAAATAATAGAAATTTCTTTGGATGATGTTGATGAAAAAATATTAACAATTGATGATTTTTTAGATGATTTTAAAATATAACGAGGGATTAAATGAACGAAATAATAATTAATATTGATAGTTATAATGATTATACTAACCAATATAATTCAAATAACTTATCAACCAAATTAAGTAATTACATTTATGAAGAATGTAAGGGCAAACCAATTAATAAAAAAATAATTATTAATATTAAATCAACATATCATATTAGTGAAGAAGAAAAGAAAGATATAGTTAATAAAATTCACAGCAATTATAAAACAGATTTAGATGAGCACTTATTAATGATAAAGCATTTAAATATTAAAAGTTTTGTTGTATTTCTATTGGGAGTGTTGTTTTTATATATATATTATTTTATTAAGATAAATTTTGTTTTGTCGGAAACAATATTAATAGTAGGTTGGGTAGCAATATGGGAAGTTGTTTATGCATGGTTGTTCGAAAGAGACAAAAATAATATAAAAATTAAAAGATTAAAAAAATTATCTATTTGTGATATAAAATTTGAAGAAATTTAAAAAAAATAAAAAAAAGTATTGTCAAATCAATAATTATATTGTATAATTAGTCTTGTCAGTTGACAAGGCATGCCTGAGTGGCGAAATTGGTAGACGCACAGGACTTAAAATCCTGCGGAAGTCAAATTCCGTGCCGGTTCAAGTCCGGCCTTAGGCACCAATTGATAATAAAGGACTATTTTAGTCCTTTTTATTTTATAGAGGTGATATTTATGTGGGGAGCTGTTATTGGTGACTTAGCAGGTTCAATTTATGAATTTAATCAACTAAAACAAGTTTATCAATTAAATGATATAAAAGAGATATTATTGCCTAATTCTTTTTATAGTGATGATACTATTTTAACAATTGCAATTTTAGATTCAATTTTAAATGATAAAAACTATGAAAAATATTTAAAAATATATGGAAAAAGATTTATTGATTATAAACCTAACTTTGAACCTTATTTTAAAACATCTTTTTCGCCATCATTTAAAAAATGGACAATAAATAACTATGTAGGGGAAAGTAAAGGTAATGGAGCAATGATGCGAATTTCTCCAGTTGGTTATTTGTTTGATACCGAAGAAGAAGTAAGGTATAATGCTTATTTAGCAACTGTTCCATCTCATAATGATAAAGAAGCAATTGATTCAGCTACTTTAGTTGCTATGATAATTTATTTATCTCGAAAAGGTTTTACTAAAAAAGAAATTATAAAATATCTAGATATTAAATTAAACTACATACCATTTAAAAAATTTAATACCACTTGTAATGAAACAATTGGTAATTGTTTGTATGCTTTATTTACTTCTAATAATTTTAATGAAAGTATATTAAAAATTATTTCGTATGGTGGTGATACTGATACTAATGCCTGTATAGTTGGATCAATGGCAGAAGTATTATATGGTATAGATAATAGTTTAATTGAGCAAGCAAAATATAAAATTCCACAAGATTTTGTAAAAAAATTAGAATTTGGTTATAAAAAAATAAATAAAATTAATTAATAAATGTATATAATAAAACAAAATTTCATATAATGTGTTGACATTTTAATTGATTTTATGCTATAATCAAATCGTTGTCGAATTTTATGGAGAAATACCCAAGTCTGGTTGAAGGGACCGGTCTTGAAAACCGGGAGGTCGGAAACGGCGCGGGGGTTCGAATCCCTCTTTCTCCGCCATTTTGATTTATATCGCGGGATGGAGCAGCTTGGTAGCTCGTCGGGCTCATAACCCGAAGGTCGAAGGTTCAAATCCTTCTCCCGCAACCAATGGTTCCGTGGTGTAGTGGTTATCACGTCTGCCTGTCACGCAGAAGATCGCGGGTTCAAGTCCCGTCGGAACCGCCATTTATTTTGGCTTCATAGCTCAGTCGGTAGAGCAAAGGACTGAAAATCCTTGTGTCGGTGGTTCGATTCCACCTGAAGCCACCATTTATTAGGTTATGTCATGCGCTCGTAGCTCAGTTGGATAGAGTGTTTGGCTACGAACCAAAAGGTCAGGGGTTCGAATCCCTTCGAGCGCACCATATATCGGGAAATGGCTCAACTTGGTAGAGCACTTGGTTTGGGACCAAGGGGTTGCAGGTTCAAATCCTGTTTTCCCGACCATTTTATTAATTAAACCTAGTAATAGGTTTTTTTTATTAGAAGTGAGGTAAAAAATGAAAAGAAAGATAGAATTAAAGAATGTTAAAGGAACTTATGATTATTTACCATCAGAACAAAAAATCAGAAATTTTATTAATGATACTTTAAAAGATATATTTGAAAAATATGGGTATCAACCACTAGAAACTCCAATTATTTGTTATTATGATCTATTGGCAGGTAAATACGATGAATCTAATGATTTATTAAATGAAATATATAAATTAACAGATCAAGGTAATAGAAAATTAGGTTTAAGATATGATTTAACAGTTCCTTTTGCTAAATGCATAACTATCACAAAAGACTTAAGATTACCTTTTAAAAGATATGAAATAGGTAAGGTATTTAGAGATGGACCAGTAAAAACTGGAAGAGATCGTGAATTTATTCAGTGTGATGTTGATGTAGTTGGAATACAAGGTCAAATGATTGAAGCTGAATTAATTTCATTATTTATTGAAGGATATAGTAAATTAGGTATTGATGTAATAGTTAGATATAATAGTAGAAAGTTAATGTCAGGTCTAATAGTAGAACAAGGTATATCAGAAGATTTAGTTTCACCTGTTATTACGATTATAGATAAGTTAGATAAAATAAGTGAACCAGAATTGCTAAAAGAATTCAATAATTTAGGTATAGATAATGAAAAAGCCTCAAAATTATTAAATATATTTAAATTAGATTTAAAAGAATTAAACAAAATATATCAAAATACTGATAATCAATTAATAAAATTAGGATTAAGTGAATTAAATGAATTAGAATCATATATTGAAGAATATAAAGAAAACACTAAATTTGTAGCTACATTAGCTCGTGGTCAAGAATATTATACAGGTAATGTATTTGAAGTTTATTCTAAAAACAATGAATTATCATGTAGCTTAGGTGGCGGTGGTAGATATGATAATATGATTACTGACTTTATTAATGATGGTAATATCTACCCAGCAGTTGGTATTAGTTTTGGATTATCAACAATATTTGAAATATTAAAGAAAAGAGAAGAATTTAAAAATAAATCATTGATTGATATATATATAATTCCAATGAATACAAAAAAACAAAGTTTAAATTTAGCTAATAAATTAAGACATTTAGGATATAAGGTAGATTTAGAGATGAATGATAAAAAAGTTAAAAAATGTTTTGAATATGCAAATAAGGAAAATATACCTTATGTAATAGTATTAGGTGAAGATGAGATAAAAAATAAATGTTTTAATTTAAAAGATATGATAACTGGTGAACAAATTAAAATAGATGATATAAATAAAATTAAGGACATAATAAAAAGGTAAAAATTACCTTTTTTTAAGTATAATTATTTTACCTTTAGTTGATGTTTTATTATTATGTATTTTATGTACAAACGGAAGTATTCTTTTTATAAGATTGAAATATTCCTTATTTTTAATTCTAGTCAAAAAAGTTGCCTCAAGATAACTAATTCCTTTTAATTCATTTAATATATTTTGATATTTGTAATAAGTTAATTTATCATCAATTTCTAGTGAATCAATGATTTTTTTTGCTTTATTTAATTTATTCATGTAATTTGCGTTAATTATATATTTAAATAATATATCAGCATCCCTTTTAATCTTTTCTAAATATATTAATTTCATAATAGTTCTCCTTTGAATTAAGTTTATCATAAATTATTATATTAGGCAATAACTATTTTTTTTAACATACATATAATATTTTGAGGTTGATAATATGTTTAATTTTACGGATAATTTTTTTAAAAAAATAGAAAATAAAACTAACGTTGGTAAGGATACAATTTTAGGTTTAGCTAAAAAACTTCAAGAAGGTAATTTAAAAGATGAAAATACATTAAGAGAAGTAATTCAAGAATTAAGTAAGATGACTGGAAAAGATATATCAAAAGAAAAAGAAAATAAAATTATAAACGCTGTAAAAAATGATAATGTACCAAAAGATATTGATAAAATGTTTTAAACTTGTTAAATACAAGTTTTTTTGGTATAAACAATATTTTTATTCATATATTTAACTAGAGAAAGTAGGGAATATATGGAAAAAATAGATATAATTAAAAGTATTACTAATAGAACAGGTGGAGAAATATATTTAGGAGTAGTTGGTGCTGTAAGAACTGGTAAATCAACATTTATTAAAAAAGTAATTGAAAATTTGGTAGTTCCTAATATTGAAGATGAATACGAAAGAAAAAGATGTTTAGATGAAATACCACAATCCGCACAAGGTAAAACTATAATGACTACCGAACCTAAATTTGTTCCTAGTAATGCTGCTAAAATTAAAATTGATGATTTTACAGCTAGTGTAAAATTAATAGACTGCGTTGGTTATGTTATACCGGAAGCTAAGGGTTATGAAGATGAAAATGGTCCAAGAAAAGTTAGAACTCCTTGGTATGATGAAGAAATACCATTTATTGAAGCAGCTGAAATAGGAACAGAAAAAGTTATTAAAGATCATTCTAGTATAGGTATTGTAGTAACTACTGATGGATCAATTGGTGAAATTAGTAGAAATAGTTATGTTGAAGCAGAAGAAAGAGTTGTAAGTGAATTAAAAGAAATAGGGAAACCATTTATAGTTATTTTAAATTCGGTTCATCCAATGTTACCTGAAACAGAAAATTTAGCAGATAATTTAAGAAGTAGTTATGGTGTTCCAGTTTTGCCAATCAGTGTTGAAAATATGACGGAAAGAGATATATATAACATTTTAAAAGAAGCATTATACGAGTTTCCAGTAGTCGAAGTAAAGGTAGAAATGCCACAGTGGATTGCTTGTTTAAATCATAACCATTGGTTAAAACAAATTTATATTGATAAAATAAAAGAAAGTGTAATTGAAGTAGATAAAGTTAAAGATATTGAACATATAACTAGTCATTTTAATGATTGTGAATATATAAGTAAATCATATTTATCAAATGTTGATACGTCTACTGGTGAAATTACAGTTACTTTACAAGCACCTAACAATTTATATAATCAAGTGTTAAAAGAGATAATAGGTGTTGATGTTGGAAATAAAGCTGATTTATTGATGTTATTTCAAAGTTATAATGAAGCAAAACAAGAATATGATCAAATAAAAACAGCACTTAAAATGGTTAAAACAACAGGTTATGGTGTTGCTAGTCCAACTTTAGCTGATATGAAATTAGAAACCCCAGAAATAATTAAACAAGGTAGTCGATACGGTATTAAATTAAAAGCTGTAGCTCCTTCAATTCATATAACAACTATAAAAATGCAGTGGAAATATTTGATAGATGGGTTAATGCAAGAAGTAGGAAGCCATTTGAATTTATTTATGAAGTTGAAAGTTATATAAAATTAGTTTAATTATTATTAGATACGGCAATTTTTAGAGATAAGAATTGTTTTTTTTGTTTAGAGATAATATAAGCATATTTATTTGGCTGTTTTAAAGGTTTAATAAGTTATTTAATAATTTAATTATAATTTGGCAATGATGCTTTAAAATGGCTAAAATGAGAAAAATTTAAGAAATTTGCAGAAAATATGGGAAAATGGCAAGTTTTGAAAAATAAAAATCGTATAATATATATGAAGGTATTAAAAGAAGGTATGTATTATGGCGAAGAAAAAATTAGGAATAGCGAGTATAGAAGTTAATAAAAAATTTAAAAGTGGCGAAGAAGCATTTTTATATGCAAAGAGATTAAGAGAGTTTATTAGATATATGTGTAAAAAAAATGCAGATAAAGGTTGGTATGCTCAAGCATTGATAGTTAGTAGTAATGTTAAAAAAGGTGTTAGTTCATTAAAAATTAAAAATAATGGCAAAGTTGGTGGGCAAAG
>CALVXO010000024.1 GCA_944371325.1 uncultured Bacilli bacterium | reverse complement strand
AAAGCCTATTTTTCGATATATTCAGAGACATGTTGGTTTCTAAATATACTGAGAAATAGGCATTGTTGGAGCGGGTATTCATTGTTTTCGGCTTTGTAGCCGTATTTTGAGCCATTTTGTTTCCCAATACGTTGACCAGTTAAAATTATGACAAATAATCTTAAATAATGTTGTATTGCTTTATTCGTAATATCCGAATTTGCAAAAAAATTCATGTGTAATATCTACACATGAATTTCATATTTAAAATCATAAAATTACATTTCTTTAAAAGAAAGATATTGTTCAAAATATTTATCAAAATTATCATATCCTAGTAATTCTTTATATTTTTTTATTTCTTCTAAAACTTTTTTATTATCTATTACTTTATTCGTAACAGCACCTTGTGATATTTCATCTACTATATAAACATATATTTCTTTCAATTTTGTTATTTTTTCAATTAATACATTATCTTCTTTTAATAATAATTTTAATTTGTTAAATTCTAAATTTATCTTATCTCTTTCTTCAATCATATCTATAATCAATTTTTGATTATTTTTTCCATTCTCTAATAAAAAACTCAAAGCAATTTCACTATTAGGCAATTTAGACCAAGCATTATGAAATATTGTATAAGCCTTTAATATTACATCATAAGTTTTTATCTTTATTTCATTGTTATATATGTCTTTTTGCAATTTTTCATTATCATTTGCAATTCTCTCTTGTAATATTTCATTTCTTTTAGATATTATATGATTTTGCACTATCACAACGATTGATAAAATTATTGGAATCATAGTGCTTAATATAGTTATATAATTAGGTATTTGATTATTTTCATATAAATTAACAAATTTTTCTAATACATTTATTAGTTCCATATATTTCTCCTTCTATTAATAGTTTTTATAAATCTAAACTGTTTGGATTTAATAAAAATTCTTCTAAACTTATTATTAATATACCTTCTTCATTTCTCCAAGGATTTATATCATCTTTAACTATAATTATCTTTTTGAAACTATCATCAATATTAACCAAAGATTTTTGTTCTTGTTCCATTTTTTCTTTATTAGGTATTGCAAAAGCTGATTGAATATAATATCTTTTACTAGCTTGATTACATACAAAATCTACCTCTAATTGTTTTCTAATTGTTTTATCTGCACTATCCTTTTCAAATCTTTCAACAACACCAACATCAACATTATAGCCTCTAACTAATAATTCATTATAAATTATATTTTCCATTAAATGGTCTTCTTCTTGTTGTCTAAAATTTAATCTAGCATTTCTTAAACCAATATCTGTAAAATAATATTTAGAAGGTGTTGAAATATATTTTTTTCCTTTTATATCATATCTTTCTGTTTTATTTATTAAAAAAGCATCTTGCAAATAATTTATATATGAATTTACTGTCTTTCTATCAACCTCTGTATAACCATTACTTATAAATGTATCACATATTTTTTTTGGATTAGTTAAAGAACCAACTGATGAAGATAACATATTAATTATAGTTTCTAGTATGTCTTCTCTTTGTATTTTATTTCTTTCTATAATATCATTTAAATAAGTATTCTGAAATAAATCATTTAAATATGCACTTTTTTCTTCTGTTGTTTTTAGATACAATGTATATGGCATACCACCATAAGTCATATAATCTCTTAACGCTTTACTTTTATTTTCATATACATTATAAAATTCAGAAAAGGAAAGTGGATATACTCTAATTTCATCTCCTCTACCTCTAAATTCTGTAATAATATCTGTAGAAAGAAATTTCGAATTACTTCCTGTTACATAAACATCTAAATTATTTTTTCTTAAAAAACTATTTAAAACGCTTTCGAAATCATTTACTTTTTGAATTTCATCTAGAAGAATATAATACATATCATCATCTCTTATTTTATTCATAATATACTCATATAGCTTTAATCCATCAGTTGTTAATTCTCTATTTTCAATAGAATCTAGATCAACCTTTATAATATGATCTTCTTTTACTCCATCTTCTATTAATGAATTTTTAAATATTGGGTCTAATAAATATGATTTTCCACTTCTTCTTAACCCTGTAATAATTTTAACCATTTTATTGTTCTTTTTATTTTTTAGTTTTGTTAAATATAAATCTCTACTTATATTCATTTTTGCAATCACCATTCCTTTTTTTTGTGTGTACACACACTTTTTGGGAATATTATATATGAAAAAGATAATTAAGTCAATCATCTTTTACTTTTAATATCTATTAACAATTTTTCTATTAGTATATTTATTTCATAAAAATATATTCAATACTATTATTCAAAAAAACCTTCTCTATAAACTCAATTTTTCATTTTTTTACTTATATATACTTCTTTCAATTTTTATTACTTTTTCGATAAATATTATACATAAAAAAAGCCCACTAGGGCTTTTTTTATATTAATCTTTAATTTTATTCTTTATTATTTTTACTAAAATATTATATGCCTTATTAGACAATATTTTATATAATAATGTTGCAGTATCATCTTCTGCATAATTATAAGCAATTCCATCAATATCTAAAAAAAGAATATTCAAGTCTTTATGTGCATAACAATTTCTATATTTTCTTATTTTATGCAAAAAATTTATCTCTCGCTCTGATAAAACATTATTTAATTTGTTTATACTATTTACAAAATCATTATTATACTCTTCATTAACTGATTTTATAATATTTTCTATCATATTGAAAAAAATATTAATTAAAATAATACCTTTTTCTTCTTTATATAGTTCCTCACACTCATATAAAACATTCCCATAGTATTTTGAATATTTATAAATATAATCAATTGCTTCTATATTATTATATCTTGCCATATCAAACCTCATATATTTCTAATTACATATAGGATATTTTATTTTTATATTAGCCATATCATTTACTAACTTCATTTTTTCTTTAAACTTACACACAGTAGTTACTTGTTTTTCTACTAAAATTTCTTCTTGAATATATATAATCTGTTTAAAAATTTCTTCTAAAACATTTACTACAATGCTATTTCCAGCCATTTTATATAATTTATCTCTTGTGAAAAACAATTCATTTTTTCTTCCACAAAAATTATTATCTATTATCCTTTGATAATCATCTTCATCAAATCCCATTAATAAAAAACATTCTCTTGGAGTTAAATATCTATATTGACTTTTGTTCTCATCATCTGTTTTATAATCAATTAAACCTGAATTTGGATGTCTATCTTGTTTTGTTGTAACTGTAGAAACAATAATATTATTTACCTTATTATTACTATATAAAACATCATTTTTTCTATATATTTCTCTTCTAGATTCAGTATTATTAGGTTGACATTCATTCGCTTCCATTCTATATTGTTTATTTTTATAATTTAACTTCAAAATGTCATCTTTCAAATTTTTATGATTAAATATTATGCTTTTCACATACTCTTTATTTTCCAAATCATTATTTTCAAAAAATTCAATTATTTTTTTCTCTTTTTTCTCATCATGCTTAGTTAATATACTAACCATATATGTTCTAACTCTCTTTTGAGGAATACCAAAATCACTTGCATTCAAAGTATATATATGATTTATATAACCAATTTCATTTAAATAGCTTATCCATTCATCAAAGTTTTGTTTATGCCTACTTGTTAATATCGCACTTACATTTTCCATTAATAAAAATTTAGGTAGTTCTAATTTACTACTTACTCTTTCTTTTAATATTCTTTCTACTTCCCAAAGCATTCCAGATCTATTATGAGCATCTCTATCAATTCCGTCCTTTATTACCATGCCAGAAACCAGCTATTGATAAATCTTGACATGGAAATGAATATGTTAAAAGGTCTATATCTTCTGGTAGTTGTTCTCCTTTTATATCAGTAATACTTACTAAGTTATTAGTTCTTTCTATTGAAGCTAATAGTCTAATTGCAACATCATATTTTAAACTTTGTATTGCTTTTTGAGTAGCAGGTTTTTTACCATTCATACTCAATGTATATTTACTTAATCGAGATGTTATTTCTTCTTTTGATAACTTTTCATATTTTTTTAAATCTTGTTTTCCATTATGAATTAAATCATAAGCAATTATAGCATTTATATCCCAATCAGCTGTATATAATATTTCGTGTTCTACTCCTATATTATTTAGTGCTTTTGCTTGACTACCAATTCCACTAAATGTCTCTATTACTTTAAACATAATTTACCTCTTATCTTATTATATTATATTATGTATTGTACCAAATTTAAGTTTATATTACCAGAGCAAAGTAAAAAATTTTTAATTTTTTTTCAAACCTTCTTCATATAGTTTTTCTCTTATCTCCAAAATTTTTTTAGCTTGTTTATTAGATGGAGTTTTAAACGTTCTATCAAAATTTGCAGCAACTTCTAAAAAACTTTTTTCTATTGGATTTATCAATTTTCTTTCCAATCCCCATTTCAAAACTTCTCTCCAATAATCTGCTCCTAATTTTACAACTTCCATTTCTAAATTTAATTCATTTATTATTTTTCTTTCTTTTTTACTTTCTTGCATTTCTTCTCTAGTTTCATTTTTATCAACTAAAGAATTTATAAAGCTATCATTAATTGTCCATTTTTCATTTTTGGCTCTTTCCCAACAAGTTTCTTTTTTACACCATTCAGTAACGTTTAATGTTGTTCTATCCTCTCTAGTAATAAATTCATATACTTCTCTTGTTGTAAGAACTAATTGTTCTTCAATCTCTTTATACAATTTTTGTTTATTCCAAATCATTTTTAAATTAATATTTTTATCTTTATAATTTTTATTGACTATATAAAATAAGATACTTATAGAATATGTAACTATATTTGCTCTATAAGATTTTATTGCTTTATACCAGTCTTGTTCTGCAACAAGTTTTTCTGTTTCTTTAAATAAAATTGCTAATGAAATTACATTACGATAATACATATCATTAAAATTAGAATCTGATTTTTCCCATTCTTTATTAATTTTATCAGCAAAAAATCTCATACTATATTGAGCACCTTTACTTACTATATGAGGATATCCTTCATATGTATTTATATATTTTGCCCAATCAACTTTCTTTATTAATTGATTTTTAGGATTCTTTAATAAAAATTTCTTCTTTTCTGCAATTGATAATTTCATTTGTTCTTGAGTATGTTGACCTCTTGCCCTTTCATAAAACCATACTGTTTGATATTGATTTCCATTTATTGCAGGTGCAAATATCTTTCTAGAATATTCTTCCATTCTTATATGATAAGGATGATTTGAGAAAAAGTCCGCTTCATCAACTTTATTTTGACTATTAGCACATCTTGAAATTATTGGTATCATTTCAATCGATTTTTCCTTATCTACAACAGATAGTTTCATCGGTACAAATATATTTTTCGCATTACTTTCTTTACTTAAAACAGCATTTGCTATAGAAGCAGTAGTTTGTCCACCATTAATAATTTGTAAATCTTTAATTTTAGTTATTTCTCCTACTCCATTTTTTTCTTCATATTCTACACTTGTAGCTGTTGCAGCAATTCCATTATTATAAGCAAAAAACATATTAGGTGCATTCAATATAGTGTTTCTTATTGCCTTATTTACCTTTCCTTTAACACTTAAAAAAGACCTTACATTACCTTCTAATAATCTTGCGCCATAATCAATATACAATTCTGCTAATATATCTCCTGGTATTACAGCTAAATATGGTTCATATTCTTCACCACCACAATTTTTTACTTTAACACAACTGATACCTCTTCCAAATTTTTCTAAAAAATCTATCTCTATATTTTCTTTTTCCATATTAGATTGAGCTATTGCATACAATCTACTAATATCCCAAACATTTAGTTCTACTTTTTTTCCACTTATATCATCTTTTTCAATTCTTTTTACTCTAGTACTTATTATTTGATCAGTTAAAATATAAAATCTGAATTTTGATATTTCTTGAATTCTATCTTTTAAATCACTTGCAAAAGCATAACCTAACGAACTAATTTCACATTTTTCTTGTATATACCCATTTATACTATTATCAACAAAAGCTTTCATTCTGTCATATAACTTATCTATTTGAGTATTAGTAATTGTTTGTAACTCTTCAGTATTAGAAAAATCACTTATAAAAATCAAACAAGACTTGTCTACAGAATCAAAATGATATCCATCTATTATAACTTTTCTATTCATTTTTCCTACTGTTTCAAAATAACATTCTGTAAAATCTTCTATTTCTTCAATATCTTGCAAAGTATCTACAACATATCTCAAATATTCGACATACACATCACTAGTATTAGCTTCAGCAGATATCTTTACTTCTTCTAATAATTCATTTCTATATTCAACTAGATTCATAAATTACTCCTTTATTAAATATCTCTCTATATTTCTTATATCTATTTCATAACTTGCATTTATTATTCCATCTTTTAATTCACTTCTTAATATTCTTGGAAAAGAATTATCTTCAATCATATATCTATTTATTTTTATTAATCTATAATTATATCTATCATATTCATCATCATATAAATATCCTAAATTATCTAGTTTACTCCAAAAAATCCTTTTCAAATCAATATCCATAATTTTATTATTAATAATTGATATTAATTTATTTAAAGAAATATTTTCTTCAACAACTTCATTTGTTTGCTCTAAAATCACTATATCTAACTCGCCAATACAATTTGACTCTAACTGTTCAATAGAACTAATACTAACCGTCATAGCATTGGATGAAGTTGTCTTTACTTCATACCAAGTATTCTCTATCTCATAATCTTTATGAAAATTCAAAGGTCCTTGCCAACTTTTTATACTTTTTTCTATTCCATAATTTTCAAACATATATTGATTTAAAAAAATTAATTCTCCTATTAACCCTTTAATTTCTTTCTCATTCAATATCCTTTGATTAGAATTTTTAAAAGCAAGTCTCCACATATTCCATCTCATAAGAAGAAATTGGATAATATTACTTTCTTTAATATCTCTTGTATTTTCAATCATATCTTCACAAAATTTATAAAAAATATCACTATATTTGTCATCAATTAAATTAAATGACAACGAAATCTTATTATCAATTCTTTTTTCTAATTTAACATTTATAATTTTTGTTGATTCAAATTTTATAAATTCTCCATTCGTAACCACTACTAATGATTTATTTTCATCCTCATTATATCCAATAAACCAATCAAATTTATGTATTTCATCAAATCTTCTATATGTTTTTGATATTTTTTCTTTTTCAAACTTTTCCGATAAATCCAACCTATTCTTCCTCCTCATCGAAATCATCAATGTAATCAAAATCATTTATTCCTGTTTCTTGTCCAACTAAATTAACTTTATATTTAGCATATTTAGTAACTTGATTTTTTAATTTTGGAATACCAATACCAATTCCAGTTAAAGGAACACAAGCATCTTCAAATTTTATTTTTGATTGTATCTTATTCTCTTCTTTATCTTCATCATTAATATTTAAGTCAATAAAATATATCATTAACAAAGGATTTCTTTCTATATCTTTAAAATAATCTTTTTCACTAAGCGCTGTTTTATTTTTTATTACATTTTTATCTTTCTCTAAGATTTTTTCTTTATGAGATTTAACATTTTCTCTAGTTAATCCATATATTGTATCTGTTTGACTTCCTAATCTGTTTCTTTTTCCTGATATTCTTATAATATTATCTTCATTTTCTAAATCAAAACTTCTTTTTACAAAACTAATACTCTCTCCATATTCATCAATACTTTTAGTAGAAGTTCCATTTGCAAAAGTAATATCCCATTTATCTAATTCATTTCCTGCATATTGTTTTATAAAATCTCTTATACCTTTTGAATTAAATTTATAATTAAGATTAGACACTTCATAATTTTCAAGAAAATTTATTATTAATTCTTTATCTACATTCTTGATTCCATATCTTCCAATTTCAGTATCTAATTCAACTCTTTTTCCTGTATTTTTTATTAAAACATCTATACATTTTTTATTATTACTATTAACATCGATGTCATTACGTAATTTATGAGTTTCAACAACTTCTTCACTTAACGAAATATTTCTTGTGAATTCTTTTGCTGTTCTCATTTTATTTCTTGCTGTAATTTCAAGTGCATCAACATCACATCTAACCATCAAACCAAATTCTATAGGTCTAGCTCCCTCTTCTTGCATTTTTGATATATTTAACCTTAATTCATCAGTAGCATCACTAATACTTTCATACCATTCTCTTGATTGTTTTGTCATCCAAATAGTACATAAATCTTCATAACCATTTCTGTATCCAAACCATCTTCCTTTTTGCATTAATGTATCATACATTCTTGTATTTCCATACATATAACTTGTCATTAATCCTTCTAAAGTTAATCCTCTTGATAAACTAAATCCTCCAACAGCAATAACTCTTAAACTTCCATTTTCATAATCTAAAGTATTCTTTCTTAGAGAATTTACTGAAACCACTTTTATTGGTTCTATACTTTTTAATAAACTTTCTTTAACATTACTCCATGAATATTCTAAATGTGAGAATTCATCTACAAATATTTGATGTAACTTTCCTAAATTAGCATCAGTTAAAGCAATCTCATCTTTTAAATTACTATATAATCTTATAGATTCTTGTATTTCTTTTACATATTCTTTTACAATTTGTTCTATTTCTATTTGTATATTAGTTAATCTATTTACGTTTATCATCATACTTCTATGTGTGTTTTTATGTTCTCTTAAATCTCTAATTACATTTGCAATCATATAATGATTAATTGCATCTTTTAAACTATCAGGTATTTTATATACTTTATCATCTTTTTTTAATGCTAATGATATTGTCTCTTCTAACTCTGCTTCATTTAATTCTTTAATCATATACGAATGCTTAGCATTCTCACCAAATATATCTCTAGCACCAATATAATTAGATGGTGCATCTAATAAATATATATAATCTTTTGGAAATATATCTTCTTTTTCTACTTCTTCATCTAAATCAGGATCTATAAATATATTTGCAAATGGTGTTGCTGTAAATCCCACATAACTAGCTTTTGTAAATATATTTAACATTTCTCTAATTTGTGCATTTATTGCTGTAGGGTCCATATCTTCTTTATTAGTATTTACTGATGCATTATCTGACTCATCATCAATCATAAGTAATGATGCATCAATTTTAGATTTTCCATTTAAATTATAATCTTTTAACCATTTATTTAATTGTTTTAATGTTGTTACATTCTTTTTTATAACAAATAAAAATGTATTATTTGATGATTCTATATTCATTGCAACACTTCTTGCTGTTGAAGTTCTAAAGTCTGATTCTGTACTTGTAAGTACAATTGGACATACTTTATTATCAATTCTACCAACGCCAACAAAAGCATTATTTGTATCTTTTTGTATGCAATTTATACTTTTCATTCCAACAAAGCCTTCATCAATTCTACTTTGAGTTTGTTTTCTTAGCTTTTCTATAGTTCCTGTTAATAAAATTATAACTTTATATTTAGCATCAGCAGCTTTACACATTAATCCAGTATAATTAGATGTTTTTCCAGATTGTACATCTCCTATTACTAAACCTCTTCTTTGAAATTCTGTCTGACTACAAGGGTCTCCTAAATAATCTGTTAATTTATCTAAAACATCATCCATTGTATTTATTACATTAACAGAAAATCCTTTATTTAAAAGATATTTCTTATATCTATTCCAATATCTCATTTCCAAATCAGCTTTTCTATCTAAAAACCATTCTTTATGTTTTTCTCGTACACTTGCTCCTTCTGTCATTTTTATAGAACATTCGTATTTTATTTGTTTTTTTACTGATTCTACTTCACTATCAGTTACTTTAAACATTTTAGACATTTTTTCAACTAAATCATCTATTTCTGAATCTTCTAAGTATTCTTTTTTCGAATTTAATATTAATTGAGCTATAATATCTTTTAAATTCTTCACATCATCACTCATATTTCTTTATTTTCTCCTTCATTAATTCTTTTAATTTTTCATTGTTACAATATGGCTCTGTTTTTATTATTTGTTCATAAAATTCTATAACATTTAATCCTAATTCTTGACATTTATTTAAACTATCTTCAAATGCCATTATAAGTTCATCTATTTCTTCTGCTGACATTTCAGAATCATTTTTCAATTTTCCATCAGCAACATCTAAATAAACTGTATTAGTTGGAAACGATTTTTCTATATTTTTTAATAATCTTTCAAATTCAATCAATACATCTTTATCAAAATTTTTACTCAATAGTTGAATTTGTGGTAAATCTCTATTTATTCTATATTCATATCCATCTCTAGTTTTTATTCTATCCCATACATAATTATATTTTTCACTATTATTCTCTTTTCTTCCTCTATATCTATAAACTTCCTTACTTGTAAATACAGATTCTTCAATACAACTATATAAATTCTTTTTTATAATATCTGGAATATTAGCCGTACTCTTCTTTATATCTATTCCCCAAACATCATCTAAACTGTTTGGAATTTCAACCATAACTCTAGCCAGCTTACTTAATTCATCTTGTCTAGATAATCTAAACCATGTTCCCCAAATAATTAAACGTTTATTTCTATAAATATAAAATCCTTGATTTTTTCTTAAATCCTCTTTCCCACCAACTTTCTTTAAATCATCTTCAGATAATTTATTATAATGTGGTAATATATAAGGTTTTACTTTTATAATAGATTCTCCAATCTTTATTTCTTGAGTTCTCTTTGCTTGAGTAGCTTTATTTTTAGTTAAGAACGGGTCAATAGATTCTATTTTTCTATTATTTACATATATTTCTACTCCATCATCTAAATATCTATGGAACACTAATGCTAAATGATCTATTGTAGAACTCATTTTTTCAGTTATAGTTTTATTTATTTCTAAAGTTGATGCTTGAATCTTATCAAATTTTTTTAATAATACATAAGTTCCAGTCTCTACATCTTTAAATAATTCTATATTCTCTAATTGCATTATCTCTTCTTCTGAATATTCTAATATACTCCAACTGTTTCGTTCTATTACATAATCTAAATTCCAAGAAAAAGCAGATAATTTCCCATCTTTTTTACTTACTACTGTTAAATTTCTACATTGTGATAAAGAAGCTGATTTTAATCCAAGCCCAAATCTACCTAAGTCATTTTCTTCTCTTACTTCATTAGGATTTTTACTTCCAAGTCTCATAGCTTCTTCTAATTCTACTTTATTCATTCCATTGCCATTATCAAAAATTATTATATACGGTTCTTCATTTGGAATTGACAATATATCTATTCTAGTTGCCTTAGCACTTATTGAATTATCTATTAAATCAGCAATTGCCGTTTCAAAAGAATATCCTATAGACCTTATTGATTCAATTAAAATAGGTGCTGATGGTAGACTTTGCTTCTCTATCATAATTCTTCCTCCTTTATTAACAATTTATATATATCACAAAATGTGTTTTTTCTCAATAAATACGATATTTTTTAAAATTTCGACATATCAATTCTCTATTTTACGACATTATATATCTTTATTTTTAATATTTCAATTGTATCTAATTAAATACTTTTTTTCTTTAAAAACACTATTCAAAATTATATAACACAACTCACTTGTAGTTGACATAATTTTATGGTATAATTAATATGGGTTTATAGGCTCAAAAGTCGTATCCCACGTGTCAGGAAATTTTAAAATAATTGAATAATTTTGTATTAAAAAATACACAAAGCATTTTATGTTTTGTGTATTTCGTGCGTTTATAAGGCTTTTTCTTAACCTTTTTCAACACTTTTCAAACGTTTTCAACGTTATTCAACACTACTTTTTCACAAAAAGCAAATTTTTTTCTCTGGCGTAAGCATCTAAATTTTAATAGAAAGGACGGCGATTATTTATGCTCTATCTCCTACTTAAGCATTACTTAATTATGCTAACGAAGTATGGCTGAAAAAGAATAATTATTTATAATTATTCTCTTACTAAAATTCAGTTTCAAACTCGAATTTTAGTAAATAAAATAAGCGAACGAATATACTTGAACAATTTTCAAATATATTTCGGAGATTATTTTATACTTAATTAATTTTAATATTTAGTTTTGAAAAAACTTAAATATTACTAAATTAATTAAGTCCAAGGGGTTATTAGGGGAAATCCCCTGATCATACAGAGTTCTTTCGAAGAAAGTACTCTAGTATGTTATAGCACTTCAAAAGTACTCTATACAGAACCCCAAGTAGAACATTGAAAATTTAATGAGAAAATCTAGTTTATTTGAAATGGAGGTTTTTATGGCATTTTCAATTATTCGTAATTCAAAATACAAACTTAAAGAACTAAACATTATATTCAGACATAACGAGAGAAAAAATACTAACTATTCAAATGACAACATTGATAAAACAAAAAGTATTTTTAACTATTCTCTCAAATCTTGCAACATGCCCTATTCCAAAAAGTTTCAAGAAATAAAAAAATTGCACAATTTAAAAGGTCAGATGAAAGTAACTAACAATGTGGTTTGTGAGTATCTTATTACTGCAAGTCCAGAATTTTTTATTGAAATCGGTCCTGAAGAAACAAAACGTTTTTTCAAATGTGCATATCAATTTGTTTCTAACTACAAAAATTTAGGTTCGGAATTTATTATTTCAGCAAGAGTACATATGGACGAATCAAATCCTCATATGCATTTAGTCTATATTCCAGTTGTACATACACTTGATAAAAACAAAAATGAAATTAATAAAATTTCTTGCTCTGAATTTTGGAAAGGCAAAAATAGTTACGCAAATCTTCAAGATAATTACCACAAGTATTTAACTAGATGTGGATTCAATTTAGAACGTAGTAGAAACGTCGAGAATACACATTTAGCCATTAAAGACTTAAAGATAATAACTAACTTTGAAGAACAACAATTTCTTAATAAATCGTCTCCTCACCTCGAGGAAATCATAATTAGTGATGACGTAACAAAAATTCAAGAGCATTATAAAAAGGTTATTCGTAAATACAATACTCTTTCACAACAATACATCAAAGTAAAAGCTATTAACGAAACTAATCAAAAATCACTAGATGATTTAAACCATAAATGTTCAACTTTAGAACAAAAATGTTCAAGACTTGAAAAGACTTGTAAGAAACTTAACAACTATATTCAAAAAACATTTGAAACTATAAGTCATTTAATTGGTTGGTCTATCAAACAATTAAAACAAGTCGTGAACGAACACATTATTGAAGAAAGACAAGAAGAACTCGAAGAAGAATTACAAGAGGAATTACTTCAAGATAATGAAACTAATCTAATTGATACAAAAGAAAGATATTTTAAAAATTAGAAAGGTTTAAAGGTGATAAATTATGGATAATAAAAGAAAAAATAAAAGTAACAATTTAGGATTAGGGTCAGTATTTTATAATAAACAAAGAGACACTTGGACTTGTGCTTATTATGTAACTGATTTTAAAACTGGCGAAAAGAAACGTTGTAAAAAAACATTTAAAACAAAAGAAAAAGCTGAACAATTTTATGAAGAACAAGCTATGCAAAAGAACTCAACTTTGTATATTGAATATAACGGAATATTTCTTGGAAAACTAATTGAATTTTTATTAGATAAAAAATACAATTCAAACTTAATCACTGATAGAGGTTATGCTAGAACAAAAGATACAATAAGAATAATAAATCAATGTTATTTAGCTAATAAAAAAATAGATGAAATCAATAGTGAAGAATTACAAGGCTACTTTAATTCATTAACAGAACATTATAGTAATTCTTCTATTCAAAAAATATTTTTCCAAGTGAAAAATGCTTTTGAATATTCTTTAAATAAAGGTTTTATTCATGAAAATCCAATGCTTGAAGTATTAAAACCTAAAAGTAAAAAAGAAGATAAAGTATTTCATGCCTTACAAGTAGATGAACAAAAGATATTAACTGAATACATTGCCTCTTTAACACCTGAAGAAATGCCATATAAAAATTGTATTCTTTTAGAATTATATATGGGACTTCGTGTTGGTGAAGCATTAGCTCTACAAATTGGCGACATTAATCTTCAAAGAAATATAATCTCTATTAATAAAACTCTAACAACTGACATTGATAATCAAGTGTGTATAGGTTCAACTACAAAAACTTATGCTGGTCAAAGAGAATTACCTATTCCCGACTTTATGAGAGATTTTATTATAGAACAAATTGAAATTGCTAAAAACCATAAAAATCATATGCTATTTACTACACCAGAAGGTCGATTTGTTTTAAATTCAACAGTAAATAGACAGCTTAAAAATGTTGCAAAACAATTAGGTATTGAAACGCCTATTTCTACCCACGTTTTAAGACATACTTACGGTACACGTTGCATTGAATCTGGTATGAGAGCTGTTGCTCTACAAAGATTAATGGGACATACTGACATAACAATTACACTTAATACATATACTTCTATCTTCAATAAATATAAACTAGAAGAAATAGAAAAAGTAAACGATTACTTTATACATAATAACATTTTAAATAATCGTTCTACCTTCCAAATTAGTGATGGAAAAAATCAAGAAAATGATTTAGAAATCACTAGATAAAATTACTACGAAAAAGGGCATTCAATTTTTAAATTGAGTGCCCTTTTTATAATATAATTATTCAAATTTTGAATCTAAATTTGCAAAATGTATTAATTTTAATATTATTATAGAAAAATTATATATAATCCATTCTATATCCAAACCAGTTCCTGCAAAAAAAGCATTATTCTTATACTCTGGATATCTAAAATATTCTATATTTCCACCTTCTATATATTCTCCCAAAATACTACAAAATTCATTTATCCATTTCATATATTCATCTTTAATATTATATTGAGTAAAAAGTAAATTAGATAAACAACCTAAATCATGTCCATACTCTATCTGTCTTGTCTTTTTTAATAATAAATATTTAATTCCAATTTCAATTGCATGTCTTCCAATATAAACTGTAACTACTGAATTCGGTAATAATTTTATTATATTGTCAAATGCATTTATATATTCCAACCAATAATTTTCCCAAAGTAATATTCTATCTTCTTTTTTTAAGTTTTTTTCTGTACCCTTAAATTCATTTATAGAATCAACAACATTTTCAATTACTTCTTTGGATATTTTCCCTTTATTACTTAAACTTTTTTCTATATCTTTTCCACTCATTTTATTAAATTCTGGTGACTTTCCATAGTTCATATGTGCAACAGCATAAGCACCATCTAATTGAATAATATCTGTATAACTAATTTTCTCATCAATAGTTTTAAAAATATTCATATTTATAATCATCCTTTCTAATTACATTGTTTTTCACTATCAACAATATACGGCATTGATATATACCTATAATTATCATCTGTATATCCAATTTTATAAACTATATATTTATCTATTTGGCTAAAATATCCGTAATAGTAATCACCGGATTCAAAAGACATAAAAGTAAATCCCCCATCATCTTTTGAAGAATCAAATTTAATTAGATCTCCATGTTTTACAACTTGCTGTTTTACAAATGTTGATATATAAGCTCCCAAAAATTTATATTTTTTGTCTTCATATATACATCTTACCACAAATCCACCAACTGTATTAATTTTTTTATTACTAATCAAAGATTCAAATGCATAATCTATTAAGCTTATTTCCATATCAAGCTTGCGAATGTCTTCTGAAACTTCTTCTGTATAATATATTTCATTAGGAATATAATTTTCTTGAAATTTATTAAATTCTGTAAACGCATCTTCATCTCCTATCCAAGAATATGAAACATTTTTAACTCCTTTTTCTGTTACTTCATAAATATCGTTTTCTGTCGTTATTATAAAATCAGTATCTCCATTATACTTACAATTCAAATTAAAAGCTTCACTCGTTATACTTTTTACATCATCTATATTATTATTATATAAAAATTCAAGGAATTCGTTAAAATGCTCAACATCTCCAGCAGATGAAATCGTTATATTAGGTCTATATATAATCGTTTTTATAAAACCATATTTTATAAAATTGTCATATTCTTCTTTTGTAAATCTTTTTTGTAGTCTTAGTATATCATTAGCTGCAATAGTTGGTTTTGTATCAGACAGTATTCTAATAGAATTTTTCAATTTATGTGCATAAATAAAACTCATTTTATTTCTTATACTCCTCTTTTAATCAATAAATAACAGTTTATTGATTTGATTATATCATAAATTTATTTTCCATTAAATATCACTTACCAATTAATTAGTGGGTGATTATTTTTTATTTATTTTTAACACTATACAACATTTTCCAACACTATTCATTTGTATTTTTCTCCCACCTACACTCCACTTTTTAAAAAAGTGAGTAAAAAAATGCAATTTTTACTCACCAAAACGATTTCTGTATTTATTGTGCCAGTTGAGTTTCCAAAGTCGTTGGTCAACAAAACAATACTTTTTTGGTCAACAGATTTTCATTTGTTGACCAATAGTTTTCTCACCACTCAAAATCATTGAAAACCATTCAAGACTATTAAACATTAAAAAGCTGATTTTTCAGCACTTTCAAAACTGTTGAAAAACGTTGAGAAATGTTGAAAATCAGCTAGGTTGGAGCGGGTAGTGGGAATCGAACCCACGAGACAAGGTCGGAAGCATTGCATTTTACCACTAAATTATACCCGCATT
>CALVXO010000023.1 GCA_944371325.1 uncultured Bacilli bacterium | reverse complement strand
TCTAATTCAGTTGAACGTTTATCGTATGCTGATACTATCATAATACCAGAAGGCGTAGAAGTAATTGAAAATAATGCCTTTAAGAAAGAGACTTATTATAATACTTCCCTTACCACAATAGTCAATCAAACAGGTAAAAGTTTTAACTGGGGCAACATTTTATATAATACACCTGGCTTTGAGTTTGTGACAGGAACCATCATCAGCAGTTATGGTAATGTTGAAGTAGTAAGTAGTTTAAATTAAAAATGCTAAGTAAATTTACAAAAAAATAATAGTCTGATATAATGAAGATGGTGATCAAGATGCCAAAAAAAGTATATATAGGAGCCATCTTCTTTTTTTTACTAGATTTACTAAGCAAAACAATTGCCTTACCTCTTTTAAAACAAGATATAGAAATAATACCTAATTTTTTCTATCTTACTCTTGCTAAAAATGATGGAGCAGCCCTTTCAAGTTTTTCAGGACAACGGCTTTTTTTAATTATTATAAGTGTTGCTGCCGTTTTAATCCTAATCAAAATAGTTAATAAAGAACAGCTTACTAAACTAAAGGTAGTCGCTTTTGCTATGTTGCTTGGTGGGATCATTGGTAATTTATTCGACCGCTTAATTTACGGTTATGTCATAGACTTCTTAAGCTTTTTTCCATTTGGATACGCTTTTCCTATCTTTAACCTAGCTGATACCTTTATCGTTATTGGCGTCTTTTTATACATAATTGCATCTATAGGAGGTGAAAAACATGCAACTAATAGTAAGTAAAACTAATATTAGACTAGATAAATATCTTAATGAAGAATTAGATCTTTCTAGAAGTGCTATTAAAAAAATGATCGATGATCATTTAATAACCATAAATAATAAACCTGCTAAAGCTAGTTTGCTTGTTAAAGAAGGCGATACTATTGAAGTAACTTTTAAAGAAGAAGAGATTGTTTGCGAACAAGAAGAAATGCCTTTAGATATTGTTTATGAAGATGATTTTTTGGCTATTATTAATAAACCAAGCGGTTTAGTAGTACATCCAGCAGTTGGTAATCCGCGTCATACTTTAGTTAATGGCCTTTTATATCATTTCAACAAACTAAGTTCTAAGAACACTATTAGACCAGGTATTGTTCATCGTTTAGATAAAGATACTAGTGGACTTATGATCGTTGCTAAAGATGATAAAACTCATGATATTTTAGCAAAGATGATCAAAAACAAAGAAGTAGAACGCAAATACCTTGCTTTAGTTTGGGGCAATATTAGACATCAAACAGGAACGATCGATGCTCCAATAGGAAGAGATATCAATAACCGCCAAAAATATACTGTAACTGATATTAACTCTAAAGATTCCGTAACACATTTTAAAGTATTAGAAAGATTTAAAAATGCTACTTTGATCGAATGTAAATTAGATACTGGTAGAACCCATCAAATCAGAGTTCATCTAAACTACATTGGCCACCCTGTTGTTAATGATCCTTTATATGGCAATCGTAAACTGATAAATGACTTCGGCCAGATGCTTCATTCTAAAAGTATTAAGTTTATTCACCCTTATAGCAAAAAAGAAATTTATTTTGAAAAGGAACCACCACAGGAGTTTATAGATATCGTAGAAAAATATCGTCAAGAAGAGCTTTAAAAAGTTTTATAAATAAGTTATAATGTATTATGCAAGAGGTGGAAGTATGATCGAAGAGATTAACGAAAAAGATACATTACTAATGAAGCTACTTCATTATTTCATGATAAAAAAGAATTATAAACCAATAATTCTTCAAGGTATTCAAGATGAGATCTGGCTTGAGAACCTGCAGAGTGACTATAAGATAATAAGATTAGTCTCACATTATATTCATAACGATGAGCAGATGCAATTTGATATTATCAAAACTAAAAAGATCGTGAAGACGATCAAGAAAAAAACATTTAATTTCTCGATGCCAACTATAAGTATATATTTAGATCTTGGTGAAAATGCTCATTTACAAGAAGCAAAAAATATATATCCTATGCAAGTGGAAGATGAGGAAGATTTAAAAAAGTACGATTTCTTTGTCAATTATTTTGATGATATCACCAACAATTTAGAATTTACTGAAGAAGGAGTGGAACTGTTCCTTAAAGTAAGCAGTGATATTAATGAAAAAAGTAGAAAGGAGCAAGTAAAATTGAATAGATTATTTAATAAAAACGTCCCAATTATAACCTATATTTTAATTGGTACAAACATTTTAATGTTTTTTTTAGACCTTTTATTTCCAGATGCTTTTCTTTTAGAAAGAGGTCTAACCTATGGGCCATATATCCGTGATGGTGAGATCTGGCGTCTTTTAACTGGGGAATTCTTCCATGGCAGTATCTTACATCTTTTAGTTAATATGTATTCTCTATATGTAATTGGTAGCCAGGTAGAAAATTTCTTTGGTAAAGCAAAGTACCTTCTTATTTATATCTTTAGTGCTGTAACAGCCAGTGCTCTATCAATTATTTTAAATATTAATACTGCTTCAATTGGAGCAAGTGGAGCCATCTTTGGTTTAACTGGTGCTTTATTATACTTTGGATATTACTATCGTGTCTACTTTGGCAATGCTTTAATTAGTCAAATAGTGCCAATTATCATTATTAATTTAATCTTTGGCTTTACTATTCCAGGAATCGATAATTATGCTCACATTGGTGGATTAATTGGTGGTTTATTACTAGCTATGGCCATTGGTATGAAAACTGATGAGGAAAGTCACAATCGTCTTCATGGTACAATTCTTACCGTGCTTTATGTAGCTTTCTTAATTTTTATGAATGTATTTGTAATTAAATAAATTTACTTATTAGACAAAATATGATATATTTTTACTGATAGAATATATCATATTTTTTATTTCTGGGAGGAAGAGTATGAACAACGAAAGAACTTATAAAATATTAAAAATTGCGATCATTGTCTTAGCTTTTATTTTTGTAATCGAAGCTATCTATTTTGGTTACCGCATCTATGAGCGTTATCAAAATACTATTTATTACAGCAGTATTAATGATTGCCTTAAAAAAGATGATAATTATATTGCCGTAGGCTTTAGTGATTTTAAACATAGTGATAATTATGAATATGAAGATCCAGGTTATATTAAACCAGCCCTTTTTGTCTATGATAATAATTTTAACCTTACTAAAGAAATTAAATTAGAAGAGGGTTTAAATGGCTCTTTAACAGATATTATTGATACAGGCGATGGCTATGTTGTAGTAGGTTATGTAGAACTAAGTAAAAAAAGTGGGGAAGAGACTGTTAATGAAGCCCTTATTATTAAATATGACTATGATTTTAACGTCTTATGGCAAGACAAAGTTCAGATTTTAGATAATAACAAATTTTTAAAAGTTGCTTTAGATAAGAACAACGATATTGTAGCTGTTGGAACAAGCATTTATAATTCTGGTTATATTGGCAATCATACTACTGGTGGTGGTATTTTAATTAAATATAACCAAGATGGGGAAGAACTGATGCGTACTAACTATGGGGGACCAAATACCGATTCTTTCAACGATTTGGTAATTACTGATGATTTTTATTTAGTAGTAGGAACTGTAGATACGGGAACTGGTTTTTTAATAAAATATGATTATGAAGGAAAAGAGTTGGATCATCAATATTACGGTTATACTGATAGCTTAGGTCTTACTAGTATTAGTAGGTTAGGCGATGATGAATTTATTGTTACGACTTCTAAGTTAAAAGAGAAAAATAGTACTGATAGTTATGAAGCAGCCTTATTAAAATATAATAGCGATTTAGAATTATTAAGTGAGAAAAAAGTCCAAGAAAGCGATATTTCAAGATTCCAAGATACTGTAGTAGTCGATGATAAAATAGTGGCCTTAATGGCTTATGGCGTCAAAGAAAATAATATTTTAGTCAATGACACAATGTTAATTGAGTATGATCAAGACTTAAATGAACTTAAAAGAACAACTTTAGAAGGGGATCATATTGTTACTTTAAATAATTTAATCTATGATGGTAACGATTATATCGCAGTTGGTAATACTGATTCTAAGGTGGAAGGCTTAAAAACTAATGGTAAAGATTTTTACGGTATAATAATTAAATACAATAAAGAATTACAAAGAAATTAAATGTGGTTTTTCCACATTTTTTATTTAGGAAAGTTTATTTTACCTTTTGTTCTTTAAGTACATAATAATCTTAAAAATGAATATAAATAAAAATGAAATGAGGTTATTGTGAAAAAAATAGATTGGAAGGATTTAATAATATCGATTTTAGTACCAGTAGGACTTGGTTTTATCGCTGGGTTAATAACCAAAGACTTTAATGACTTTGCTACATTAAATAAGCCTTTTTTTGCGCCACCTGGTATTATTTTCCCAATTGCTTGGACTATTATTTATATTCTTATGGGAATTTCTTATTATGGCGTTGGTAATGCCAAGAAAAGTTATACTTATGAGATACAACTTTTTCTAAATCTAATGTGGTCAATCATCTTCTTTATTTTAAAATGGCGTTTTATCGCTACTTTATTAATTGCTGTCTTAATCTTCTTAGTAGTTAAGATGCTCCTAGAGTTTTATAAGATTAAAAAATGGACAGCCTATATTAATATACCGTATCTTATATGGTTATGTTATGCCCTTGTTTTAAGCTTTTCTATTACTATTTTAAATTAAGATTATTAAAAACTTTTTAAGATGTAAAAGCTAAAATATTCAAACTTCACTTTATATTTTCTCGTTTTCTGAGATGAAGTAAAGTAAATGTTAGAAGAAATAAAAAGAAAGAAAAAATCATATGATTAATATGTTTATTTCTTATATTCTTTTTGAAAGAAAATAGTTCAATTTATAACTATCCTGAAGACCCAAGCCATCATTATAAATTTTAAATTGTTGATTGTATTTTAAGTCGTTATCGTATATTTTATTGCACGGTTTCTGAAATTAGTAGCAATTTTTTCTAAATTAATTTTTTTGTAAGTTGATTGCCAGTTTTGAACATATAATATATTTCTTCAGTCAACTTAATATTATTAGCTTTCATAGTAAGTAATTAAGGTTAGCAACAAGATTTGCTACATATTTTTGAGTGTTTTCTCTTTTTTATGTAATAATTTATTCTCCCACATCAACGATAAATTTTTGGTTGATTTTTATATTAACATTTGATATTATATTTTCGATCGAATTGATATATTTATTAGATGATTATTTATAGGGGGATTGTATGAAGAAAAATGGATTAATTATCACACTATCAGGTATATCTGGAGCTGGAAAATCACATTTTATAAAATGTGATTTAACACAACTAGACAATTTTGAAAAATTAAAAGCTGTAACGACAAGAGAAAGAAGAAGAGAAGAAATAGACGGGGTTGATAAATATTTTATTAGCAACGAAGAATTTAAATTAGCTCAACAGAATAATGAATTAGCAGTAGTTAATAATGTCTTTGGCAATATGTATGCTTATTATAAAAGTGAATTTAATAAAATAGAAAGAGGCACAAGCCTAATTACTGAATTATATTATAAAGAAGTTGCTAAATTCAAAAAAGATTTTCCGAATACTTTATCGATATATATATTGCCTAATGATATTGCTCATTCAATTAGAGAATTAAAGGAAAGAGGCATTGATTCAGAAGAATTAAATAGAAGAATTATAGATATAAATGCGGAAATAGATTATATTAGTAAACATAGTAACGAATTTGATTTAATTATAACTAATGATTATTCTATAAAAAGCGTTAATAATTTTTTAAATCAAGTTAGTTCTAAGTTAGAGTCTAAACATATATATCTTAATAAAACTATAAATAAATTAGAAGAAAAACTTGACGAAAATATTCTAAATACTGTGAAAAATTATGAATTTAAAAATAGAAAAAGTGTTGTTTACACTTCATTTGATGGTGACGATATGAATTATTTGCATGACATTTGTGATGATGTTATCAAAGACGGTAAAATTCCATTAAATCCAGAATCAGCATTGGGATATTATGTATCTACGGTGTGTCTTGGCGGGGATAAAACTAAAGTAATGACAGATTGTTTAACATTGGAAATGTTTGCAAATGAATTATATATATACGAAACTGCCAATAGAGATCTTTCTGAAGGAATAGTTGCCGAAATAGTATTATGGACTTTAATGAAAAATGAAAGAATAACTTTTGTTAATGATGTAAAAAAATTAGAAGATAGAAAAACTAAAGTTCTTTCGTTTGAAGAAACGAGTGAATGGTTAAATAGCCAGGATAAATTTTTACAGTTTGAATTAAAAAACAATCTATTAAATCAATATATGTCTACCCATCATTCAACGGCTTATATAATAGCAAACTTTGCGAATTATAAACATTTAGATTGGGCTAGAGCTTATTGCTACAATAATGGATTATGCCCAATTAGTCCTCAAAATATTTTGCCTTTCTATTTATATAAAAATAACGAAAAAGAATATTTAGAAGCAAGATTAGAACTGCTTAGAAGAGCAGATAAAATTTTATTATTTGCAGATCAATACAATTTACATGAGGATTTAGAAAGTTTTGATAAATTTTCTGTGGCTGAACTTTTATATTTGAAAAATAATAATAGAACTTTTAAAATAATCGGATGGGACGAAGCATCAGTACCTAAATATAACCCAAACAAAAAATGGTCATTATCTACTAAGGAAGATATAAAAGTAAGAAAATTAATTAAGCAATATGAAAACTAGTTAAATAGTGATATAATTACATTGGAGGTAAATATATGTCAGATTTAAACGATCATGAAAAAGAAATTGTGCAAACTATTAAAGAGTTTTTAATGAAAATAGGAACAGAAAATAATATTTTAAAAGGTAATTTATTAAAAAAAGAAGTAAAAGATTTTTTAATCAAT
Organism: uncultured Bacilli bacterium; assembly: GCA_944371325.1. GTDB lineage: Bacteria > Bacillota_I > Bacilli_A > RF39 > UBA660 > Faecisoma. Next base: position 10,683 of record CALVXO010000023.1, on the reverse strand, counting down.
AATCCTAATGCCTTTCTTCTTGGTCTTATTTCTGATCAATCTGTAAAAGCTGAGATTGCTTGGTCGCTGCCATATCATTTGAAAGAACGCATAGGAACATTTGATTTTCAAAAAATAGTTCATTTATATGATGAAACAAAATTAGAGCAAGTGATAAAATCAAAGCCAGCATTACATCGTTATCCAAGCAGAATGGCTGTTTATTTATTATCGGCGATAAAAGATATTTTAGAGAAATACAATGGAAACGCTGAGAATATTTGGAAAAATAAAACAGCAGCAGAAGTTGTAAAAAAATTAGAAGAGTTCAAAGGTATAAGTCATAAAAAAGCTTCTTTAGGAGCACTAATTTTAACCAGAGATTTAGATATAAACATTTTAGATAAACAAAATATAGATATTGCTTATGATACCCATATAAAAAAGATTTTTAAAAGAGTGGGATTAGTGGATGATTCTACAGAGGAAAACGTTTTAAATTCTGCCCGAAAACTAAATCCAGACTTTCCTGGTGAATTAACAACTGCTTTTTGGACAATTGGTCGCGAATATTGTTATGCGTCTAATCCTGCATGTTTATTATGCCCATTAAATAATTTATGCGAAAAAAACATGGAAGATGAAGATATAGAAGGAGTAAAGGTGAGATAGTAAAATGAGACTTATTTTAGCATCAAATTCTAGAACTAGAAAACAAATTTTAGATAATGTTGGCTTGAAATATCATGTAATGCCTAGTAATATTGAAGAACATTCAGATAAAGTGAACCCAAGAGAATATTGCATCGATTTATCGAATCAGAAAGCAAAAGCGATTTCAAAAAAACTTAATGATGGAGTAATTTTATCAGCTGATTCTATTATATATATTGATAATAAAAAATTAGAAAAGCCCAAAAATAAAGAACAAGCAATCAAAATGTTGAAACTACTTTCAGGCAAAAAAAATATTGCAGTTACTGGCGTCACAATAATTGATCTTTATAATAACAAAGAAATTACATTTTATGAAGAGACTGAAGTATACTTTGATGTGCTGACAGATGAGGAAATTAACTGGTATATAGAAAATGAAGAATATATTTATGAAAGAGCAGGATATTCCATTGCAGGTAAATCTTCTTTATACATACCTAAAATAAATGGCGATTATTATAATATTTTAGGAATGCCAATTTTTAGAGTCTATAAAGAACTAAGAAAACTTGGCTATAAATTAACCGATTTTGAATAAAAATGATTGAACTTCAAAATGAGAATATTTAGTTTCAAATGTTACCAATAAATTAATTAAAATTATTTTTGAGAATAAATAAAGTAAGAATAAAAAAATTAACTAATATTTAAAAGTATATAAAAATAGTATTAAAGATAATATGAGCCTCGTTTCTATATCTAAGAAACTGGGCTCATATCGTTTACAGCTCACTTTTCATAAAAATGTGTAAAATCATAATTGAAAAAATCGGTTAATAATTTACAATCTTAGTTGGTATTATCATTTGGACTTTTTTGGTTACTACTCGAATTATCGATATTCTTATGGATAAAAGCTTCATCAACTGTATCCTTTTTATTTATTGATAGTTCTATAGATTTAACTATCAGTTATGTTTAATTTTTATGCAGCCTCTTTTTGAGTTAATTTATTAGAAATAACTTTTTCGATAATTTCACTATATAATTTTTTATCATATACTTTAGCCATGAAACACGTCCTCTTTCTGAGAATGTATTTTAGGATATTTTAACTTGAAAGCCACAAATTATCAAAAAAATTAAATAATGTTTTTTTATGATATTATTCTATAAAAGGGAATGATAACAATGAATTGCATCTTTTGCAATGATTTTATTTTGAACAAAGACAGATTATTTGAAAACGAATTGGCTATAGCATATTTTGATGAATTTCCAGTAAGCAAAGGACATATATTAATAATTACCAAGAAACACGATACAACATTTTTTGATATTACTAGGGAGGAGCAACAAGTAATGGTAGATTTATTAAATAAATGCAAAACATATTTAGATAAAAAGTATTCTCCAACAGGATACAATGTTGGTTTAAATTGTGGTGGCTGATGCTGGGCAAAGTGTTATGTATGTTCATATGTACCTAATTCCTAGATATTATGGTGATGTAGAAAATCCACGTGAAGGAGTAAGGAGAATCATTCCTAACAAAAAAAGTTATTAATTTTCATAGGAGGTTAAAATTGAAAGAGTATATAATAAATTAGTAAGGGATAATATTTCAAATATAATTAGGGAAAAGGGAGAAACGTCAGTTACTAAAATATTAACAGAAGAAGAATATAAAAACGAATTAGGAAAAAAGCTATATGAAGAATACAAAGAAGTGATCGGTGCTACAGGAGATGATAGAATTAAAGAACTGGCGGACATGCTAGAAGTAGTAAGAATACTGGCAAAATTGGGAAGTAAGGAATTAAATGAAGTTATTAATGTAGCAGATAAGAAAAATGAAAAGCGTGGTGCTTTCGATAGCAAAATATTCCTTGAAAAAGTTATAGAAAGAGTTGAATAGTAAATTTTAGAAGATTATAGTCATAATTAGATTATAGTCTTTTTAAAATTTATTAAATAATTTTAATATTTAAATGTTATATCTCAAATTTAAATTAACATTACTACACCAAAATGTATATATAAATTGACATTTAGCTAATTGTATGATAGTATAATCGGCAGTTAAACCGGATGGTTGATTCTGCAATATAATAATTTAACTAAAGACAAGCATTCATCCGTTTGTCTTTTTATCTTTATTAGGAGGAAAAATGAAAAAATTTAGTATTATTGTTCCATCACATAATGGTCAAGAATATGTTTCTAGATGTCTAAATTCAATTAGGCAACAGACATATTCAGAATATGAAATTATATTTATAAATGATAGTAGTACAGATTATACTGCAGATATTATTAGTTCTGACTTTAATTTTCCAAATATTAAATATTATGAAGTTTCATTTAAAGATATAAGTAAGGTAAGGAATTATGGATTATCAAAAGTTAGTGGTGATGCAATAATTTTTGTTGATGTTGATGATTGGGTTGAAAAAAGTTTACTTGAAAAGTTATCTATTATTGATAATGAAAATGATATGATTCGATACCAAGGTATTATGGTTGATAATGACAACAAAGTTTATGAAAAATATATTACAGATGAGTTTTATAATATTAATGGGATGGAAGCATTAAATAAGTTTGCAAGAGAATTTGAAATATATAGTCCATCTTGGCTATATGCTTATGATTTTAGCTTTTGGGGAAAAAATAACTTTAAATTTCCTGTTGGAATGTTACAAGAAGATTTTGCGCTTACGTCTTTAATTTTAAGTAAAGCAAAAAATGTTTCTAGTATTCCTTATATTGGATATTATTATTATAAAAGTCAAAACAGTATTATGAGAAATGATAACTATGATAATCAAATAAAAAAAGCATATGATGTTTTAGCACATTGTGATAAATTTTATAAAGATATAATTTTAGGTGTACAAGATGACACTATAAAGAATAATTTAATTAATTATTATTTAAGTGTAATTAGACATAAAGTAAATGCACTAAATAGCCCTGAAAAAGAATCTTATGAAAAGCAGTTAACATTGCGAGAACAAAGGTGGAGGTAAAATGGAAGATATTAAAGTATTTTTGAAGGATAATTATGATAATGCTATTAAATTAAAAGAAAGATTTAAAATTACTGAAAATAAGGAGTGGGATGCTATTACTGTATTAGCAGAGCTTAATGTTCAATTAGGCCATTTTAGTTATTTAATTTCAAAACATAAAAATTACGGTGAGAATGGAAGAAATATTAATGATTTTGGCGATGAATTATCAGATGTAGTTTTACAATTAATTAGTTTATGTTGGAAGTTAGATTTAGATTTTCAAAATTATGATTATAATTACAGTTATATAAAATTTGAAAATGTGGCAGAAGCAATATTAAGCTTTAATACAGTTTATGGTCAAGTATCTGAAAAAGTATTAGAAATTAAAGATTATAGACATTATAAAATAAGATATGGGTATGCAAAAGAAGAAGATTTTTTATATTTTAATATAGCTAGACTATTTGAAATTGTTTTTTCTATTGCTTATGATTTAGATTTAAAATTGTCTGATGAATTTAAAAAAATGATTTTAGATGCTTCAAAGTTTCTAGATAATTATGAGAAAAGAAAGACTCCAAAGTTTTATCCAGTCGTAGATGTTCATGCGACTTGGCTAGTATTAAATCCGATCCAAGGTTGTCCAAAACAGTGTAAATATTGTTTTTTAAAGGAAAGAGGATTGAATCGAATTCAGCCTATTACGTTAGTAAGTCCTGAAAAAGCAGTTGATTTATTGTTATCAAGTAAATTTTATATTGAAGATATGCCTTTATGTTTATTTTCTCAAACTGATGCATTTTCTACTGTTGATAATATAGAATATTTAAAACAATTGATAGAAATATTAATGGAAAGAGAAATAAAAAATCCTATAGTTTTTATAACAAAGTGTAAAATTCCAGAAGATTTTATTGACTTTATTGATAAATATGAGAAACAAGGTCATAGTTTTCTGTTTTTCTTAAGTTATTCAGGATTAGATAAAGATATCGAATTGGGAGTAAATAAAAAGATAATTGAAAACAATTTTATTAGATTATCAGAAAAAGGAAAGAAGATAATTCATTATTGGAGACCTTTTATTCCGCAAAATTCTAAAAAGGAAGATGTAAAAAAAATATACAATTTTGTAAAAAAATATTGTATTGCTTCTGTTGCAATAGGTTTAAAAACTACAGATGATATTATAGATAATATAGAGTGGGATGCTTTAAAGGATAACCGTAAAGAGGCATTGCAATCTGATAATGTATGGAATAAAGAAGCATACGATTATCTATGGAATGATTTAGCAAATAACAAAGATTATCCTATTTTTCAAACTACAAGTTGTGCATTAGGCTATGCATTAGGACAGCCTGATAGAAAATTTTTCTATAATACTGATATATGTATTAATTGTAATAATTGCCCAACAGTTCAACGAAATCGATGCAAAGAAAAATATGATAATTTTAAGTTTCCAGAGAAAAAGTATATTGTTTCTTTAATAGAAAAGATTGGCAAAAACATAGATATAGATAAAATTGATTTTATAAATAGAACAGTAGTTATTAAGGATTTGGAACTGAATTTTAATGAAATTTCATTTTTGACTGAAAAACTAGGTATTAAAATTGTAGTTGCAAAGAAAGAAAATGATTATTATTGGAATACATCTATAAATAATGCAACAATTTTAAAAATTTAAGTAAAGAGGTTTTTTATATGAAGTGTGTTATTTTTGCTGGTGGTAAGGGTAGCAGGATAAAATTAGAGAGCGATACTACGCCTAAGCCACTTGTAACTGTCGGGGAAATGCCTATTGTTTGGCATATTATGAAAATGTATTATCACTATGGTGTTAAAGATTTTATATTATGTTTAGGATATAAACAAGAGGATTTTAAAAAATATTTTTTAGATTTAATGAATCAGAAGAAAGATATTAGTATTAATTTTAAGAATCAAGAACTAAAGGTCTTGAATAATAATAGTGAGGACTGGAATATTACTTTGGTAGATACAGGTTTGAATACTTTAACAGGGGGCAGATTAAAACGAATTGAAAAATATTTGGATGACGATGACGATTCATTCTTTCTGACTTATGCTGATGCAGTATCTGATATAGATATTAAAGATTTATATGAATTTCATAAGAAACAAAAGACTCTTGCAACTATTACGGTTGTTAAAAGAGAAGAACGATTTGGTGTTGTTGAATTAGAGGATACTAATGTAAAATATTTTAGGGAAAAGTTTTTAAAAGAGGATGAATGGATTAATGGTGGATTTATGGTTGTTAATAAAGAAGTATTAAAATACTTGACTCCTGATTCTGCATCCTTTGAAAAAGAAATTTTGGAAAAATTAGTGGAAAAGAAACAACTTTCTGCATATAAGCATTTAGGCTTTTGGCAATGTATGGATTTTCAAAGTGAAAGAGAATATTTGAATAAATTAGTTAAGGCTAATAAAGCACCTTGGAAAGTATGGGAGGACTAATGAAAAAAGTACAAATAGGAATTAAAGATAAAAATATTAAATATGATTTCCGTGAAACTTGTTTTGGCATTTATGTTAAAGATAAAAAATTATATTTGACTAAAAAAAATGGAGAAGTGTCATTAATAGGTGGAGGTAAAGAAACTGGTGAGACATTTCAAGAATGTTTATATAGGGAATTTTTAGAAGAAAGTGGTTGTAAATTAAAAACAATTAAAGATTTTTGCTCTATAGACTGTTTTTGGTTTACTAGAAATAAAAAGCATATGGAATCACTAGCACATATTTTTTTAGTAGATATAGAAGAAGATATAGATGAGCCTTTAGAAAAAGGTTCAGAATTAGTTTTAATTGATATAAATAGTGCATTAGACTACTTAAAATTACCTTACCAAAGAAAGGCATTAGAGTTATATCTTACTGAATATGGGGATTTACTATGAATTTATATGATTTAATTTCAAAAATAATTACGGATGAATATGTTATCGAACTTTCCCAAGAAAAAATTGATAGTATATGTCATAAATATCAAATAAGCGATAATGAGTTAAAAAAATATATTAGTGTAATTAGTAAACATAAATATTTGAAAAAAATAGATATACAAGATGATATGAAAAAATATTATAATTGTCGAGAAAATGATGTCACTTTTGTTAAACAGTTTGAAAAATTATTAAATAGTGAGAAAATACAAGAAATTTTACAAATTATTCAGAATAGAAATTTTAGTTTTGATTTAAGAAAAATAGGTGTTAGTGTTACTGCTTGGGCAGATACACAATTATTTCTACAAGCTTTACTTTTACAAAAAATATATTGTTTTCTGATAATGAATCAAGATAAAATTTATGATTATAAATTTATAGATAAGTATTTAGATGAAATTATAAAAAAATGCAAAGTATCATTAAGTTTTGAAGATTTATTGTGTAGATGTGATAATGCTTTATTTAAAAATATAGTTTCAAAAAACAATGGTAAGAAAGATAAATGCTTAATAACATTAAAGAAGAATTTTATAGATAAAGGATATTGTTTTCATGGCTTTAATAATCAATTCGAAGATCAAATTTTAAAACATGGACTTTCTGGTGATTTAAATTGTTGCAATACAAGTGAAATGTTAAAAATAGATAATATTTTTAGGAATTATAATATGAATGGTGTTTTTCAACAAAATTGGAGTTACCAACAAAATCCTAACTTTTTCACTACTGATAATTTTGGCGCTGCTTATTATTATTCTGTATTATCACCTGTTTTTATGTCAAGGCTTGTTAGCAATGGAAATTATATGTTAAATGAAAATGTATTTGACAGAACAGCATTTATTCAGAGAGATGTGAATGCTTGTATCAATAATATAAATGCACTATTAACAAAATATGATGTACTAGCAACTGATAGTGATTACATTAAGAAATATATAGAGAATTATTTAGAGTTTTTATTTCAGTGTAAAGATAATTTAAAGATTGCTTTTTTTCCTCGCTCAGAGATAAATAGAGATTTTTCTGATAATTATGATAAAGCAATATTAATGCAAAGTGAATTATCAATTGATCAATTATTGAAGATTGCCATAAAGCCTTCATTTGAAATTGATAGACATCAAAATACAACATATGATTCGAGTATTATAAGTTCAATTACTATTCCAAATTATGCAAAAAGTCTAATAAAAAAAAGAAACTAAAGTTTAATTAATTTCTTGGCTTGTTCAAAAGTTTGTTGTTCGTTGTAATTAGCTGTATTAATCTTATAAACTGGCATAAAATTACTTGCTTGATCTAATCTATAATCGAATTCTTCTAATAGTAATTTATATAAATGTAACAATACTAATCTATCGCTTGCATCATCTTTTCGTCTTTCTAAAAGTAACTCTTGTGGTGCATATAAATATATAATATTTGGTTTGTTTTTAGTGTATAATTTAAGTAATTTTAAATAATCTTGTTCAGAAATTCTTGTTTCATTACTTAATACTTTTCCATAAACCATTACACTTATAAAAGAACGATCCATTACTGAATTAACTGAAGATCTATCAAAAGTATCTACATATTTATAATAAAAATTTTCAAAGCCATTGTTTGGGATTACTAATTTTTTTCCTTCTTGGGTTAAATTATTTATTAAAGTTGTTTTTCCACAACCGTCTAATCCTTCGACAATTATCATATATACCACTTCCTTGAGGGTATATATTAACATAATATAAACAAAATATCAACAGAAAAGAGGTGTGTGCTATGCAAGAAAAGATAGCATTGATATCAGATGTTCATGCAAATTTAGAAGCATTAAAAGCAGTTCTTATGGACATAAAGAATCATAATATAAAAACCATTTATTCTTTAGGAGACGTTATTGGACTTGGTAATCATCCTAGAGAATGTTTGAAGTTAATTTTAGAAAATAATATTATAAATATTTTAGGAAATGCTGAAGAATATGTAATATTTGGGGCTGATAGTTTTGATTATTTAAAAAAACACAATATTTCACGTTATTATAATGCTGTATGGACAAAAGATGCATTAACAAGTGAACAAATTTATGCATTACAGAAAATGCCTCATTCAATAGATATTGAAATTGGTGGCCAAAAGATTGCATTGTGCCATTTTCCTATTGATGTACGATACGATTATTCTGGCGTATGGAAATATAATGGGGAAGATGTTAGCTCTTTTTTTGAAACCAATACACCAAAAGATATGAGGTTTTCTATTAATCAAACACCAATTTTAATATCAGCAAACAATGATCCGTTATTTGGAGGAAAAAGAGTAGATGAATACAATAGTATAATTTATGGACATTATCATTTTTTTAGAAAACATACAAAGGATAATATGGATTTTTACTCACTTAATGGAACAGGTGTAGCGATTAGTAGCCAAGCAATGTATTATGTTTTGGAAAATATTAATAATAGAATTATTCTTACAGAAAACAGGGTCGACTATGATTATGAGAAGTTGCATTATGAATTAGATAATATTGATTATCCCAATAAAGAAACATTTGAAAAATATATTAAAAAATTATGATATAATTAGTGATGGAAAAGAGAATTGCTTATGAATGAAAAAAATATTGAAAAGGCAAAAAAAGATTCAAAAGTTAGATTTAATTATTTAATCAATAATAAAATTAATACTTTTAGCGCTATTCCTGAAGATAATATGAATAAAATAATAATTTATTGTCATGGTTTAGGTAGCAACAAGGCATGGGCATCTAGATTTTATGATGATTTATTAAAAAATAAAATTGGTATTATTTCTTTCGATTTTCCGGGTCATGGCGAAGATAAAACAAACTTTTCACTTTTTAGTTTAAGTTTGTGTATAACTTATTTGGAAGAAGTGATTACATATGCAAAAACAAAGTATAATGTACCTATATATTTGTTTGGATGTAGTTTTGGTGGCTTTGTCATTTTAAATAAGCTAATACAGAATAATACAAATATAGAAAAAACAATGTTGATGTGTCCGGCCATTAATTTTTGTGAGATTATGGAACATAAATCAGGAATATCACTTGATTATTTTAACGCTAATGCATTTATGCCTTTGTATAATAATATTAAAATATATAAAGATGCTTATCTTGAATTTAAAAATGGCGATAATGCTGTTAAAAATTATGAATTTCAAAACATTTTAATAATTCATGGAACAGCTGATAAGACAGTTCTTTATAAAGATATTAGTGATTTTTGTAAGAAGAACAATTTAAAATTAATAACTATTGAAGATGGAAAACACGAATTATATAATTATGAGAATGAAATTGTTAATTTTTTATTGAAAAATATTAATGAATAATATTTAAAGTTGAGGTGGAAAACGGTAATGAATAAAGAAAATATTGTAATTCATATAAGTGAATCTGATATTAATTTAAAACATAAATTAATTAATGTATTTTTGCAAAATCAAGAATCAATTGTAGCTTTGAATAATGATCAATTTATAACTTATGACTCTTTTATAAATAGTATTCGTAATAGTAGTAATTTGAAAATTACAATTGATGAATTGGCTATATATACAAAAGAAAAAAATAATAAAGATAATAGTGAATGGAAGAATACATCAATTGATTTAACTAGATGGAAATGTTTATATGCTAATAATGATAAAATTATTAATTATTTAAGAAGTAGGAAGCCGAAAAAGGTTTTTGTTAGAGGTGGGTTATCGCAAGAATTATTTAATTATATAAACGTCTATGGAAATGAATTCTCTACTTCTATTATTCCTGTGGATTATGATAATTATTTAAGCTCTATTTTAGAAGAAAAATCATTATTAATAGATACAGATTTATTTTCAGTGGATTTAAAACAAGAGATAAATAGGCATTGTAGATTTGACAAAGAATTATCTTCAAGTATATTAAATATAAATGAATTATGTAATGAGGCAGAAATATATTATTTTGTTAATAGTTTTTTAAAAGATCAATCTTTTGAAACTTATGTGTTTGAATTTCCTGATAATGAACAATTTAC
>CALVXO010000022.1 GCA_944371325.1 uncultured Bacilli bacterium | reverse complement strand
TTGTTGCAGAAAATATTATAGGTTATTCATATGTCTTTTTCAATACATTTTGTTGCACTTCAAATTTAAATTAACATAATTAATTTATTTTGACAAATATATCATTTTATGATACAATGTATTTGTCAAGGAAACTTGCATATAATAAAAAAGGGAATACTTAACTTTGCTACGTTGAGTACTCACCATTAATATTTTTTGATAAGTACTTAATCTGTTAGATTGAGTACTATTTTTTTATACATAATATCAATAAAGATATTGTTAATAAAATGATAATTAATATTAGATATGAGATTAATAAATCTTTTTTCTTCATAATCATCAAGCCTCCTTCATTTAGAAATTGGCAAGTACCCAACAGTTAATATTCCCTATATATAATTATACTATAAATTAACTCATATAACAATGAATTAACAAAAAAGATTTAAATTTTATCAAATCTTTTTCTTTAATTCATATAAAAAATTAATTGCCTCAATAGGAGTCATTTCTAAAGGATTTATTTTTTTTAGTTCTTTTTCTACAACTGATTCTTCTTTTATTAAATCATCTAATGGTAAAGATTCTTGAATAATAACATCTCTTTTTTTCTCTTTATTTTCATAAACACTTAATATTTGATTAGCTCTTTTAATTAGTGAATCAGGTAAATTAGCTAATTTAGCAACATGGATACCATAACTTTTATCAATGCTACCATTTTTAATTTTGTGCAAGAATGTAATATTACCATCTTCTTCAACAGCAGATACATGAATATTTTTAAGGTTTTTTAAATTGTTTTCTAAATCAGTTAATTCGTGATAATGAGTTGAAAATAAAGTTTTACATTTAATATTATCATGAATATATTCAATTATTGATTGGGCTAAAGCCATACCATCAAATGTTGCGGTCCCCCTACCTAACTCATCAAATAGTATTAATGAATTAGATGTTGCATTACTAATAGCATTATTTGCTTCATTCATTTCAACCATAAAAGTTGATTCCCCACTAACTAAATCATCACTAGCCCCAATGCGCGTAAATATTGCATCAAATATTGGTAATGTTGCTTCGCTTGCTGGAACAAAACAACCTATTTGAGCCATAATAACTGTTATTGCTAATTGACGCATATAAGTTGATTTACCAGCCATATTAGGACCCGTAATCAATAAAATATTAGTATTTTCATCCATAATAATATCATTAGGAACATATTCAGATTCAATTACTTGTTCAACTACAGGATGTCTATCATCAATTAATTTAATAACTCTTTCATCAACTAATTTAGGTCTTACATAATTATTACTAGATGAAACATTAGCAAACGATTGTAGGCAATCTATTTCACTAATTACTTTAGAAATTTCTTGTAATCTTGGGATATATTCTTTAACTTTATCTCTTATTTCAACAAATAATTGATATTCTAAATCGATAATCTTTTCTTCCGCATTTAATATTAAGTTTTCCTTTTCTTTTAAAATTGGACTTATATATCTTTCACAATTAGATAAAGTTTGTTTTCTTTCGTAACCATATTCATCTTTCACCAAATTAATATTACCCTTAGATATTTCAATATAATAGCCAAACACTTTATTGTAACCAACTTTTAAATTCTTAATACCAGTTCTTTCTCTTTCTTCATTTTCAAACTTAGCAACGAAATCTTTACCACCTTTTCTTAGATCTTTTAATTCATCTAATTCACTATTGTATCCTTCTTTAATTATATATCCTTCTTTAATAGTCATAGGTGGATTTTCATAAATACTTTTATCTAATAATTCATATAAATCATTTAAAACTTCAATATTTTTATAAAAGTTAATCTTTGCTAAAATATCTTTAATATTAGGTAAAACTTTTAATGAATTTTTTAATTGTAACATATCTCTAGCATTAGCTGAACCAAAAGCAATACGACCTGATAATCTTTCTAAATCATATACTTCTAATAAATATTTTTCCAAATCATTAGTTAAAATAAATTCTTCTAATAATTTTTCAATACAATCATATCTTTTTTCTATTTCTTTTTTATCAATTAATGGATTTTCAATAAAATTTTTAAGTAATCTTGATCCCATGGCTGTTTTAGTTTTATCTAATAACCAAATCAAAGAATGATTTCTTTGTTTTAATCTTAAAGTTTCTGTCAACTCCAAATTGCGTTTGGTATGAATATCCATTTTTAAATAATTTTTAGTTTCTCTCAAAATAGCTTTTTGTAAATGGGATAAATCTCTAAATTGTGTGTAATCAATATAACTTAATAAGTACTTAATTACTTCAACTAATCTAGCATCTGATATATCTTCATAAATATAATCATATTTAATAAGGTCTTCTTTTTTATCAAATAAAGAAATAGTTATTTTAAAATTATTTTTAAGTAATGAATAAATGTCTTTATTGAAAGACTCACTAACAACAACTTCTTTGATACCAATGCTTACTATTTCATTTACTAATTTAGAAGGATTATGATCTAATAAAAATGTATATATTGAACCAGTCGTTATATCACCATAACCAACAGCATATCCATAATTAAAATCAATAATAGCGCCAATATAATTGTTTTCTTTTTCATTTAAAGATTCATTAAATAAAGTACCACTACTTACTATTTGAACCATTCCTCTTTTAACAATACCTTTAGCATTTTTTGGATCTTCTAATTGTTCACAAATACCAACTTTATATCCTTTAGCAACTAATTTATCAATATAAATATTTGCTGAATGAAAAGGGACGCCGCACATCGGTATTCTTTCTTCTAACCCAGCAGATTTACCTGTTAAAGTAAGTTCTAATTCATGAGAAGCAGTAATTGCATCTTCAAAAAACATTTCATAAAAATCCCCCAAACGGTAAAAAACAATAATATCTTTATTTTGCTTTTTGGTTTCAATGTATTGTCTCATCATCGGAGTTACTTTATTTATATCTACACTATCTAATGTCATACTACCACCACATTTAATATTTTACCAAAAAATCACAATAAAAAAAAGCATATCATAAGCTTTTATAAAAGAAAATTTTTATTTTTATTCTATATTTTTATACTTTTAATTGTTCGTTTAATATAGCAAAAGTATTAGTTCCTGCGAGAAAAACGACTAATCAACTTGTTATTATAAAAAATGAAACATATTATGAAATCGAAATAATTCCTAAAACTACAATAAATGGCAAAGATTTTAAAAAAAGTGCAATTATTGCTGAAATAAATAATGATAATTTTAGTTTAAGAAATTCTACAATTTTCTTTATTAATAATTTATTATAGTTATAATTATCACTTAACAAAGCAAGTCCTTTATCTAAATCTATTTTACATAACTATAATTTTTTTAATTCTCTTTGTTTATCATCAATTATTTTTTTGATTTTTGTCATTTGATTTTTCTTAAGATATAATAATTGAGAAAAATTATCCATAAATGTTCTTCCAAAATAAATTTATAAAATTAACCATTCTATAAAAATATTTAGTAAACAAAACTACCAATAATTTAATTTAATCCAATTTCATCTTTTATTCTAATATTATCAGAATTAATTTTTTTCATAACTAACTGGAAAGAAGGAACATCTAGTGATGCATCTTTTTCAATTTCTTGATCAATCATATTTTCTAATATTTCATTTAATATTTCATTACGTTTACTTTTGTATTTTTTTAAATATTGTTCTAATTCACCTTGAAAAATATCTTTTTTTTGTAAGTCCATCCTTAATTGACATAATTTTATATTAACTTTTTCTAATTCAGATCTATTTTGTTTTATATTTAAAGATAAATTATTAATATCATTATTAAAATTTAAACGATCATATTTATTTAAATGCTCTTTTTTTACACTTACTATACATTTTTCAGCACCACCAACTACTGTTGTAAAAAGTGCTGATGAAACTAAACTATCTATAATAGTACTTAATAAAGAAATAGAAGAAATATTGTTTATAATTATATTTATTATCAAACTTAAGAAAAATACTATCATCAAAGATATTTTCATATACTTAGAATATTTTTCTTCTGTTTTATTTATTATTTCTAAATTAGTTTTATTACATTCAATATACTTTTCATCAACATATATCCGACTTTTTAAATTAGATGATTGAACTTCCAAATTTCTTATTTCATTCTTTAGTTTTTCTTTTTCGTTTAATAAATTATCCAACTCATTTTGTAACTTATTTATTAAAATTAAATATTTGTCCATAAAATTCCTCTTTTCTTATAGTAAAATATTCTACATTTATTATATAATTTTGTCAATATATAATTACTTAGTTAGATAATTTATAGCATCATCAATATGTTTCACTTCTACTAATTCTATATCTAGATTATCCTCTAAAACAACCTCTTTAGCTTCTTCATAATTTCCTGTTGGAACAAAAAATATATCAGCTTTTTCTTTAACAGCAGCTTTTATCTTATGTTTAATTCCTCCAATTACACCAACATTACCAAGTTCATCAATAGTTCCTGTTCCTACTATTTTTAAGCCTTTAGTTAAATCTTCTTCTGTTAAATAATCATATATAGATAAAGACATCATAAAACCACCAGATGGACCAGATTCAGATTTCTTAAAATTAATATTTATTTCTTTTGATGGAATTACTTCTTTTGTTTCGCAAACCATAACACCTACTAATTTAGTTCCATCAATTGAGACTTTATTAGCATATCTTTCATACTCCAAACCATTATTTATAACTTTAAATTTAATGCTATCATTTTTACTTATTTCAGATAGTGCTTCTTCTTTACTGTTTATTGCAATACCATTTACTTCAATAATTTGGTCACCTATTTTTAAATCAGTATCAGCTTCTTCATAAACATATATTATATTTACCTTTCTATCACTTATTTCATAATCTAAATTAGCTTTATCGAAAGCAACCATAATAGCATTTTGATTAGCCTCTTCTAATAATAGATGGTTACGATAATTATTTTCTTCAATAGTTTCATTATCAGCTACAACATCTTCTTTTTTTACAATTTCCCAATCTTTATTGAAAAAAGAATAAATAATAGTAGGTATATTAGCTTTAAATTCTGAAATATATGCAAGATTTAAGCTACCATTAATTGGATATCCATCTTCGACATCTAATCTTTCTGATACATCTATCAATCCACCCGGAGCATCAATATAATATGGAAGTGGGAAATGAAAGACAATCCCAAAAATAATTAATATTATTAAATAAATATAGTTTTGTTTTATAAATTGTTTTATTTTATCATATAGTTTATTAAGCATTATGTTCCTCCTTATAAGAAATTGAGTGGTTAAATGAAAAAATTAACTAGTGTACTAATAATGATATGTTTAATATTTTGTGGTTATGAAATTTTAAGTGAATCAGAAACAATAATGAGTGCTGTATCATATTCCTTTAATATTTGGATAAATAATGTATTCCCTTCGTTATTTCCTTTTTTTGTTTTATCAGAAATACTAATCAACTACGGTTTTATTGAATTAGTTGGAGAATTATTTAAGCCAATATTTGAAAAAATATTTAAAATTAACGGTAATGCAGCATTCGTTTTTATAATGAGCCTTATTTCTGGATTTCCTAGTAACGCTAAATACACTAGAGAATTATACTTGCAAAACAAATTAAATGAAAAAGAAGCTACTAAAATATTAATGTTTTCTCATTTTTCTAATCCTTTATTTATTTTAGGTACAATTTCTTTAATTTTTTTGAAAGATAAAAGATTAGGATTAATTGTTATGTTTTCTCATTATATAGGTAATGTAATTATTGGTATTTTAATTAGAAATTATTATCCTAGTAAAATAACAAATGACAAATTTTCAATTAAAAAAGCTATCTTATGTATGCATAACAAAAGAATTAATAATAATAAAAGATTTGGTAGTATAATTACTAATTCTTTAGTAAACACAATTAATACTCTATTATTAATTTTAGGTGTTATAACAACATTTTTAATAATAACAACGATTATTGATAATAATTTTCATTTATCATTATTAAATAAGTCATTATTAAGCGGATTTTTAGAAATGACACAAGGATTAAAGCATGTTAGTTTATTAACCATCAATAATAATTGTAAAGCTATTTTAATATGTGCTATTATCTCCTTTGGAGGTCTATCAGTTCATACTCAAATATTAAGCATAATTAGTGATACGAAAATAAAATACATTCCTTTTTTATTAGCAAGAATAATTCATGTAATCACCTCTTCAATAATTTGCTTATTAATTTGTAAAATCTATAGCTGTTAAATTATTTATATTTGAATTAAATTGATATAACACTTTAATTTCAAAAGGATCATCAAAGTTATCATTATATATGGGAATACTAATAATTAATATAGAATTATTAGAACTATAAAAAAATGTTGCAGAAGATGAAATGTTGATGGATTGATTTTTTATATAACTATTATCTGGCAAATTTGTCTTATAACTACCGAACTCTATAGCATTCTCACTAACAATTAATTTATCAGTTGTGTTATCTTCATATAAAAATTCTACACATTTATCACCACAATCGCTTAATAAAACAATACTTTTTTTTAAATTTTCGTTCAGCTGTCTACTAACTAAAGATTGTATATTTATTAATTCAGTTTTCGTAGTACTTTTTGTATACAAATTTTTAAGGCTTACAACAATCTGAAATAAAAAAACTGAAATAACCATTGCAAGCGTGAATGACACAATTAATTCAACTACTGTAAAACCACAATTTGAAAAATTTATATATTTTTTTGTCATAATCTTCATCTCCTATTGTTTATTTTATAAATAAGATTTATATAGTTAATCTAACTAACAATTATATACTGCCACCAATTAACAATGTCGCATAAGTTTCATCATTAAATTCGACAATTAATCGATAACTATTTGTTTCACTATAATTAATAGATTTAATAAATTGTTTCATTTTTTCACTTAAACTAGAATCTAAATTATTTTCAAGTTCTTCTAAATTTTCTTTAGTAAAAATTATTTGCTTTATATTTGAATTTTCAATTAAATTTCTACAATATAAGTATTCATCAAAATAATCAGTAGAACAAGATGTAATATCAACATAATTATTACCATTTAAGGTTTCAATCAAAGTATCTAAGTTATCATATTTTATAAATTCTTTAATATTATTAATTAAATACAAATTGTTTACACTATTATAAGTAAACGTTCTAGAATAACTTTTACTTATAGTCATAAATTGTGTATAAACAATTACTAAACTTGTCATAATAACTACTGAAACTGCTATTGTTTCAGCTAAAATAAATCCTTTATTATTACTTTTTTCCATAACTTTCTCCTTTTATCTTGAAATTATCTTAAATATATTATATAATATTTTCAGAATAAAAACTAGTCCTAAAATAACAAAAGGGGTTGAATTTATGATTAGACAATTTGATTTTGAAAAAATGCCGGTAGTTGAAATAGTAAATGAAATAATGGTTGATGCAGCAAAAAGAGGTGCATCAGATATTCATTTTGATCCACTAGAAAACGAAATGCATATTAGAATAAGAATAGATGGTATTCTTCATAACTACGCAATTGTACCAAATTCTATTAAGAAAAATTTAATCACTCGCATTAAAATTATTTCTGGAATGAATATTACTGAATCAAGATTACCACAAGATGGTGCTATTAAAGCAACATTGCAAGATGTTAATTTAGATCTTCGTGTTTCTTGTATTCCAACCAATAAGGGTGAAAAAATAGTTATTCGTATCTTAGATTATTCCATGAGTTTAGCTGGAGTTGAAAATTTAGGTTTTAGTGATAAAAACTATAAAAAAGTATTACAAATGATTTCTGCTCCAAATGGGATAATATTAGTTACTGGTGCTACCGGTACTGGTAAATCAACTACCGTTTATTCAATATTACAAAGATTAAATACTGAAGCCGCTAATGTTATAACTGTCGAAGACCCGGTAGAAATGAATATTGAAGGTGTAAATCAAATTCAAACAAATAGTGAAATTGGATTAACATTTGCTACAGCACTTAGATCAATATTACGTCAAGACCCAAATATAATAATGATTGGAGAAATTCGTGATACAGAAACTGCTAAAATAGCAGTTCGTGCTTCAATTACAGGTCATTTAGTATTATCTACTATCCACACTAATAATTCATTGAATACAATTGAACGTTTGCTTGATATGGAAGTAGAAAGATATTTATTAGCAAGTGCTCTAGAGGGAATTATATCTCAAATATTAGCCAGAAAATTATGTCCTAAATGTAGAAAATTAAGAAAAACAAATGAATATGAAAAGGAATTATTTAAAGAAGTATTGAATAAAGATGTTGATGAAATTTATACTACTGAAGGTTGTGAAGAATGTGGTAATGGTTATTCCGGTCGTATTGCTATCCATGAGGTATTGTTATTTAATCAAGAAATTAGAGATGCAATAAGTGCTGGTATTAGAAGAGATAAATTAAGAGAATTAGTATACAAAGCAGATGTAAACACTTTACTTGAAGATGGATTAGAAAAAGTATTAATGGGATTGACTACTGTAGAAGAAGTATTAAAATTAATTGAGTTAGAAGATGACGAAAAAGGATCGAAGGCTTATGGATTAAAAAGTGCATTAAACAATACTGTTCTTGCTAACACAAATGTTTCAAACGAAGAATTTAAAATGACTAATTATTCAGCCCTAATTCAAAATCCAACTGTTGCAAATAATATTACATCAAATCAACCTGCACAAATTTATGATGAACCTAATACACAACAAATAAATCAAAATCCAACTAGTCAACCACAAACATTAAATGATTTAATAAACAAAGCAAATTAAGGATTATTCCTTATTTTTTTTTACAAAAAAAGCAACTATTGTTGCCATAAAATAAATAATACTAAAATACCTAAAAGTATTCTATATATCATAAAAATTTTAAAATCATTTTTTCTAATATACTTTAATAAAAATGAAATGCATAATAGTCCAGTTACAAATGAAATTAATATTCCTGTTCCAAATGTCATTAAATTATCTAATATTATATTTAAAGTATCATCTTTGATTAAACTTAATAGAGAAGCGCCTGCTACAACTGGTACAGATAAATAAAATGAAAATTTTGCACTATCTTCCCTATTTAATCCTAATGCTCTACTTGCAGTTATTGTTGTACCACTTCTAGAAAAACCTGGTATTAAAGCAAATACCTGAGCACATCCAACAATCAAAGCTTGATACCATTTCATTTCTTTTATATTAATTGATATTTTAGATTTTTTATCAACTAAATAAATTATAATACCCATAATAATTAATGCAATTGCAATTAACCCCAATTGCTTTCTAAAAAATGAATCAAATATATCTTCAAATAATACTCCTACAATCCCAGCAGGAATGGTAGCTAAAATTAAATACCAAAATAATTTACCATCTTTAGTTTTAACCCCTTTTGTTAATCCTTCGATTAATATTTTAAACAGATCATTAAAGAAAAATATTATAATAGCAAGCAATGTTCCAAAATGTAAAGCTAAATCAAAAGTAAGTTCAACATTACTTCCAATATTAGTTCCAATTCCAAATATATCTCTAAATATTATTAAATGAGCAGAAGAAGAAATTGGTAAAAATTCTGCTATACCTTGGACTATTCCTAAAATAATTATATCTATCATTTTAAATCACCTTATTCATTTTATCATATTTACTAAAATAAGTATATGATTTAATCTATTATTTTATCTCTTTTACTATATATACATCCGCAAAAATCTTGTCGATATAAATTATATTCTTTAGATAATATAATGCTTTTTTTATATCCTTCTTTTTTCTTAAAATCACTTACCAAATATTTTACATTATATTGATTTTCTAAATTCAAACCTATTTCATTTAATTTCTTACTATTTTTAAAAGGGCTGACAGTTAAAGTTGTTCCAAAAAAATCATAATTAGAAGCTAAAGAAGCAGTTTTTCTTAATCTTAATTCGTAACATTTAAAACATCTGCTTCCACCTTCTTTGCAATCTTCTAAGCCTAATACTGTTTTGTGAAATAAATCATTGTCATAATCACAATCTAATACTTTAATATTAAACAAATTACATAGTCTAATTTGTTCTTCTTTTCTTTTATTATATTCTTCAATTGGTTCAATATTAGGATTATAATAAAGAATAGTAATATCAAAGTAATCTTTTAAATAAGTTATTACATAACTACTACAAGGAGCGCAACAACTATGTAATAATAATGTTTTTCTTCCGTCTAAATTATTTATTATTTTTTCTAATTCTATTTGATAATTCATAAAATCACCTACTTAATTATATAATTGTTAAAAAAATAAAGCAAGATTAAAATAGCTTTATCTTAAAATATATTTATCATCATTTGTTTTTTTTACCATTTGTTTATTTGTCATATAGTTCTTTAACATATCTATTAAATTATATCTATTTAAACCTAAAATTCTTTCTATCAAATTAATTGATTCTTCTTTTGTATATCCTTTTTCTAAATATTTACTTAATAAATACATACATTTTTCTTCTAATATATTTAATTTATTTAATTCTTCAGTAACCATTGCTTCTTCTAATTCTTGCTCAATATTTATTGTATTATCTTTTATTCCTCTATTATTACTAGAATTATTTGTTAAAATGGAAATAGTAGTAACTTTTTTAACTGAATGACTTAAATATCGAAATTTGATAAATTTTAATAATTTGTATGAAATTATTTTCTTAGTCAAAGCTTCATTATCATAAAAATTTTTTTCAATTTCACCGCATTTTTCATATATAAACAATATAGAATCACTGATACAATCTTCTTTAATATCATTAAAATTAAATGCTTTGTCATAATAATTACAAATTTTACTTGCTAGTTTTATCATAAATTCACCATATTTTTCGATGAAATTATTAGTACATTTTTCTTTGCCAATCCAAATTTTTCCCTTAGTATTAATCAAATTAATAATAGGATTGATTTGCTCTTCTCTTTTTAAATTATAAATTCCAACAATTATTTCTTTAATTGAAATTTGAAATTTATTTGCCAGATTTTCAATTTCTTGCTTTGTATAATATCTAGAATTTGAAGTTACATATTTTATCCGATTAATTTTCTTTGTTAAATATTCATCTTTAACTATAGCATTTGTTTTATTATTTCGAATATTAATTAAATTTGAAACACTAATACCCAAAATTTTTGCAAATTCTTCTTCAGATATTATTAATTCATATTTTTTATACAAATTTATAAATTCGTCATAATTTATAGTTTGTCCAATATTTATTTTTTTAAAAATTTCGTTTTTAATTATATTTTTTTCATTTTCAGTTAAAATTTTTTCTTTCGATTTTAAAACTTTAACATTGCCTCCTTTTTTTATTATTCCTTTTAAATTACTATATGAAATTTCTAGGATGCTTGCAAACTCCATCACTCCTATTTTCGCATTATATGGCTCATATAGTTTTTTAAATTGTTCATAATTAATAAATTGTCCAGGATTAATTTTTGTCAAAATATCTAATATTATTAAATCAATTTCTTCATCAGATATTCTATGAAATTTTAAAACTTTAACATTACCTTTTTTATATTTTAATCTATTAAAATTATCACAACTAATATCTAAAATTTTTGCAAATTCTTCTTCCTTTAATATATTTTCATAAGGCTCATATAAACTTTTAAATTTCTTATAATTTACAATTTGACCAATATATACTTTTTTTAAAACTTCTTGTATTATTTGTTCTTTTTTAATACCTTTTTTATATTTTAATATTCGAACGTTTTGCTTTTTATATATCATATTTTTATAATTACCTGAAGTTATATTTAATATGTTAGCGAATTCTATTTCAGACATTCTATTTTTATATGGTTGATATAAATTCATAAATTCATCATAGTTAATAGATTGTCCTCTTTCAACTTTTGTTAACACTTCGTTTATTATTTCTTTTTCCTCGTTAATTAAAATTTGTTTCCTCGATTTTAATATTTTTAAATTTGTTGTACCCGTTTTCATACTATAAAAATTATAAGATTCTATTTCTAAGATATCTGCGAATTCTATTTCAGACATTCTATTTTTATATGGTTGATATAAATTTGTAAATAGATCATAGTTAATAGATTGACCAGCTTTTACTTTAGTCAATACTTCTTTTACTATTGTTTCTTTTTCTTCATTATTTAAAATATATTTTTTAGATTTTAATATTTTAGCTCGTTTATTATACTTCTTTACGTTAAAAAAATTTTTATAACTTATTTCTAAAATTTCTGCAAATTCTAACTCACTCATCTTATCTTTATATTGTTCATATAAATCTATAAACTGTTTATAATCAATAAGCTCACAAGGTCTAACTTTCTTTAAAATTTCTTCTATTATTAGTTCTTTTTCTTGTTCAAAATAATCCATATTTACATCACCAATCATTTTCCGACATATTATATAGTTTTTTATTTAATATGTCAAACATATTAAAAAAGATGTTTAAAAATTAAACATCAACCATTCAGGTTTAAAAATCATTAATATACCAATTAATAACATTAATATACCACCAATTAAATGTGATAATTTATTATATTTAGTAGATATACCAGTTAGTTTTAATGATTTCATTGCTATTGCAAATATAACAATATCATCTATTAAGAAAAATAAAATATAAATTAAAATATAAAATAAATATTGTAAACTATTTAAATTATTAATTGCCAGTATTTGAGTAAATATTAAAGGTAATCCTGATGAACAAGCAAGTTCAATTAAATTAACTGAAACTGCTAATCCCATAACACCTAATATAGCCAAATAAAAAGTTTTTTTATTATCTATTTGTTTTACTATTTTGTTTATTTTTTTAGAAATAGATTTTCTTTTTTCTTTATCAACCACTGCACATCCATTATCTTTTTTTCTTTCTTTAAAATAACTTGTTAAATTAATTGCACCACCTAATAAAGCAATTAAAGCTATTATAAATCTAACCCAAACAATTTCTGATAAGGTTATAGCTATTTGTAGCCAAGCTAACATAAATGCTAAATAAACTAATGCTGAAGTAATTAAAAATGTTAAGCCAATAGTCCACATTTTCTTTCTATCTTTCATTGTGACTATAATCGATAACAAAAATAATAGTACCCACATTGCACAAGGATTAAATCCATCAATAAAACCTACAATAACAGCTACTAATGGTAATGACACATCTTTAGGATCTATATTGCCTAATATTGGTATATTAAATTGTCCTTCTGGAGGAATTATTTCATATTCGACATCTAAATCATTTTGTACTACATCAACAATGTCGACAAATTCATAAGTATAAAATTCATATGCTGCCTTGATTTGATTTTTAACAGTTTCATTAAATCCAGTGATTCCTGTTGTTCCTATAACTGTATAAGGAACTGTTTTGTCATTATTATTTAAAGCTTTTCTAACATTTGTTAATAATTCATCATTTTCTTTATTTGTAGTTGTTTCATAATAAATAATATTTATATCAGCTTCTTTTTGATATTCTTCTAAAAATTCTATTTCTTCTTCACAAGTACTACATAGTTCTGAATAAAATAAGTGAATATCTAAAGCATTAACTTTAGGAATAAATAATAATAAAGTTATTAAAAATATTAATTTTTTCATTCAAAGCACCTCAATTTATTTTCTATTTCATCAACAGATTTTTCTCCTACTAATCTTGTTACTTCCTTATCATTATCTAATAATATAAATACAGGCAAAATATCTCCAACTTTATATTTACTTATTATATCTTCATCTAAATCATAATCATATTCTATATGTTCAAAGTTAGGAAATCTTTTTTCTATTTCTTGCATTCTAGGACGCATAATTAAACATGCTGGGCACCATACAGCGCTTATTCTAATTAGTTTAATAACCAAACACCCCTTCTAGACTATCATCATTTTCAATAAAAGTATTAACATCTACTTCAGTGTATTCTTCTTTATTATTTCTAACAACTATTTTTTTAATTCCAGCATTAATTATAAATCTTTTACAAAACATACAAGGCATAGCATTTTTTACATATTCACCTGTACTTACTTCTTTACCTACCAAATATAATGTTGAACCTATTATATCTTTTCTAGCAGCACTTATAATAGCGTTTTGTTCCGCATGAACACTTCTACACATTTCGTATCTTTCGCCACGTGGAATTTCTAATTTTTCACGCATACAATAACCTAAATCTGTACAATTTTTTCTACCTCTTGGGGCTCCATTATAACCTGTTGAAATTATTTCATCGTTATTAACTATAACTGCTCCAAAAGCTCTTCTAGCACATGTTGATCTTTCTAAAGTTGCTTCTGCAATATCTAAATAATAATTATTTTTATCTACTCTCATAATAACTCCTTATAACAAACATCAAATTTTTCTAAAAAATATTTTATATCACTTTCTTTAGTTAAGTGTGATAAACTTATTCTAAGGCTTGATTTAGCTCTATTTTCATCTTTGGTTAAAGCATAAACAGATTTTGAACTAGTACCAGTTGAACAAGCAGTTTGTGTCGATATGTAAATATCATATTTTTCCAAAGCATGCAACATTGTTTCTGGTTTAACCCCCACTACACTTATATTTAAAACATTAGGTATACAATGTTCATTACTGTTTATATAAACATTATCATATTTTAATCCGTCTTTTAACATTTTGTTTAATTTAGATATATATTCATATTTTTTATCTAAATTAGTTAATATCAAACGCATTGCTTTAGCAAATGATGCTATTAATGCAGTAGCGGGAGTCCCACTTCTAAATACAGTTGTACTCTTACCACCATGAATTAATGGTTCTAAAGAAATATTTTCTCTTTTATATAACATACCTATTCCTTTAATACCATATATTTTATGAGCTGAAAAACTAGCTAAATCAACATTAGTCAAATCTATTTTTATTTTGCCTAACGCTTGTGTCATATCAACATGAAAATAACACTTAGGATATTCTTTTAATAATTTACCTATTTCATCAATTGGTTGTATTATACCTATTTCACTATTAATATAACCGATACTAACTAAAATAGTTTCATCAGTTAATAATTCTTTTAAATTATTAATATCAACTATTCCATATTCATCAGTTTTTACAAAATCAACTTTAAATCCTTGCTTTTGTAAATATGTTAAAGGTCCATATATTGAAGAATGTTCAAATTCTGTTGTAATGATATGTTTACCCCTATTTTGATATTTTAAAGCAATACCTTTAATAGCCATATTATTTGATTCTGAAGAACCACTCGTATAAATTACTTCACTTTCTTTAATATTTAATAAATTACTTATTTGTTTAGTAGAAGCTTTAATAATTTCATTAGCTTCTACACCTAATTTATGTAACGAATTAGGATTTCCAATATATCTTCTACTAACTTCTACAAATGTATTTAAAACTTCTTCACTAGTAGGAGTTGTAGCAGAATAATCTAAATATGTCATTTTACACCTTCTTATTTAACCTACTTCATTAATTGTATCAAAAAAAAAGAAGATTGTAAATTATATATGCATTCTTCTTTTTAATTCTTCTTGAACATCTTTAAATTTAAATATTAATAAACTTATAAAGCATATTAAATTTAATAAAATAGAAATAATTGAAGGTATTTTATTTGGTATACCTATAACAATAAAAATTAAAGGAATAATACCTATTAAAGCAATACAAATAAAATAAAATATTTCTTCGTTTAAATAGTTTTTTAAAATAATAGAAAGTATCGCCAAATTAACGCTACATATTATACATAAAATAGGTATGACATATGTTATTGACCAATAATGAAAACCAGTAAAATAATCCCACAAAATAGATAAAATACTTAAAATAACTAACTGACCTAAAATAGATTTAAATAAACTTTCTTTATTATTAAAAGCCGTTTTCAAAATAATAAATAAACAAACAAAACCTAATACCACAAAAACACTAAAATGATATTTATTAATCATTAAATCAATAGTTATACATATTAAAGATACAATAATACTAATTAATAATAATATTTTAAAAAAAGTAAAATATTTTTTATAAATATTAGGTATAACGGGAAACACATTATCTTCTTTTTTACCAATTAACTTATTTTGACATAAAGGACAAATATCAGAATCAGTTTTAATTTTTAAATTACATTTTTTACAAGTCCTCATTCTTCACCTTCTATCTTGTTACTAGTTATTATTATTTCTATTCCAAAAGAACTTAATTTTCGATAAAAATCTTTAATTATATCCATACTATCAAATATTGAAGTAAATGATATATTTAATTTATCATAATAAGAACACATTGATATTTGTATTTTATCAGTACTTACATATACTTCAAAACTATCAATATAATCTTTAATTGAATCATCTACTTTAACTATGCCTAAATTAGTAACTGTTGTAGTTGTTTTTACAAATTTCATTATTACTTTTAAAACAATATTTTTAATAAATAAAGGAACTAATCTGATTAAAAAATTATGTTCAAAAGTAGCATATTTATTCATTGCTTTAAATAAATTTTCTTTTTTTAATTCTTCTTTTAAATAATTATCAACATATTTAATTATATCTTCTAAATTATTAGAACCTTTATATTTTAATTTTATAACACTAAAAAAATTTCTGGCAGTTTGTGACTTAAAATATTTTCTTAAATTAACCGGTATGTCAATTGTAATAAATTTATTTTCATCTTTTAAATTCATATTTTCCTTGATAGCTAAAATATAAATGCTTGCAATTAAACTAGTTAAAGTTGTGTTATATTTATGAGCTAAATTAATCATATCTTTAGTATTCATACATCCATTGATAACTCTAATTTTATTTAATTTTTCTCCTTTAATTTGATATATTTTCTCTAAATTATCTATTTTATTTAATTGAAATATATAATACTTATTAAAACTATCACTACTCTTTTCATTTAATGATGCATCATAATCAAAATTAAACTCTTTAAATTCGTATTTTTTACTAATATAAATATGAACTATTGTCTTTAAAAATTCTAATGCTCCTGTTCCATCAGTTAAAGCATGATATACTTCTAAATTAATTCTATTTTTATAATAATTAACTCTAAATAATAATTTCTTTTTCTTTTTAGAATAAATAGGGCTACATATATCTTTTTTTTCTTCTTTTACAATTGGATTAAAATCAGTTGTTTCTAAATAATGCCAAAAGAACCCTTGTTTTAATACAGACCTAAAGTTAGGAAAAAAATTTAAAGCTTCATTAATTGATTCTTGTAATACATTCTTATCAATATCTTCTTTTAAAATACAAACAAATCTAAATACTTTAGGATCTTTTTTATTACTGACAGGAGGAAATATTTTAGCAGCATTATCTAATTTAAACCATTTTGTTTTCAACTACACCATCTCCTAAAAATTCATTTATATAATTATAACATTCATTTATTTCTTTTTTGTTAATAGGTATTGTAAAAAAACCATGAATATTATCAATTTGATACATTTTAACTTTATTATTAAATATAATTAATTTGTTTCCATAAGCTTCTCCTTCGTCTCTTAATGGATCTAAACTAGCAGTTATTATTAAAGTATCTGGTTGATTAGATAAATCATCAGCGTTTAAAGGTGATACATATTTACTAGATAAATATTTTTTATCTTTAACATATAAGTCTAAATAATTATTAATTCTTTTATTAGTTAAAATATAATCATTACCATTTTGTTTAATCGAATCAAAACTACTATTTTCATCATGAATATGATAAGTTATTGGATATAATAAAACTTGTTTTTTAATTTTGAATTCTTTTTTTTCACTAGCGATAATTGATACTACACTAGCTATATTAGCTCCTGCACTATCACCCATAATAATAATATCATTATCAATAAAACTATCACTACTATATAAATATTTTGTAACGTTATAACAATCTATTAAACCATTTGGAAAAGGATATTCAGGCGCCAATCTATAATCAACTGATATAACTAAAGAATTAGTATTAATAGCTAAATCATAACAGGTTTTACTATAATTATAAATATTACCAGTAACAAATCCTCCACCATGAAAATAAATAATAGTTTGCTTAATTATTTTAGGAATAAATAATCTTATTTTAACATTATGATCTTTAACCAATATAAAAGTATCAATATATTTAATATTTTTTTCATTAAAAATTATATCTTTTAACTTTCTTTCTTTTTTATAATCAATATCTATTTTAGATAACTTAGTAATAATTTTTTTAGTTATTTTTTTCATTCTATCACCTATTTAATTATATCAAAAAAAGATGAATATTCACCTTTAAATTTTTCTTAAAACTTTACATTTGCCAACTAATGTTGGGTTATTCCATCTAAAACATCCTTTTAATTCATCATCTAGACATTCATTAATGCAATTTATACAATTTTTGTTGTTTATTTTAGATTTAATATAATCATATTCTTCCAAAGATAATTCCTGAGCTATTTTGTAATAAAACAATTCAGGATTATCAATTATTTTATTTAGTATTTCTTCTAATGATTTAGAATTTACTGATTCGTCACCCAACTTAATATTTTCGATAATTTGAAATATTAAATTATCATTCCATAATATAATAAAACACTCATTTGAATAGCAATGTCCTTGGTACCTATTTATTAAATCATATAATGTTACATCTTTATTCTTTACAAAAATACCATCAATATAATCAAAAAAGTTGTAATCAATGTCATCAGTTATACTAATATTTAATCCTTTTTCTTTAAATTTTTTTCGTAATATATTTTTTGTAATATTAATTTCTTTTAATGTTACAAAATTTTCTTGATAGTGTTTATTTTTAGTATTCATGATACTAGCAATTATAAAACTAGTATCCAAATAAAAAGTTCCAGTCATAATTCCTCCTAAAATTCTATTTCACTAATAAATTCTTTATCAAATAAAACTAATTTATATGCGTGTAAACATAATCTTTTATAATTATTAATACCATACTTTTTATCACCTAAAATAGGATGACCAATATGACTTAATTGCACTCTTATTTGATTTTTTTTACCAGTTTTAATATTTATATCTAATAATGAATTATTATTTATTTCTTTTATTTTTTTATATTCAGTAATAGCTAAAGCACCAGTATTAGACACATATACAAAATGATTTTTATTTTCTTTTAAATAATTTTTTAATGTACCACTTTCTTTAGTAATACCACTTACTAAAGCTAAATACCTTCTTTCTACTTTATCCCAATTATTTTGTAAATAATTTTTAGTTTTAATATTTTTAGCAAATACTATTAATCCTGATGTATCCTTATCTAATCGATGAACAATAAATATTTTGTTTTTTTTATTATTTTTTTTAACATAATCACTCACTAAATTATATAAAGATATTTCTTTACCATTTGATATAGTTAATAAATTATAAGGTTTATCTACTACTATTATATCCTTATCTTCATATATAATTTTTATATCTTTTGATTTATTATATTTATTAATAGTAACTTCATCATTAATTTTTAACATATAATCATATTTAGTAATTATTTTATTATTTACTAAAACGCAACCATTTTTAAGTAAAGTTTTATAATTTTTAAACTGTTTTAAATAATCAATTAATCTTTCTTCTTTAATTACTTTCATCTAAACCATACTTTTCTAAATATTCAGAATAACTAATTTGTTTATCTTTATATGTACCATCAAACTTTATTTCAACTAACCTATTACTTACAGTTTCAATTAATTCTTGATCAAAAGTAGAAAATATAATAACACCCATAAATTTGTTTAAACCTTCATTTAAAGATGTAATAGATTCAATATCTAAATGGTTAGTAGGCTCATTAAATAATAATACATTAGATCTTTCTAACATCATTTTACTAAACATACATCTAACCTTTTCACCACCTGATAAAACATTAACTTTCTTTAATACTTCTTCCCCAGAAAATAACATTCTACCTAAAAATCCTCTTATATAACTATCATCTTTATTGTCACTATATTGTTTTAACCAATCACCCATATTTAAATCATTAAAATATTCATCATGATTCTTTTTAAAATAACTTATTTTTACATTACCACCTATTTTAACAGTACCACTATCAGGTTTTATATTACCGCTTATTATATCTAGTAAAACAGTTTTACCTATTTCGTTATTTCCTATTAGAGCTATTTTATCATTTGGTCTAATAGTTAAATTTAAATTCTTGATAATATCTTTATAATTAATATTTTCTAAAGTAATAACTTCTTTACCAACATTTTTATCAAAATCAAAATTAATATAAGGATATTTTCTACTAGATGGTTTAATTTCATCTAAAACAATTTTTTCTAATGATTTCTTTCTAGATGTTGCTTGTTTAGATTTAGAAGCATTAGCCGAAAATCTTCTAATAAAATCTTCTAATTCTTTAATTTTTTCTTCTTTTTTCTTATTTGATTCTTTCATTTGCTTTTGAATCAATTGACTAGATTGATACCAAAAATCATAATTACCAACAAATAAAGTGATTTTATTATAATCAATATCTAACATATGTGTACATACTTTATTTAAAAAATGTCTATCATGAGATACTACTAAAACAGTATTTTTAAAATTAATTAAAAATTCTTCTAACCACATAATACTTTTCGCATCTAATCCATTAGTAGGTTCATCTAACAATAAAATATCAGGTTCACCAAATAAAGCACTTGCTAATAATACTTTTACTTTATCACTATCTTTTAAATCTTTCATCAATAAATTATGTTTACTATTATCTATACCTAAACTATTTAATAAAATAGCTGCATCACTTTCCGCTTGCCAACCATTTAAAGATGCGAATTCTTCTTCTAAAATTGCCGCTCTCATACCATCTTCATTAGTAAAGTTTTCTTTCATATATAAATTATTTTTTTCAACCATTATTTGATATAGTTTGTTATTACCCATAATAACTACATCAATAACTGTCATATCATCAAATTCATTATGATTTTGTTTTAAAACAGATATTCTTTCACCTTTACCGATAATTACTTCACCTGTAGTAGATTCAATACTACCTGATAATATTTTTAAGAAAGTAGATTTGCCTGCTCCATTAGCACCTATAATACCATAACAATTATCACCATTAAATTCTAAATTAACGTTTTCAAATAATGTTCTTGTATTAAATCTTAAACTTAAATTATTAACTTTTAACATATTATCACCAACTAGATAAGTTTACCATATAACTACAAAAAAATCTAGTATTTAAACTAGATTAATTATATATTAAATCTTGGCACCTTGCCCTTTTCATCGGCAAGGTGTGTATTGCTTCGTTTATACATTACTGTTATTTACACTATATTTGCTTATTGTAATACGTATGGTGAGTTTGGAGTACCTTCACCCCCTGTGAAGGTTATGGCTGAAGTCCCTGACTTCAGATATATAACTGCACGCACGCCGCCACTGCCCGACGGACTAGTGTTGCTGAGGTTGCCATTGTTAATGACGAGGCGAACGAAAGACGAACTATATCTATTCATTGTCCAATAGTAATCTGATGTAGTTGGGTTTTCTATTGTATTTACATCTACAAACG
>CALVXO010000021.1 GCA_944371325.1 uncultured Bacilli bacterium | reverse complement strand
ATTAAAAAGTATGAAGAAAAAATTAAAGAATTAATTAATCTTGATAAACCAAGTAGAGAATTATTACAATCTATCATCGATAAAATAATTATAGATAAAGATAGAAATATTGAAATCTTTTATAAATTCAGTTTGTTAAATAATATTTGATTCATAGAAGTTAGTTCTATACTAACTTCATACATTTAAGGGCGAGATAATAAAAATGAGAAAGTTTAGTTGCTTATTAGCTTTGTGGTAGAATGGCACAAAGTTAGTGATATAAAAATTCAATTAACGAATTTTAAAAAGTTCCCACCGACTTGGTGGGAAGTTTATAGTAAATATTAACTTGTGACCAATTTGGGTACAAGTAATATTTCAAAAAATAATAACTTAAATTTAATTTGATACGAAAATATAAAATTAAATTTTATTATGCATCTAGTATAAAACTTATGCACATTGTGTGCATAAGTAAAAATATTAACTTCCCGACAGGATGTCGAGAAGTAGTCAAACTAATAGATTATGATTTATATTTTTTAATACTATCGTAAATTAAAGGAATTAATATAACTGTGGTTAAAAGATTAAATACATCTTTTGTGTTATTATAAAAAATATGATTATTATAAGTAATAATTATATAGCTAAAAATTAGAGAAATTATAGTAGATATTTTTAATGTTTTTCTTATTATTTTTGAACTATTGTTAAAATAGTTAGCGACTATTGTATACAACTTTAAAATATTTCTAATAATAAATTTTATAAATAAAATACATAAAGCAAAAATAAAATATATTATCATTAAAAATGGACAAGAAAATATATAAATAATAATATCTAATATTAAATAAGATAATTTATCCTTCTTATTTGAAAAATAAAAATCATATAACTTTAATTCGAAATGTTTATTTAAAAATTTATTGAGTAATATTTTGATGCTTTGTAGCTGTTTTTTAAACATAATGCTTAGATTATAGACGAATATAGAACAACTTATTATTGTACAATAAATAAAAAATATTAATTTGATTGTTATATAAATTATTAATAAATATTCTTTTATAGTATGTGAAAATATATAGAAGTTTTTCATATATATACTAGTTGCACGACTTGAAAAAAAGATAATAAATAAAATTGTGGTTTGAATATATGACATCTTATTATCGGAATTTAAATCTGCAATATTCTTTTTTGATAACTTTAATGATATATAAACAAAACTTAAATAATAAATTAAGATGATATATGAAGTAATTTTATATTTGTTTGAAAAAATAATAGTTAAGACTATAAAGGCAATAATATTTATGGTAATGATACATAATTTAAACCATTCTAATTTAGTTAAATTTTTGTAATTTTTTATATCTTTTCTCTTTTTTTTAAATTCAAAATAAGACGTAATTATTGTTGATATTGTATTGACAATTAAAAATAATGAAATTATTGTGTCAAAAATGTGGTTATTTAAAATAAAATTCATATTAAATACCTCCTTGACTTGGTTATATATTTTATCATTTTATTAAGAAACAGGCAATTAATTAATATACACTTTAATAAGTTTGTATCAAACTATTATGAAGTTAAAGATTTTAATTAATGAAATGATAGTTTTCAAACTCGAAAAACTACCGCTAAAGGAATGAATATGTTGACAAATACTACCGTTTTCGGTATAATTGTAACAGAGGTGAAAATTATGGAGTTTATGACTACAAAAGAAGCTGTTGAAAAATGGAATATTAGCGAAAGAAGAATTAGACAATTATTACAAGATGGTAGAATTGAAGGTGCTGTTAAAGTAGGTAATAGTTGGAATATTCCGGTTGATGCTGATAAACCTGTTGATAAAAGAATAATTAAACCAGATGATAATAAATTTATTATTGATTTAGGAGATAATTATTTTGATGAAGTCGATAGTTTAAAAAAAGAATTAGACAGTAAAAGACCAATACCAAAAGAAACTTTAAAATCTTTAAAAGAATCTATTAATTTAGAATGGACTTATAATAGCAATGGGATTGAAGGTAATACTTTAACATTAAGAGAGACACAAGTTGTTTTAGAAGGTATTACTGTAGGTGGAAAGTCTATTAAAGAACATTTAGAAGCAATTAATCATGAGAAAGCTATTTTATATTTAGATGATTTAGTAAAAGATAAAAATCCAATAACTGAATGGAATATAAAAAATATTCACCAGTTAATTTTAAAAGATATAGATAATGAGAATGCAGGAAGATATAGAAAAGAAAACGTAACTATAAAAGGAGCAACTCATATTCCACCGGATTATTTAAAATTGCCTGAATTAATGGAAAAATTAATACTTAATTACAATACTTGGAACGAATATCATCCAATAATTAAAGCTGCATTATTGCATGGAGAATTGGTTAAAATACATCCATTTGTTGATGGTAATGGAAGAACATCAAGATTACTTATGAATTTAGATTTAATGAATAGTGGATATAATCCTGTAATTATAAAGAAAGAATCAAGATTAAAATATTATGAAGCGTTAGATAAGGCACATACGACTGGTAATTATACGGATTTTGTTAAGTTAGTTACAAAATTAGAAGTAGAGATGCTGAAGAAATATTTAGAGTTATTGTAGGTTGGTGATGTAAATGGAAAAAAATGAAAACAATAATAAATATAAGATAGCAATACTAATGTTATTTATTGTTATAGTAATATGCTTTAATTTCTTTTCATTACAAAAGTATCAAATAACTAGTGAAATTATTATATGTTTGTTACTACTTGTAATATTATCATTAGCAGAATTGTTTGATAATTTGAACATTCCTAAGTTGTTATCTCTTTCAAAGAATATAAAGGAAGTTAAGAAGGAAAACGATGATTTAAAAGAAGCTAATATTAAACTATTAGAACAAGTTGTTAGTATAAAAAGTTCAAATAGTCAAACCATTTATTTTCCTACTTCTTTTAGTACTATTGGATCTTCAAACATCGATGACATAAATAAAACAGAAGAAAATTGTTCTAGCAATGAACAATCGGAAACAGAAAACTTTGATAATTCGTCTAATCAAAGAATTTTAGCTGCAGAGAGACGCAAGTATAGGGATATTTTAGAAATTTGTTTATTAAAAAAAGTGTTAAATAATGAAACGAATAATCCAAATATTCAATATGAAGTAAAACTAATAAACAATAAACCAATTGAAGATAATCTCATGAAGAGCGAAATAAGATTCGATGCTTTAAAATCAGATGGAGAAAGTAATGTATTTTATGAAGTTAAATTATCACCTTTTTGGATGGATTATCCATATCAATTACATTATATGCTTAGAATGATTGAGTTGTATCAAGAAGTGAATAAATGTACTTCAAAATTAGTACTTATTTTACCGAGATTAGATGAAGATTTAAAAAAAATATTATTTAATATGCCGGATAATAGATTTACTATTTTAAAAGAAAAAATAGCAAGTAAATTTGAACCAGCAATTAAAAATGGTTTACTAGAAATTTTACAGTTAGATATTACAAAAAAAGAGTTAGATAAGTATATAAACGAAAAAGAAAAAAAATAACTACACTTTGACCATCGCGAGGTGGTGAAGGTGCGGAAGTAATATACGCATTAAGAAATAAAGATACATTATCTAATTTAGTATTACAAGAATTAGCTAACGAAGGTCAGATAATAAGAAAAGCATATCAAAGAAGATTACCTAGTGATACATCAAAAGATTATTATTTTATGCAAAGAAATACTGGTATAACAGAACCGATAACTGTTGAATATGGTTTTTTAGATACTGAAGCAGACGCTAATAAATTAAAAAATAATTATATAGATTATGCAGAAGCAGTAGTAAGAGCAGTATTAAATTATATAGGATATACTGAAGGATCTAATAATACTTATACAGTAAAAAAAGGAGATAGTTTATATAGCATAGCTAAAAAATATAATATTAGCGTAGAAGAATTAAAAGCTGCAAATAATTTGTCTAGTAATTTATTAACAATAGGTCAAGTTTTAGTAATACCAGAAATAGAAAAAGAACCTGAAGATTATACTATATATATTGTAAAAAAGGGAGATTCTTTATATGCTATAGCAAATAAATATAATACTACTGTGGATAAAATAATCGAATACAATAATTTACCATCTACTAATTTAACTATAGGACAACAAATATTAATACCAAATGTTTATGCTGAAAATGATCAATATGACACTTATATAGTAGAAAAAGGAGATAGTTTATATAAAATAGCTAATGAATATAATACAACGGTAGATGAATTAATGAAAATAAATAATTTAAGTAGTAATTTATTAAGTATTGGTCAAAAATTATTAATACCAAAAAAAGAATCAAGTAGTGAATTTGAATATATAGTAAAAGCAGGAGATAGTTTATATAGTATTGCCAATAGATATAACACAACAGTAGATGAAATAAAAAAATTAAATAATTTAAATAGTAATTTACTATCTATTGGTCAAATACTTAAATTACCGACACAAGAAAATAATACTTATATTGTAAAAAGTGGCGATAATTTATATAGTATAGCTAATAAATATAATACAACAGTAGATGACATAAAGAAAAAAAACAATCTAACTAGTAATTTATTAACAATAGGTCAAATTTTAATAATATAAAAACATCTAATTTAGAAGAAAACTTCTTTTTAGATGTTTTTTATTAATGAATTTGTTTACAAACACCAGGATCAGGATTATAAAAGCAATGACTTTTGTATCTACCTGAAAGTTCTTGATCATACCATAAATCTTTACATTCATCATTACCACTAGGAGCATAAAACCATAAAGCATTAGTAGCAGGAAAATAATATTCTCCTCTAAGAATTCTATCTGCTAAGTTTAATTCGGATGTTGTTGGATTACCAAAAAATAAAGGACTATCTACTCCAGAAAATTGATTAGGTTGATATAATGCATCTGTTATAGTATCAATATCTTTAAAAGTTAAACAATTGGCTAAAACTCTATTTACCAAAACATTACCAACCATAAGCATTCCTAAGTTTCCTTCACCAACTGCTTCTGCTCGCATAATTCTAGCTAATAGTTCCCTTTCTTTTGTATTGTATTTTATAATCATATTTATTCACCTACATAATTATATGTTTAATAAAAAATAAATTTATAAAAATATTGTAATAAACTAAAATATATGTTATAATTTAAATACATTGATTTAGGGGTGTAATTCAATGGTAGAATGACGGTCTCCAAAACCGTTCATGTGGGTTCAACTCCTGCCACCCCTGCCATTGTAAAATTAAACTCCAATATAATTTGGAGTTTTAATATAAAATATCCGGAGGTAAAAAAATGATATTAGATAGTTGTATTGAAGCTTGTAGTGATGCAGATATAATGCATATATTAAGTGTTTTTAAAACTTTACTTAATATTGTAAGAGTATTGGTACCTGTAATTTTAATTATTTTTATAATGATAGATATTGTAAAAACAACATCGTCAAGTGAAGTTGATACTAAGAAATTAAGTAAAAGTATTATTACTAGGGTTATTGCTGCAATAATTATATTTTTGATATTCCCTATTGGTAATTTTATTTTGGAAAATATACCAAGTGCAGATACTGGATATATTAGCTGTTACAATTGTGTTGATACCAAATAAAAAAGTTTTAAATTTTTAAAACTTTTTTTTGTAAAATACAAACCCAATAATATCTAAAACAGCATATATAATAATAAATAATCCAATTGTAGAAAATATTAAATTAGTTTCTAAAGCTACATAAAATCCACATATTATTAGTAAAATAGAAATAATTAATCTACTAATAAAAGATATTTTATTTTCTTTATTATTTAAAGTTTCAATTAATCTAATTATACCGGTATAAATGATCCATCCTCCGCATATTAATCTAAATGTCATCTCAATTAAAGAAGAAAACAAGATTACAAATAAACCGAATATAATTAAAATGACACCTAAAACTAATTTAGATTTATGTTCAATGTTCAATTTTTTTAATGTTTTTCTATAACTTAAAATATTAAAAATACCGATAATAATTAAAATACCTCCAACAATATAAGAAATAAAATTTAATATACCACTTGGATTAGTAAATAAAATAATACCAAATATTAAAAATAAAATTGAACTAATTAAAGATGTATCATTAGAATATTCAATAACAGTTATTTTTTTCATCAACAATCACCTTTATTAATTATACAATAAATAAATTGACAAATCAAATCTATAAGTATAAAATATTTATATGATGTGGTAATATAGAAAGGAAAAGTAAATGTTAGAATTAAAAAATATAAAAAAAAGTTATACACTCGCTAATTTTACGCAAGTAGCGTTAAATGATATTAGTTTAAAATTTAGAAAAAATGAATTTGTTGCTATTTTAGGTCAATCCGGTTCAGGTAAAACAACTTTACTTAATATAATTGGTGGGTTAGATCATTACGATAGCGGTGATTTAATTATAAATAATAAATCAACTAAGAAATTTAAAGATACAGATTGGGATGCATACCGCAACAATTGTATTGGTTTTATATTTCAAAGTTATAATTTAATAAGTCATATAAGTATTTTGTCTAATGTTGAATTGGGTATGACTTTAAGTGGTGTTTCTAAAAAAGAAAGAAGACAAAAAGCAATTGAAGTATTAAAAAAAGTTGGTTTAGAAAATCATATTAATAAAAAACCAAATCAGTTATCTGGCGGACAAATGCAAAGAGTTGCTATTGCCAGAGCTTTGGTTAATAATCCAGATATAATATTAGCTGATGAACCAACTGGAGCATTAGATTCAAAAACAAGTGTTCAAATAATGGATTTAATAAAAGAGATAGCTAAAGATAAGTTAGTTATTATGGTAACCCACAATAGTGAATTAGCCCATGCTTATGCTAATAGAATTATTGAATTAAAAGATGGTAATATAATAAGTGATACAAATAAGTTAGAAAAACAAAATAATAATAAAACTTATACTATTAAAAAAACAGCTATGAGTTTTTTAACAGCTTTATCTTTATCATTTAATAATATTAAAACTAAAAAAGGTAGAACATTATTAACCGCTTTTGCTTCAAGTATTGGTATTATAGGTATTTCCATTATACTATCTTTATCAAATGGTTTTGATATGCAAATAAATCAATTTGAAAAAGATACTTTATCAAGTTTTCCTATAACAATAAGTAGGCAAGCAACAGAAATGACAGCCGAAGATATGATGACAATGACACCAGATAAAAGTGAATCTTATCCTGATAAAGAAGTAATTTATCCATATGATACAGCTTCTTCATTATTGCTTCATAAAAATGTATTTACGGAAGATTATTTAAACTATGTAAATAATATCAATCCTGATTATACAATCGGTATATCATACTTAAGAACAATGAGTTTAAATATGTTAATAAAAAATAATGATAAAATTAAATATGTTAATAATTTAAGTTTAACTTCATTGCCTAAAGAATTAAAAGAAAGTGAACAAACATTTTTAGAATCAGCTTATGATTTGTTAAAAGGAAGTTATCCTAAAGATAAAACAGAAATAGTTATAGTTGTAAATGAAAAAAATAGATTAGAAAAAACTATTTTGGAAGCTTTAGGAATAGATACAACTAAAGAAGAAATTAGTTTTGATGAATTAATTGGTAAAGAAATAAAAATAATATTAAATGACGATTTTTATATAAACAATAATAACTATTTCATACCTAATATGAATTATGATGAAATATACGATGATGGTATTACTTTAAAAATAGTTGGAATTGTAAGAGGAAAAGAAGATAATATGCTTGCTCAAATAGTTAATACTATGAGTATGAGTCAAGGAGCAGGTAATATTTTATATTCTAATGAATTAGCTGAATATATAGTAGAGCAAAACAAAGATTCAAAGATTGTTAAAGCTCAACAAGATTTAGATTATAACATATTAACTGGTGAACAATTTACGGAAAATTCTACTAAAGATGATATGTTAGCATACTTAGGTGCTAAAGATATTCCATATATGATAAATATATATCCAGTTGATTTTAAAGCTAAAGAAAATATAATAAATTATTTAAATGATTATAATAAAGATAAATCTGATGAAGATAAAGTAATTTATACTGATTTAGCTGATACTTTTTCAACTTTATCATCTAATATTATGGATGCAATTGGTTGGGTGTTAATTGCTTTCTCTGGGATATCATTAGTAGTTTCTTCAATTATGATAGGAATAATAACATATATATCAGTATTAGAAAGAACAAAAGAAATAGGTATTTTAAGAAGTTTAGGAGCAAGAAAAAAAGATGTAAGTCGTGTATTTAATGCGGAAACATTTATAATCGGATTAACATCTGGATTAATTGGTATAGTAATTGCTAGACTATTATTATTCCCAATAAATGCTATATTAAAGAATTTGACAGATTTAGAAAATGTAGCAGTAATGAATCCGCTTCATACATTACTTTTAATTACAGTTGCTATTATTTTAACTTTAATTGGTGGATTAATACCAGCAGTTATAGCAAGTAGAAAAAATCCAGTTGAAGCTTTAAGAACGGAGTAAAAATATGAAATATTTAAAAATAATTATCAGTTTAGTTTTAATTTTATTATTATATTATTTTATGTTACCACCAATAAATTTAAGTGATCCAAACTTTTGGGTGTTTGTATTTATTAGTGTAGTGATGTCATATATAGTTAGTTTAATTATATCAAGTACAGAAATATTAAAAGTTATAATAAACAATAAAAAAGTAAATAAAAAATCATATATTTTATTTAGTGCTTTATTTATTATATTTGGTTTAATTATAATATTTAATGTAGCTAATTCACCATTATTTATGGCAAAATCATATTATAATAGAATAAGTGTTAATAATAGTGATTTTACTACTGATGTCGAACCAGTTGATTTTGATAAATTGCCATTATTAGATAAAGACTCTTCTATGAAATTAGGAGATAAAGTAATGGGACAAATGACAGATTTAGTTTCCCAATTTGAAGTATCAAATCAATATACACAAATTAATTATAACGATGAAATAGTAAGAGTTACGCCATTAGAATATGCTAGTATAATTAAATACTTTACAAATAGAAATAAAGGTGTAGCTGGTTATATTACAGTTGATTCTGTAACTGGAGAATCTAATTTAGTAAGATTAGATAATGGTATGAAATATATGCCTTCAGGTTTATTCTTTGAAAATCTATATCGAAAATTAAGAATAAGTTATCCATTTACTATATTTGGTGAAGTTAATTTTGAAATTGATGATGAAGGTAATCCATATTGGATAGCTCAAACTATAAAATATAGTGGTGTAGGTCTTAAAAAAGAAGTAAATGGTGTAGTAATATTTAATCCAATTGATGGTACTTCTAAAAAATATAAAGTAGAAGAAGTTCCAACATGGGTTGATCATGTTTACTCAGCTAATTTAATAATTGAACAATTAAATGATTGGGGATTATATAAAAATGGTTTCTTTAATTCAATTTTTGGTCAAAAAGATGTAGTAAGTACTAGTGAAGGATATAATTATTTAGCTATGAATGATGATATTTATTTATACACAGGAATTACTTCAGTTTCTAGTGATGGGTCTAATATTGGTTTCGTATTAACAAATATGCGAACTAAAGAAACAAAATTCTATGATGTAGCCGGGGCTACTGAAACATCAGCTATGGCTTCTAGTGAAGGCCAAGTACAACAAATGAAATATACTTCAACATTCCCATTATTAATTAATCTAGATAATAAGCCAACTTATTTGATGAGTTTAAAAGATAACGCCGGATTAGTTAAAATGTATGCTTTTGTTGATTATGCTGATTATCAAAAAGTTGTTGTTACTGAAAGTTCAGAAGGAATATTAAAAGCGGCTCAAAACTATTTAGGTGGCAATATTACAACTGGTGAAGAACTAACTAAAGAAATAACAATTAAATCTATTAAAACAGCAGTATTAGATGGTACTACATATTATTACTTAAAAGATGATGATATATATCGTGCATCATTAAAAGTAAATCAAAATATATTACCATTCTTAAGTGTCGATGATAAAATTAAAATAACTTATAAAGAATCTGATATAAAAGAGATAATTAAAATAGAAAAATAGGAAAATTCCTGTTTTTTTGTATAATTATCTTGTAAAAATATTACTTTTGTGATAATATTATATTAGGTGATATTATGGGTAAGAAAATAGAAGCTGCCAAGTTAATTGCTGATAAATTAAGGGGAAAATCATATCTTTCATATGTTGAAATAGCTAATATTACAGGTTACCATCCAAAGTATATATTGAAACTAAAAAAAGAAATATTAGAAGGTGAGATTAATTTTGAACATGGCAATAAAAATAGGGAACCAGTTAATAAAATAAGTCAAAAAGAAAAAGATTATATAATAAATTTATATAAAAGAAGCAATGTAAGTGTTAGAAAATTTTGTAAATTTTATAATAGAAGAAGTTATTCTTGTATATATAATATATTAAAAGAAGCAGAATTAATTGATAACGATATTTCTAAATAGGAATATCGTTTTTATTAACTTAGATTTTCAAATTACATATAATACTTTGAAAGGAATTGGTTAGATGTATTTATGTGATATGGAAATTGGAAATAAGGCTACTGTAAAAAAAATAGTAGCTAACGAAAATATAAAAAGAAGATTACTTGATATTGGATTAATTGAAGGGACTAATGTCGAATGTGTGTTAAAAAGCCCATTTAATGACCCAATAGCTTATTTAATTAGGGGTGCTATAATTGCTATTAGGAAAGAAGATTGCAATAAAATAGAGGTAGATCCTATATGAAAAGAATTGCATTAGCGGGCAATCCTAATGTAGGAAAAAGTACTGTATTTAATTCATTAACAGGATTACATCAACATACCGGTAATTGGCCTGGGAAAACTGTTAGTAATGCTAGTGGAATGTTTAAGTATAATAATAAAGATTATAAAATATATGATTTACCAGGTACATATTCTTTAATTTCTCACTCAGAAGAGGAAGAAGTAGCACGTGATTTTATTTGCTTTAGTAAATATGATTTAGTAATTGTAGTATGTGATGCAGTATGCTTGGAAAGAAATCTAAATTTAGTATTACAAACGTTAGAAATAACTAAAAAAGTTATAGTATGCGTTAATTTAATGGATGAAGCTAAAAAAAAGAAAATAAATATTGATTTAAATAAATTATCTAACATATTAGGTGTACCAGTTGTTGGAACAAGTGCTAGAAATAAAAATGGTATAGATGAATTATTAAACAATATAGAAAATACTAATTTTAATCCGATTG
Organism: uncultured Bacilli bacterium; assembly: GCA_944371325.1. GTDB lineage: Bacteria > Bacillota_I > Bacilli_A > RF39 > UBA660 > Faecisoma. The sequence continues at coordinate 11,324 of CALVXO010000021.1, read as the reverse complement.
AAATAAAATATGATGATAATGTCGAAGAAGCAATAAATATTTTAATACCTTATTTAGAAAATAAAATAAAAGATTTAAATCCAAGATGGGTAGCTATTAATTTAATTAATTATGAAGAATCTTTATATAAAAAAATAACGAAATATTTAGGTTATGATTTATTAAAAGATAAAATAATTAAAAATCAATTAATCTATATAAAAGAGGAAGAAAATTATAATATAGTTGATGGTTTAGTTAAAAAAGCCGAAGAAATAGCTAACGAAGTTGTTACATATGAGAATATAAATTATAAACAAAAAGATCTAAAAATCGACAAAATAACAACAAGTAAATTATTTGGAATACCATTAATGATTGCGTTGCTGATGGTAATATTTTGGCTAACTATAAAAGGAGCTAATTATCCTTCTGACTTATTGTTTCAATTTTTTTCATTTTTAGAAATTTATATTTTAAAATTTTTAGAATTTTTAAAACTACCACAATTTTTAATTGACTTATTAATATCAGGAGTATATAAAGTGTTAAGTTGGGTTGTCGCAGTAATGTTACCACCTATGGCCATATTTTTCCCTTTATTTACTTTGCTAGAAGACTTAGGTTATTTACCAAGAATAGCTTTTAATTTAGATAAGATGTTTAAGAAGTGTCGTGCATGTGGAAAACAAGCGTTAACCATGTGTATGGGATTTGGCTGTAATGCTGTCGGCGTTAGTGGAGCTAGAATAATAGATTCTCCAAGAGAAAGATTAATTGCTATTTTAACCAATGTTTTTGTCCCTTGTAATGGACGTTTTCCTACCATGATAACTTTAATTACAATATTTTTTGTAGGTATTAATAGTAATTCATTTCTAAGTGTCATTATATTGACATTAGTTATTTTACTAGGATTTTTATTAACTTTTTTAGTTTCATATATTTTATCAAAAACAATATTAAAAGGAGTACCATCTTCGTTTACATTAGAATTACCACCTTATAGAAAACCACAAATTGTTAAAGTTATAATTAGATCAATATTTGATCGTACCTTATTTGTATTAAGTAGAGCAGTAATAGTAGCAGTACCTGCAGGTGCTTTAATATGGTTGTTAGCTAATTTACACATAAATGACATATCATTGTTAAATCATATTTCATCATTTTTAGATCCATTTGGTAAATTAATTGGTATGGATGGTGTAATTTTAATATCTTTTATTTTAGGATTTCCTGCAAATGAAATAGTTATTCCTATAATGCTTATGACTTATATGGCTACCGGTAATTTAGTAGAGTATGAAAGTTTAGAAAGTCTAAGAACTATTTTAGTTAACAATGGCTGGACAATTACAACAGCTATTTGTGTACTTATTTTTTCATTATGTCATTTTCCATGTTCAACAACTTGCTTAACAATTAAAAAGGAGACAGGCAGTTTTAAATGGACACTATTAGCTATTATAATACCTACTTTAATAGGGATAATATTGTGTTTTTTAATTAATAATATATCAAATTTTATTTAAAAAGACTAATTTAAGCAAAAAATTAGTTTTTTTAAGCAAAAAGTCTACCATAATTTACCAAAATGTGATATAATAATTAACACAATGCAAACGTAGGAGGCCTGTATGATTAATTTTGTAATAGTTGATGATTTTAAAGAAGTAACAAGCAATATTAAAAACATAATAAGTAAGATTATGATTAATAACAAATTAGAATATAAAACTCATATTTTTAATGATTATGATAGTGAATTTAAAAAACTTATGAATGAACCAATGTCAAATAGAATATATTTGTTAGATATTGAAACAAAATCCGAATCTGGTATAGATATAGCTAGAATGATTCGTAAAAACGATTTAGATAGTATTATTATATTTATAACTGCACATGATGAATTAGCTTCTAATATTGTACGTGATCAATTAATGGTGCTTACATTTATATGTAAATTTGATGATTTTGAAAAAAGAGTAAAAGATGCTGTTATCAAATCTTTATCATATATAGGTAAAAAGAACGCTATTAGGTTTGTTGATAACAATGCTGTTTATATAATACCAACCAAAGATATTTTATATGTTACACATGATAACGTTGAAAGAAAGTGTCTAATTAAAACTGATAGTAGAACATATAAAATTGGTAAATCTTTAACAGAAATTAAAGAATTAAGTATGGGTGCTTTAGCTCAAAGTCATAGAGCCTGTTTAGTTAATGAAGATAGAATTGTTAAAGTTGATAAAAAAAGAAAACAAATTATGTTTGATAATGGTGAAATAATAGATCTAGTTTCTGAAAACTATAAAAAAGAAGTTGGGCAATTATGTTAGAAACAATTAAAATAAGTTTTTTGCCGTGTTTTATTAATATTTTAACAGCCATTTACTTGCAATCTAAAATTTTAAATAAAAAAATAAAATTAAATGTTTGGCAACATATTGCATTTTTGATTTTAATAGTTTTTTGTATTTTAAATTATAATTATGTTGATAGTTTTTTAAGAATTCTAACAAATACAATTTTATTAACTTTTTACTCATTTTTAATTTTTAAAGAAAGCTTTTATAAATGTTTTATCACATCATTTTTAGAACAATTTTTACTGTTTATATCTGAAGTATTATACATGTTAATTTTTTTTAATATGTCAATTAATTTATTACTTTTTTCGCAAAATACTTTTTTAGGATCGATAATTGTGAATTTGGCCATATCTTTAACAGCCATTTTAATTTATAAAATTAAATACGTTAAAATAATAATTAATCAACTGTTAAATATTTTTGAAAAAATAAATATTATATTTATATATTCTGTTTTATTTTTGTTTGTTGTAACTTTAAGCTTTTTCTTAAATTCAAATTATACAAAAAATAATAATTTGCAAACGACTATTATTAACACAGTGTTTATTATTATATATTCTATTATTTTGTTTATTTTTTTATTTGAAAAAAATAAAAATATTATTTATCTAAAAGAAAACAAAATGCTATTATCAAACTTAAATGAATATGAAAAAATGCTTGATTATCAAAGAGTAAATAATCATGAAAACAAAAATCAATTATTAGTTATCAAATCTATGATTGAAAAGAATAAAGAAAATGTAGTTGAATATATTGACGAGATAATTAAAGAAAAAAGAGAAGATAATGAAATTATTTATAATAAAGCTAAGAGAATTCCTTCGGGCGGTTTACAAGGTTTGATTTATCAAAAAATGCTATTAATGCAAGATAAAAACATAGAAGTAAAATTAGATATTAATAGTCAAGTAAGAAAGATAGATTTTAGTAATTTATCTTCTAAAATGAATTATGATATTTGCAGGATTGCAGGAGTAATAATAGATAATGCAATAGAAGAAGCAGTAAAGTTTAATAAAAAAGAGCGAGAAATAATTATTTCAATGTATTTAGATAATAAATTTATTATTGAAGTATCTAATCGAATTAAAGAAGATGTAGATTTAAGTAAAATTTATGAAAAAGGATATACTAGTAAAGAAAAAGGACATGGATATGGACTTAGTTTATTAAAGAAAATCGTTGATGAAAATGATAAAATTAATAATGAAGTAAAAATAATAAATAACATATTTACTCAAATTATAAAAATAAAAATGTAGATTTACTAACCTACATTTTTATTTGTTATTTAATTAAATTTTTTGGACATTCTGGTTCGTCTGCAATAATAAGAAAACAAGCTTGACTTCCCATTGTTGCTAAGAATGAACCAACTGTTGCTAATAAAGATGCTACAAAAGTCATACTACTTTCCCTCCTTCTTATTCTTTATATTCAAATATACTATGTATATTTAAATATTATTATTTGCTAAATAAGTTAAATAATTATTATAAGGTAAATTAAATAACTTATATACCGAAGGTGCTATCATAAATGACTGTACTAGTAATGAAAATATAAAGCAATTACTTATAAAATTATTATTAATTAATATAGAACAATAAATAAATATTATTGCTATAAAAGTAGAACTATACTTAAAGAACATTCTTCTTTTTGGATTGACTATTGGTCTTTTATGCGTGTCCGCAGGAGAATTTTTGTAAATGAATAGTATTAAAATAAGACCTAATATAACTTTAATATATCTAGTTAAATATATATACTTGCAAATAAATGGAAACCCAATAAATATTAAAGTTGACGATAATAAGCAGATCCAACTTTTTGTAGCATGTAATCCAAATGAAGTAGTTCTAATAACATTATAAATTAGTAAAAATATAATTACCTCTTTAAATATGTTAAGTATATAAGCTAGTAAAAATATAATTATTAATTTGGTTATTGTTAAGTAAAGACCTTCTAATCCATATTTAATAATAGCTAGTTTTTCTTCATCGTAATTACCATTTTTTTTAATTAAATTCATTGTATAATTCATTACTACTTTTTTCATTCTAACTACCTCACGTATTAAGATATCACATCTAAATGTCAAAAACTTATGATTTGTATTAATGATTTTAAATTTCGTTTTATTTTAATGTTATCAGCAAAATATTATTTGCAAATAGTGTTTAAAACAAAAATATTTATATTTTAAGCAAATAGTAAACCAAAACAAATATGGAATGATATGATTAAAAATGTTTTACATAGAAGGGAGCACTAGTATGCAAGGAAAAGTAAAATGGTTTAATGATGAAAAAGGATTTGGCTTTATAGAATATAAGGATGGAATAGATATATTTGTTCATTATTCTTCTATAATTGAAAAAGGACATAAGACATTAAATGAAGGAGATATTGTTAGCTATGAAATAGTTCAAACAGATAAAGGATATCAAGCTAAAAATGTATCTGTTATAAAAAGATGTGTTATGAATTAAGCATACGTAAAGTATGCTTTTAATTTTATTAATTGTCGAATTTTGTCGAAAAGTGTCGTTTCAATTTTCTTGCATTTGATATATAACTATTTTATAATTAAATTGTAAGGGAATTACTAGAAGGGAGATTTAATTAGTGAAAGGAAAAGTAAAATGGTTCAATAATGAAAAAGGATTTGGATTTATTGAATATAAAGAAAATGAAGATATATTCGTACATTATTCTTCAATATTATCACCAGGATATAAAACATTAGTTGAAGGTCAATATGTAGAATTTGAATTAGTTCAAACTGATAAAGGTCTTCAAGCAAAAAATGTAGTAGAAATTAAAACCGCGTTAGTATAAGCGTTTTTTTTTGGAATATGATTATATAGGAGGTAATTAAAATGTATAGTATATATGAAGTTAAAAAAAATGAAACTTTAGATGATATAGCTAATAAATTAAATATTGGTGTACAGGAAATTATGAACTTAAACAATAATTTAAATAATGTCATAGAAGGGCAACTAATAATCATTCCAACTACAAGTAATTACAATGTCTATGTTGTAAAAAAAGGTGATAATTTATATAATATAGCTAAAAGATATGGTGTAGATGTAAAAAGTATTGAATTATTAAATGGTTTAAAGGAAAACGAATATATATATCCAGAACAAAAATTGTTAATTCCAACAAGTAAAATTTATATTACAAGGGAAAATGATACTATAAAACAATTATTAAATAATGGAATAACATTAGAAGAGTTGAAAGATAATGATATTTATTTACAACAAGACCAAATAATATTTTACAAAAAAGATTAAAAGTCTTTTTTTTTATTAATAAATATTGTATAATTAATAAGGTGATGTTTATGAAGAAAGTATTAATTTGTTTAATAACTGTATTATTAGTTGGATGTGGATCTCCTAAATATACTGAGATTAATTATGAACAATTAAAAACAAAATTGGATAATAAAGATACATTTGTTTTATTAATAGGTTCTGATACTTGTTCTGCTTGTGCTAATTATGAAATAACTATGGAAAAAGTTATGAAAGATACAAAGATAGAAATATTTTATGTTAATTTGCACAACTTATCAGAAGAAGATTATTCAAAAGTATATAGCAAATTTGTTGTTAGCTCTACACCAACCACTATTTTTATTAAAGATGGTGAAGAAACAACAACTTATAATAGAATAGTTGGAGCAGCTGATTATAATACAGTTGTTGATAAATTAAAAACATTAGAATATATAGGTGATTAATATGTATAGTGTATTAGATACTTATGGTGACGATTTAACAAAAAAAGAATATATTACAAATCCGGCTATAGCTCGTGAAGAAGAAATTAAAAGGTCAATTATTATTTTATTAACACCAGAAAAATCTGCGTTGTTAGTTGGTAAGCCTGGTATAGGAAAAACAGCCATAGTTGAAGGAATATCTTATTTAATTCAAAAAAATCAAGTTCCAGAAGCATTAAAAGGTTATCGTATAATTAGATTGAACTCTACTTCATTATTAGGTACAATGACTGTTGATGGGAGAGAAGTTTTAGTAGCTAATCAATTAGTTCAAGAATTAAAAACTGTTGAAAAAACAATTCTATTTATTGATGAAATCCATATGTTGATCGGTAGTAAAGAAGATGGGCCAATGGATTTAGCAAATATTTTGAAATCTGGTTTGGATAGAGGAGATATAAAGGTAATTGGTGCTACAACATCTGTTGAATATGAAACATATATATTAAGAGATAGAGCTTTTTTAAGAAGATTTGAAAAAGTAGATGTTTTAGAGCCTGACGAAGAAACTACAACAAAAATATTAATGGGAACAATTCCTAAAATGGAAAAACAAACAGGTGTAAAAATGAAATATAATTCTTATGTTACAGAATTATTAGTAAGAGCTATAGTAAGTGCAACAAGTGAATTTAAAAGGGTTTATGGAATAGCTGCTATGTATCCTGATGTTGCTTTATCTGTTTTATCCCAAGCTTTCTCTAATGCTTTATATAACAATAAAAAGGAAGCAGATGTTTTAGATTTTTATACAGCAATAAAATCTAGTAGAAAAATCTATCCTGATAGTATTATTAAAGAATTAGATCAATTTAGGGAAAAATTTAAAGATTTATGTAAAGAAGAAAATGTTGTCTTACCTGTTGTTAAATTAGAAGATTTAGAAAAGGAACAAACAACTTTATGATAAATATTGTTCTATATGAACCTGAAATACCACAAAATACAGGAAATATAATGAGAACTTGTGTGGCAACTAATTCTAAATTACATTTAATAGAACCCTTAGGATTTAAATTGGATGATAAAACAATAAAAAGATGTGGTGTTAATTATATAAATAACTGTGATTATAAAGTATATCCTAATTTTGAAGAGTTTAAAAAACAAAATAAAGGTACTTATTATTACTTTACAAGATATGGTAAAAAACCACATACAGATTTTGAATTTAAAGATGAAAATATTTATTTGATTTTTGGTAAAGAGAGTACGGGAATTCCTAAAGAAATATTAAAACAAGATTTAAATCATTGTATGAGATTACCTATGACAGATAAAGTAAGAGCATTAAATTTATCTAATTGTGTTGCAATTGGTGTTTATGAAGTTTTAAGACAAAATAATTATTTTGATTTGCTCAGAACTGAACCTTTTAAAGGTGAAGATTATTTAGAAAAATAAATGTGTTGCAAAAAAATAAAAAAAATGATATTATTAATAAAAGAATAAGGAGGAATTATTATGGACTTCATAGTTCAAAATTACGTTTGGTTTATAGTTGGTGGTATAATAATTTTGATGGTTGTTATTGGTTATATAGCTGATAAAACAGATTTTGGTAGAAAGGGAAAAGAAGAAAATAAGGTTGAAAAGCCTAAAAAAGAAAAAAAGGTAAAAGAGAAAAAAGAAAAAATTAAAGTTGAGCCTAAAGGAATTACTGAATTAACTAAAGAGGTATCAGAAAAAGAAAAAATAAATGTTAACACTAATGCAACACCTAATTCAAATGAGATTAAAACTGATGTTAAAGCAGAAAATGAAAATATTGATCAATCTTTATTTGCACCTTTAACAAATGACATAAAAGAAGTTATTCCACAGGAAAACGATAAGGTTGAAACACCAGAATTAAAAAATATTGAACCAACAAAATTAGAAACATCTAATTCAGAAAATAATAATCAAAAAGTTGCTGAAGATGAAGATATTTGGAAATTTTAAAAACCTAGAAAAATCTAGGTTTTATTTTGCATTATTTTTAATATTTCATCAAAATTATCATCACTTGCTATAATATTTTTATGAAGTTCATTACACTTTTTACATTTGTATATAATTTTATAAGTATTTTTAAATTTTTCAACATCAATTGGAATTAGTAATCCACAGCATTCATTTTTTCTATCACCAGGCATAATATCGACATGTTTAGAGAATAAACAATAAGGACAATGATCTCTTGCTGTATAATTTAATTTATTTACTTTTTTTCCACAGTTTTCACAAATAAATTCTTCATCAACCATATTAAATCTTTTCATAAATCACCAACTATATTTTACAATATTTTTAAAAATTTTAAAATATGAATTTATTAAAAATATACTTATTTAAAATAAGTTCTAATAATAATTATTTTTATCATACATTTAAGTAGGTGAAATAATGACAAGGTTTTTCTTTTTTTTAGTTGGATTTGGTTTAACTTTAATAGGATGTATTTATATTATAATTTATCTAAACTTAACAACAATTGGGTATAATTTTTTGGAATATGTTAAATTTATTATTAGAAGACCAGAATGTTTAGTTTCTATTATCGGTCTAATTTTAATATATTTTAGTATTCCTAAGGAGGATAATAATGAATTACATATACGATGTTTTACTAAATTTTAATAATATACCTTATGATATCTTTGAATGGAATAAAGAAGATAAAATATTTCATATAAGAAAAATTCCCCTTGTTAAATTAAGTACTAAAGATTTGTCTAATTTAGTAAATAAAAAAGTAAAAATAGATGAAGAATTTTTAATTAAAATTTATAGACGCACTAAATTATATAATAAAAAAGTAATAGATTATGCATTTCTAGGAACAGATGGTAAAATGGTAATTGCTTTTAAGATAGAACATAATAAAATAAAATATAGTCAATTATTTTTAGATGAAGAAATGGAAGTAATAGATTTTAGTTCAAATTTAAATATAAGTAATATAAAATATCAAATAATTAATGATAAAAAAATAGATTATTTGCAAACTAGAAACCAACAATATATGAAAAAATTTATATATAATCAATTAAAAAAAATTAAAGATATAGATAAATTAAATTTTTTATATTTAGAATGTTTCAATAAAAAGAGCAATAATGTTTTAAATGACATATATTATGAATTAGATCATAATTTTGAAAACGTATATATTAAAATATATAAAGTATTAAAAATGACGTTAATTAAAAGATAAATAATAGATTTTTTTATCTTTTTTTGTTATAATTTAAGTTAAGGAGGTAATAAACATGGATTACTATTTTACAATTGATAAATTTTCTGGACCATTAGATTTATTACTTCACTTAATTAAACAATCTAATATTGATATCTATGATATAAAAATAGAAGAAATAACAGATCAATATTTAGACTATATTAATAAAATGGAAGAATTGAATTTAAATATTGCTAGTTCATATTTAGTTATGGCAGCTGAATTAATAGAAATGAAAGCATCAATGCTTTTACCTAAACCAGAAATAGAAGAGGATGAATATGAAGATGATCCAAAAGAAAAATTAATTCAAAGATTAATTGAATATCAAAACTATAAAGATGTGATATCTAAATTTCATGATTTAGAATTAGATAGACAGCAATATTACACTAAAAAAGCTAGTGATATAAGTGATTTTGATATTGAAACTAAATTAAATGATGATGTTGAATTATCTGATTTATTAAAAGCATTTGAGAAATTTTTACAAAAGAAAGAAGACAATAAACCATTAAATACTAAAATAACTAGTAAAGAATATTCAATTACAAAACGAAGTAAAGAGATAAAAGATATAATAAAAAATAAAAAAAGAATTACTTTTACTGAATTATTTGATATTAAAACTAAAAGTTATATTATTGTAACATTTTTATCAATTTTAGCTTTAGCTAAAAACAACGAAATAAAACTAATGCAAGAAAACAATTTTGAAGATATAATGTTGTGTGAGGTGTCCTAATGAATTTAGTTTCTGTTTTAGAAAGTTTGTTATTTGTAGTAGGTGATGAAGGGTTAAGTTTAGATGAAGTTAAAAAAATATTAAAAATAGATGATGCTACTTTAACCGAAATAACAGACAAATTAATTGATAATTATCAAAATGTAGATAGAGGTATTGAATTAACTATATTAAGTAATAGATTGAAATTAATAACAAAAAGAGAAAATAAAGAATATTTACAAAAATTAGTTGATTTTAAAGATGATGAACATTTAACGGAATCTGCTTTAGAAACACTTGCTATTATTGCTTATAATCAACCAGTTACAAGATTGATGGTAGATGAAATAAGAGGAGTTAGTAGTGCTTATTTAGTAAGAAAATTAGTATATAAAAATTTAATATGTGAAGTGGGGAGAAGTGAAGCTGCAGGTAGACCAGTTTTATATGGTACAACACCTTTATTTTTAGATTATTTTGGGTTAAAATCTATTAAAGATTTACCAAATATTGAAATAACTAATGATGATAGTGTAAAAGATTTATATAAATCAAAATATAATGAAGATAATTTATAAAAAATATTTAAAAAAATAAGATTATATGATATAATCTTATTAATTGCTTGTGTGGCGGAACTGGTAGACGCGCACGACTCAAAATCGTGTGGCCTTTGGTCATGAGGGTTCGATTCCCTCCACAAGCACCATAGGGAAATCCGCTCGAACTTTTTATAAGTTTCGAGAATAAATAGACAATCAATTCTAAATTAGGATTGATTTTTTTCTTGTTTAGAAAAAGGTCTTTCAAAGAAAGGATTGATTAAAATGGTAAATGTTACCAAGCAAGAAGTTAGAATGGAAGAATCATTAAGAAAGAGATTAGAGTTTATATGTGAGTTTTGCAGGGTTAAGCCAATTATTATTAATGGAAATTTAAGAACCATAGATAAAACTAATCTTACTTATCTAGAACCACATAGAATTATAATTAATGATATAACCTTTTTAGCTTTTAATTATTCTAATGAAATATTTATTGAAAACTTAAATAATAAGATTAAATTATCTGAATTAGAAAAATATTTAAAACATAACTAATATCTATACCCTAATCAGGAAATTGACAAAATGAACTTTTAAGTATATTATATAAAACCAATAAATGACAAGCAGTATCCGTCTTTTATTAAAAAAG
>CALVXO010000020.1 GCA_944371325.1 uncultured Bacilli bacterium | reverse complement strand
AAATAATAAAATAGTCATAATTCCTTTATATCCTAATAGAAATATGATAAAATTAAGATAGTCGAGTATCTAAAATGATACTCTTTTTTTTTGGAAAGAAGGTACATATGAAGAAAAAAAGATTTAGTGAATACAATAACTATAAATATGACTTGTCTAAAGATACATGGTTTAATCCTGTTGTAGAATGGGATTCTAAACTTTTTATTGACCCTTTATTACTAAAAAGAACTAGTATTAAAGAGTTGAAAAATTGTTATCAAGAATTAATTGAATTTTTTAAAAATGCTTGTATTACATTAAAAACAAAATCAATACCAAAAACATTAGTAGAAAATATGTTGAATTTTAGAGAAGTAGAAGAAGCGCAACTAGGATATTCTTATGATAGCAATAAAGGTAGTGGATTTTCTGGACTAACTGCCTTAAAATTCTTTGAAAACTTTTCTAAATACGTTGATTTAAAAATATTTAATTATGATGAATTAGAAGAAATTACTTTATTTGAAGAAAATGTTGACCTTGACAGAATAACTGATATGATACTGTCTATAACAAAACGCTATTTTATTGCTTATAGTTGTAGTATTGCAGAAAAAGAAGGATTCCCTTTAGATAAATTTAATACATTAACTCATTTTAATTTTGATGAAATGAGTTGGATATCTGAGATAGTCGAATTACCTTATATAATTAACAACGAGAATAAAAAAGTTCCTGTATTATTAGTTCCACATTCTATTTTAGTTGGAGAATTACATTATAATTCTGAAAACTTTATTACTTGGCTATGGAATAACGAAACGGACTATGTAAAAGATACATTTGAATATAATATAAAAAAAGAATTAGAATCCAACAAAAAGGAAATTATAGAAAAAATTATAGAAAATAACGATACTGACCTTTTTAAAAGGTTTGGTAATGAACCAGTTGAACCATATGATTTACAAAAAGATAAAGATATAATTAATAAAGTTTATGATTTTGTTAAAGATATAAAAATAACAAATAATGATAGCAAAATTTCTGTACTAGAAATGGCTGATGATTTAATAAATGATATTGAACATGCTGTTCAAGATGAAAGAGGATGGAGTTTACTATTAAGTGATACAAGTATTAAATTTAGAGCTGAACCAATTATTTCAAAATTTTCACATTTAATTATGGAAAGAAAATCTGAAAGTTTAGAATTTGATTTAGATATCTCTCCAGAAACAAACAAAGGTAGAGGTCCAGTTGATTTTAAATTATCAAGAGGTAGAGAAAAAGTGTTAATTGAAATTAAAACATCTACACACCAAGAATTAATGACCTGTATAGACGACCATAAACAACTGCATCAATATATGAAACAGGAAAGTTGTAAAGATGCAATTTTATTAGTTTTTTATAATAAAGAATCCGATTTAGAAAAAATAAATGAACTATATACTAAAGTAGCAGAGTCTAATAAAAGAAATAATCATAATATGATGATAAAGACAATAAGTTGCATACCTGGTCCATCAGCATCAAATTTATAACATAAAACTTAAATTTATTGTAAAAAAATATAAAATATAGTGTATAATATATACTCGACGTTAAGGAAATAGGGTGCGTGCCACGTGCTTCAGCACGTAAACCCTTGTAGGGTTTAGAGACAATTTATTGTCGCATTAGAGTTGTTGTTCTATAATAGAGACTAAAACGAGGTGGACAATAATAAGAAAGTCAAGTCATGTGCAATATAATATAGAATATCATATCGTTTGGACAACAAAATATAGATATCGAATATTACAAGGTAAAATAGCAGAGAGAGCACGAGAGATAATAAGACAGAATTGTAATTGTATGAATGTAACAATAATAAAGGGAAGTATAGGAAAGGAGCATATTTATCTATTAATATCGTGTCCGCCATGTATATCAGTTAGTAAAATAGTACAACAACTAAAAGGAAAGACATCGAGAGTGTTACTCAGTGAATATAAAGAACTAAGAAAGAGATATTATGGACAATATTTATGGGGAACAGGGTACTTTTGTAGAAGTGTAGGAACTGTAACAAGAGATATAATAGAAGAATATATCAAAAATCAAGATGATGAATATGAAGAAAACTTCAAAATTATAGGATAAAAAGTTGCAGCGAGTTTACTCGCAAAATTACTTCCAGTACAATGGAACCAAGCGATGTACTTTAGTAGGCGACAGCCTTTGGCAAAAGTCCATCTTGGCAAATGGTGTTAGTTAATACTCTTAATGTAATTTTCTAATTCTGATGGCTGAATTTTATGATTTAAATTTTTGATGTAGATATCAGTAGAATAATTAAATACAAGAAATGTTATATTTTTAATAATAACTTTATGAGGTCCAATATAAATTAAATTTGTTTTATCTAACTTTCTAATACTACCATTTATGATAGTAGGAGTAGTATTACAAAAATCACATATAAATTCTAATTTTTGTTTCAAACTTTTTTCCATTTCAATTTCTTGTTTAATAATATTAAGCATAAACATCATCCTTCCTTTAGGATGATTTCTTTGTATTACTTTCAAGCTAACATGTGGGAGTTCATAAACACAAAAAAAATCAATCTTTCGATTGATTTCTATATATCAATGTCCGAAGAGTTCGAACAGATTCGTCACTGGAGCAAGTGAGCGGAATCGAACCGCCGTCTCAACCTTGGCAAGGTTTTTTCACTATAATTACTATTTGCTCGCTTTCGTTGTTATTATATCATATATTATGCATTTTTTCTAGTATTATCACTTTATTTTTAATTTTTTTTAATTTTCTTTTTATATTTTATTTTTTTCTAAAAATTAAAAAAAATTTAATGGAATTTATTAATTTGGTACACGATTGGTACACAAGAATATTAAGGTTGTGAAGATGTAGTTCTACTTCTTCAATGGTATTTTATAATACCATGAGAGGTGGTTATTTTATATGAATGGTATTGAAAGATTAAAAGTATTAGCTGAGGGACAAGATGATAAAGCTCTGTTAAAGGTAGTTGATTATCTACTAACTCGTGAAGATTTAGATAAGTACTATTTAAATGAAGAAAAATCTTTAAAAAATATGGTGGATTATATTAAGGAAACAGCTAGAAAACAGTGTAAGAATGGTTATTGTTATGTAGAAGATGAAGTTGTATATGAATGGGCTGCCAACTATTTTATTAAAACGGATGAAGAGTTAGGTATTAAAAAAATTAATACTCGTATTCCAAATGAGATAGAAAATAAGAAGATAGAACCAGAAATTAAAACTCATGGACAACTATCACTTTTTTAGATGGAACTTATGGCTTATATTAGAAAAGATATTAAAAATCTTATTTCTTTAATGGACCGAAAATTTATTGTTGATACTCCTCTTAGAAAGTGGATAAAATTAAATATTTATCCTAAACACAATTTAATTATAAAAACTAAGAAAGAATATCGCTGTACTAATTGTAATAAAATTTTTTATGATAATACTCCTATTGGTGATAAAACCACTTGTCCTAAATGTAAAATGAAGCTGTTAGTAAGGTTAAATACTTTAAAATATTATAAGTTTTGTGAATGGTTTAGAGTGTTAGAATATGTTGATGGATATTTTGTATTAAGAGGATTTGAAGTATTATCGGAGTATCACGATAAGAAATTTAGTAGATATGTTTCTGAACATCAAAGATTGGTTATTGGGAAAGATAATATTTATCTTCTCTTTTCAAATAAATTTAAAATTTTTTTAGGAAATGTGTGGATAGATCATTCTATTAAACATACAACATGGAGATTATGTAATAGTTATTTTAGTCCTTGGTATTGGAGTGCTGGTATAATTTATACTGGTAATATAGATGTTGATATTAATAATACTTCTTACCAATATTGTGATATTAAACCAGTAGTGAGTGAAACAAAGGATTTTATTTATATACTTCAAAGAATATTGAAGTATCCTCTAAGTTATGAATTGTTGATAAAGATGGGGCTTACTAACTTAGCTGTAGAGTGTGATAATTTTTTTATTAAAGGTTCATTTGAAAAAAGATTTGGTGTTTCTAAAGATTATCTTCCTTTTATACAAAAATATAATCTTACTTATAAGGAACTTAAAATACTAGGAGTAATAAAAAGGAAAAATATTAGAATTATTAGAAAATTAAGTAGCTTAAATTATTTTGATGAATTAAATAGTAAGTTAGATATATTAAAAGCACTTAATAATGGTCTAAATAAAGATAATGAAAGTATATATAGAGATTATCTTGATTTTGCAGAAAGACTTAAATTTAATATGAAAGATAAGAAAATATTATATCCTGATAATTTGAAACAAGCTCATGATCAATTACTTAAACAGATAAAAGATAATGAAGATAAAAAAATGGTCGAAGATATAGAAAAACGATATATTGAATTAAAAGGTAATACTTATAAAGATAAGAAATATATTATCTATCCAGTACCTAGTTATGCTGATTTATTATTAGAAAGTAGTATGCAACACAACTGCGTACGTACATATAATTTTCGCTATGCTAATCATGAAATAGATTTATATTTTATGAGGCTTATTTCTAATCAAGAAAAATCGCTAGTTACTATAGAAGTTAAAGATAATATGGTAGTACAAAGTAAAATAAAAAATAATCAAACACCTACAAAAGAACAATTGAAATTTATTGAAAGTTGGGAGAATAATATTTTAAAACACTCTTAGTGATTCTTGTTACTTCTAGTTATACCATAGTTTTAAGAGGTGGTATAGATGAATTGGTTAAAAATTCTAACTGTTGAAAAACTTAATAAAATGTTTAAAAAATACCCATTATATTCACAAGAAGATAAAAAAGATCCGCTAGTAATACTAGAAATATTTATACCTAATACAAATATTTACTGGTTACTAACGGAAGGTAATCAGGAAGATGATGATTTTATTTTCTTTGGTTATTGTAAAATTCAGTGTGGTGAATATGGGTATTTTAATTTTAATACTTTTTATAATTTAAAATATACTATAAAATTTATTTATCATAAAAAACCGATTAAGTTAAGTGAATTAAAAAAGAAATATTACTCTTAACTATAGTTCACTAGTATATTTATTTTTATTGGAAGTTGAACACCCGTAGAAACTTTTGTAGTATACATGAATAATATTTCGAAGCTATAAATATAAATAATATTTTAATAAAATTTTTTGGGGGTTCGATAGAATATATAAAGAAAAATTTAAAGAGTGCTTCCTTTTAATAGGTGTATTACAATACCATTAAAAAGAAGTGGTGATTATGATAGAAATTAGTCAAGAAAATTTATTAAAGTATTATAATATTGCTCTAAATGTTGTATGTAATGTTATAGGTAAAGATGTAGTAAAAAAACAGATGAGAAAAGTTATTCGTGTTGGAATTAGTCCAAGAGCAGTAAGGAGACATGGTGTTTGTAAAACTTTAAACGGGAAGTGTATTATTGAAATTAGTAAACATTTATTTGATGCAGGAGAAAAAGAATTAATAACTACTCTCATTCATGAAATATTGCATACTTTTAAAGATACCAAAGGTCATGATTATAAATGGAAATGGTATGCTAATAAGATTAGTGATATTACAGAATATAAAATAACTAGAACACGGAATATTGCGGGTATTGAATCGAATTTCAATTATAAAGTTATTTGTGATAGTTGCGGACATAGTACAATGTATATAAGAATGTCTGATAGAAAAATTAATAATTTAAAGAATAAAAAATATCATTGTACTTTTTGCAAAAATCATAGTTTTAAAATTGAAAGTATAAATCATTAACAAATAGGGCCTGTAGTGGCCCTAGTATTTACTCGATGATTTTTTCTTTTTAATACTATATTTTATTTTTGGTTATAAACGCATTCTTTTGGTAAGCGACATCTTTATTGATGTTTAAGAAAACATTAAAAAAATCGCGTTAAAAACGCGAAATAAACATATATAAGAATCGATTATCTAACTTCTCCAGGTGTTGATTATTAAAGGATCTTCGGTTTTAATAGTTAAGTTATATTTTAATTCTAATATTTCTTTAATTAAATTTTTTATATCATCTAAGTCTGGGAAAATATTAAAAATATTTGTAATACTTACATAATACCTTTTTAGTGATATATTTTCTAAACAATTCCGATAATAAAAATTAGCTAATCTATAAGAAACTACCTCAGGTACAATGTACTTACAAAAATAATTTTCAAAATCTTGTTCTAATTCAAAATCTTTTTTAATTACCTCTTTCAAGCTCCTATTTTTAGGTATTTCTGATATAATCTTTGGCATAACCTATCACTCTCCTAAGAATATTTTATAATTTTAATCTAGGTTAGGCAATACGAGTAATAAAAAATAACTATTATTAGGAATAGTTATTAACTTTCAAATGGGTTAGTTGGTGGATTTTTGATTGGTTTTTCTAAGAAAAAAGCATATAGAGGAATATTAAGAGCATTAGCAATTTTCTTTAATAACACAATGCTTATGGTTTGCATAGTATTTTCAGATTCTAAATTGGCTATCATAGATGCACTTGTATCAGCAAGTTCTGCTAATTTTTCTTGGGTAATTCTTCCATACTCATCAGTATCTTTATCAGAACAGTTGTGATTAATTCGGTAGAATTTAATATTGTGTCCTATCATTTTTAAAATTTGTTTATCTTCTTCACTTTGTTTTATTCTCATTACTATCACTTTCCTTTCTCTACTGAAAAACATTCTATTAAATTATGAACTAATATCACTAATTTTAGTATTGATTATAAACTGATGTTATATCAGTAAAAATGTTGACAATTATTTTCAAAATTGATATTATATTTATAACAGCTGATAAGTAGTATAGGTTGGCTGGATAAAATGAGGACAGCTAATACAGTGTCCTTTTTTTGTCCTTTTATCTCTATATGGGAAGTGTGGTGAAAAGATGGAAGAACTTAAAGGCGAAAGAAAATGGACTAGAAATATTAAAAATGTATTAGAACAAGATTTAAAAAAAGATGATGATTTTAAGAAATATAATTATAGAATAACATGTGATACAGAAAATAATGAGAGAATTACAGCGGTTATTTCTTTAAATAAATATTTAAAAGCATTTAATGATAATAACAAAACCGATGTCTCTGTTAAAGATTTTGCTAATAATCAGTTTCATCCAGATATCTTAATTGAAGAAGAAATTAGAACTAAGGATTCTTCTTACTTTATACCAAGAGTAATGATAGAATGTAAATATAATGGTTCTAGTGCTACTCCACATGAGATTTTGGCTTATAATTATAAAGCTGACTTACATAAAAAATTATATTCGGGATTGAGATATGGCTTACTTATTGCAAATGCAAGTTATATTCAAAAAACTACTATTAAATTTGGGAATAACTTTGATTTTATATTAGCTTTAGAAGAAAAACCAACTGATGATGAAATAAATAAACTTGTGTCTATTATTAAAGATAACTTCAAGTGTTCTAGAGAGTTAGAAAATATATTAGATAGTTCTAGTAAGAAGAATAATACTTTATGTGTAAGTATAGAAAATAGACTTACTTTTAAGAATGTAGAAGAATAATTTAAGTGCCTACTCTTGTTATTTGGGTTACACTTATTGATATGAAGTGCAACATGAGTATTATAAATAAGAAATGAGTTGATTATGTGAATAAAGAAATAGTGGATAATTATATTTCTAATATTGAAGATATCGTTGGTAAAACTAAAAACGTAACTATTCAAGCTACAGTAAAAGAAATCAAGAAATTTGAATTTGAAGATACACTTGTTGTTATATTAAATTTAGTTGATAATAGTGGTAAAATTAGTGGTTATATTGTATCTGATAAGGATAAACAAGAATTAGAAATTATAGATAGTATTAGTAAAGATCATCGGTATTTTATTCGAGGAAATATATTAATTTTAAATGATGAGGTAATTAATAATTTATTTAGCGACTATAAAGAGATAATTAATTATATTCAAAGTGATAAATTATTGGTAGTCCAGTCTATTAAAGAAGTAGACGATATTCATGATATTTCTAAAGTTAATAATATTAAATTATATTTGCAGGACAGTGGCAATAAAAACTCTATGAGTAAATCAAATTATATTGAGATACCTATTAATTGTGTGAAAATGTTTCATATTAATAATATCTCCTCTTCTATTCACTTTTATAGTAGCCAAGATTATATAGAGTCTAGGGACTGTGATACTTTTAGTTTGTTTTTATATAAAGAAAAGTTGAGAAAAAAGGATATTAAAAGGTTATTGGGTAATATAAATATTTATTCTATAGAAGTAAAATTTGATGATGGGAAAAAGTATTTTTATAATCTACCATTTTATTCTAAAGATGATACTCATAATCTTTTACAAGTAATTAATGATATGGATCAGTCTATTAGTGTATATATTAGTAGAGATATACAGTTTAAATGGAGATAATAAATGAAAACAGGATTTGACAAGTTAGATAATATTATTCATGATATGAAGAACGATAAGATACTTTTAATTGCTAGTAGACCAGGAACTGGGAAAACAACACTTGCTATTGATATAACAAATAATGTTGCAAAAGAAACAGATAAACCAGTATTGTATTTTAGTTTAGAGAGTTCAAAAAAATATTTAGAACCAAGATTTTTAAGTGATAATATAGAAATAATTACAGGACATCCTTCAATTACATCTATACATTTAATTAGTGAAAAAATGTATAGAAAATATGGTGGGTTATCTTTAATTGTAGTTGATTATTTACAATTGATAAAATCAGGAATTTCTGATGAAACATTTGATTACACAAGAAAAAAAATAATTGAAATACTTCATCATATAGCAGTTATGTTAAATGTACCCGTAATCGTTCTTTCACAACTATCATCACTAGATAATGAGGATTATTATTTAAAAATTAAGGATTATTCAAGTTATATTAGCAATATCTTACTCTTATATAGGGAGGTGTACGATGATCAACTTAAAATTAAAGTAATTGATAATACAGGGGTATCTTATGGAAGTGTAGGTTTAACTTTTAATGAAGAAATGTTAAGTTTTGAGGAAATTTCCGAATAATTTCTAATATTAAAATATTTAAAAAAGGATGGTGTTTTAAAAATGAAAAGTGGAAAGAAAAAATTATTAATTATAATAGCAGTTATAATAGGTGTTGTTGCGATAGTTGGAATACTATTAGTGCTTGATGAGCAAAATCAAAAAGAAGAACAAGAAAGACTTACTTTCTTAGAAAAATTTAACACATCATGGTATGATGATACAGGTTTAAAATTAACAATTCATAATCTAAATCTTAATTCTTGTTCTTATGAATGGAGGGGGTTATCTGATTTCTTTAATATGAGTAATTGTGAATTAGAAATAGATGAAGAAAATCAAAATTTAAAATTAACTTATACTTTAAAAATAACAGACAATGGACAAAGTACAACTCAAGAAGTTGAAAAAAATTTAAAGTATAATGATGATGTTACCGAATTGATCCTACAAAATGATGGAACAAGTGAAGAAGATTATGTATTCACAAAAGAAGATAATGTTGAAGATTTTAATAAAGATTATCATGTTTATTATTTAACGAACAATGGAGTTAATTTAAAAATGTATCCACATGGGTTATGTGCATTTGATTTTAGTCCATTAACTCAAACTCATTCAATGACTGGTTCATATGCTGGAGCAACATTAAATGTTGTTTATAATGGTGGTAATTGTTCATATACAACTACAGATTATAGGAATTTCGTTATAAAATATGATGGTACATTTACTGCTGTAATGATACCTGGTGGAGATCTTTACAGAAATAGGAATGTGGTTGATACACCAAATAATGAAATACATATTACTTTTGATGATGATGATGTAGTATATCAAGAACCTCAATATACCAATGGAGAATGGGAAATTGGTTCTATTACTTACTATAAATCAAATTAAATTTTTTTAATACAAAATTAATACTGATAAAATATCAGTAAAATAATTGACAATATCCAATATTTTTGATATGATATATACATCAGTTAATTAAGCGGTGCCTATTAGCTGATGTAGTAATAGGACAGCTTGTACAGTGTCCTTTTTTCTTTGGTAAAAGGATATACTATTATATATTAGGAATTTGTGTGGGATGTGATTATTCATGAGTTTTTTTAAGAGTATTCAAAAATTTGTAAAACAAAATATTGTTATTGTATCTGTTGTAAGTATAATTATTTTGGGTGTTATTATTGCTCTAATTTTTTTGGTATTAGGTAATAAAGAAACAAAAGAACCAGTTAGCCAATTTTCAAATACCGAAGAATTAATTGAAAATGTAGATGAAGTAACAGCTAAAGTGATTTCAGAAAATAAGATTGAATTTTCTTCTGATATTTCAATTAATGCTGGCGAAAGAGTTGCTGTATGGATATATTCAGAGCCAAAATTTTTAGGTTATTTTATAATTCAAGAAGTAAACGGGGTAAAATTTATTGATGGGTTAAAAGAAGCATTAGAAAATATTGAGGTATCTATCGGCATACATCATTTAGCATTATCTGAAGATAGCGGTATTTATATAGGCTACATTGAAGTAAGTATTAGTGAAAATGGTTATCTACAAGATGTTGAGGAGGAACAACCTCAATTAGAAGAAGATGATAGTGAACAATTGGAAGATGATGAACAACTAGATGAGGAAATCGTTAATGATGATCCAGTAGAAGAGGAACAAGAAGAAACTCCTAATACTGATGTAGATAAAACTACTGTTAAAACAGAAGTTGTTGAAGAAGCTATTACTTACTCAACAAGAGAAATTAATGAAGTAAATATGTTAAGAGGAACTAAAGAAGTTACTCAAACAGGTAAAAATGGAATAAAAGAAGTTACCTATTCAATAACTATAGATAGTAATGGAAAAGAAATATCTCGTCAAAAAACTGGAGAAGATGTTATTTCAGAACCAGTAGACGAAGTTATAAAAGTAGGTATTAGTGATTATAATCTAAATACAGATAAGTTTGGTATTGAAAATGGTTATACATGTGTTGAAAATCAATTAACTTCATCCGGTTCAGGGGATGAGTTCTGTGATGCTATAAATTATAATTTGGGTTCATATTTTTCTATCAACATAAATGGACGGTACTATGCTACTTGTATTGATAATAGTGGTACTAGTTGTTGGACCGATTTAGCTGTCAATTTATCATCTCCTTTATTATTATCTGATTATAAAGGTTATTTAAAATTTATAAATTATAACGGTCAAAAATTAATTTTATCTCCAGGTGCTGGAGATGAACTTGCACCTTTAACACAAGAAATATGTGATAGATTCCATTTATCTTGTGGTAGATGGTAAAATATTGGATTTTATATTAAAGAATATTGCTTATATATTTTATTAAAAAATTATGAATAGAAAGTGAGGTGTTAACATGGCATTAATTAAATGTAGCGAGTGTGGAAAAAATGTTAGTGATAAGGCAAAAGTATGTATTCATTGTGGTGCTCCTATAGAAGAAGTTAAGAAGAACAATACAACTAAAGTAGATAAAGATAATAAAATTAAGAAAACTGATGATACTGAAAATGAAATAGTTAATAACACAGAAAACAGTAAGGGAAATAATGCTGCCGCAATTATTACTCTTATCTTTGGAATTGTATGTTTTGTATATGGTGCTTATAAATTAGATTGGCTTACTTTTTTAGGTATTAATACTGCTGGCATTAATGGTTGTTATTACCAGGATGATGAAGATAATGGTGGACTTTGTTTTGATGGGAAAGAAGCATATTTTACTTTTGATAAAGAAACTATCTATTATGTTAATTATATTGATGACTATGCTAGTTTGGAAGATAAGTATGGAGATCAATTTACCACTTGTCAAAGAGTAAAAGATTCTAGTGATATTAAATGTGGTAGTTTAGTATTACATAAGCAATAAATATTATTATATTGAGTAGAACAATTAACTCTACTCTTTTTAATTGCCACTTATTAACTATTTATATATAATCAATTCGAGGTGAAGAATATGGAAAATAAAGGTAAAATACTTCAATTAGTTGATGGAGATGAATTGACTATCATAGGGCCTAATAACAAGAGTAACTTGAGAATTGTTTGTAATGGGAATACTTTAGTAGTTGAAGAACAGATTAATCAACATCTAACTCCGAATATACAAATTAATAATATTAGTTTTGCTGATATAAAGAGATTTGTCCTATTTGAAAGTTATTATCAAAATTCTGTTGGCGAAGATATAAACGATGAATTGAAAAATGAAAATAATAAGATTATGGACTATCATATGGATAGAATTTATGGTAAAAATAATAAGGATTTAGAAATAGTAGATACTGATTTTCAATGTATTACCTATTATGAATAATTTAGAACTAAAACCGCTAACAGAAGAAGAAATTAATAAAAATCGAGTTGAAACTATTAATCAGTATAGAATATTACAGTACCTAAAAAATAATCTTAATATTTATGCTTTTAAAGTTTATTTGTATTCGCGTGATATTATTATGGTAGTTGATATAAAAAATATGGTTGGATATTTTTATTATGATAGTATTAAAAAAGAAGTAGTTTTTTTAGAAGAAATAAAAAAATAGAGTTATGCTCTATTCTTCTAATAACCAACTGAATTTTTCATCAAATTCATCTTTAATATCTCCAAATGTAGTTAGATTATTTTTTTTAAGACGGTCTTCAATATCTTCCCTTGCAGAAATATCATACCAAAATCTTCTGATTTTTCCTTTTACATCTTCTTCTTCAAAGATCCTTATTGTTTTATTAATTATTTTGTTGATCTCACCTTTATTTTTATTTAGACCCGGATTAAAAATTTTTTTATAAAGAAAATCCATTATCTCTTTATCATAATTTATATTTTCTTTCATTTTTAATCATCTCCCTTAGTCGGTTATTATAGCATATTATTATTAGTTTGAGAATACCTAATTAGAAAAACTGTTGTTATAGGGGTATTGTATTTAAATAAATTATAATATAAACTTGTAGTTATATATAATATACTACCGTATGTTTGGAAAAGTATAATTTAACAAACAATTAGATCCTGTGTGATTTAGTTGTTTTCTTGTGTTTGGAAAAGTGTTTATTTTAGTTTTCAAATATTTGAAAAGTTTTTATAGGTTTTCAAATACTCTAGTGCTATCTATCGTATCACCTATTATGATAGATGTGAAAAAGGAGAAAGTTTATGAATAATAAGACATTTGGATATGGACGTGTCAGTAGTAAATCACAAAATGAAGCTAGACAGGTTGAAGCGTTTAAGAATTATGGTATTGATTCACGAGATATTTATATAGATAAAAAAAGTGGTAAGGATTTTGAAAGAGAACAGTATCAAATACTAAAGAAAATTCTTCGTGAGAATGATTTGTTAGTTATCCATAGTATTGATAGATTGGGTAGAAATTATGAAATGATAGTTAATGAGTGGAAAGATATAACTAAGAATATTAAGGCTGATATAGTTGTTTTAGATATGCCTTTATTAGATACTAGACAAAAGAAAGATTTATTAGGTACTTTTATTAATGATTTAATTCTACAGTTATTATCTTATGTTGCACAAACCGAAAAGGAAAAAATTAATACTCGACAACGTGAAGGTATAGATATTGCTCTTAAATATGGTACTAAAACCGGTAACTCATTTGGAAGACCTAAAATAACCAAACCAGATAATTTTGAAGAAGTAATTAAGGAATGGAAAGATAAGAAAATTACTGCTCGTGAAGCTATGAAAAAATTAAATTTAAAACCAAATACATTTTATAATATGGTTAAGAATGAGAATGATAGATAAAAATATAAGGGATACATTAAGTGATTATAGGTATATATGTATCCCTCATATTTTCTCGGTATTTACGGTAACTCTTCACTTCAAGGGATAAAGTGATGTAGATTTAAAAATTTTTTTAGTTTAAAAAATATATTTTTTTTTACTAGTGTACTTTTTTATAATAATTTTAAAGAACATATCCCTTTATCCCTTCTTTTAAAAAAACATTGTAAGAACAACAAAAAAATAAGGGATAGTTTATTCTTTCTTATCACTCGGCATATCCCTTATTTTCTTATTTCTAGCTTTTTTACGACATTCTTCACTACAATATATTTTATTTTTTTCTGTAGGAGTAAAAAATTTTCCACAAAATTTACACTGTTTATCGTTCCGATATCCTATCCTTGTTATTTTTTCTTGTGTTAAGAGAGTAGCGGCTTCACACAGATTATGAAAGAATATTTGTGAAAATTCACTATCATCAAAATCATCTTTCTTTTTTTTATTATCTGGTTTATACTTAAATTTGTTATCAGATTCAGAATAATCTTTTTTACCATCAAATTCTATTTTTTCATATTTTGTTTTAAAATCTAGAATTTTCATATTCATATTACTATCTAATTTAGAGTAGTTAGTTTTAGTTTCATATGTAAATTTCAGATTTTCTTTTACATCTATTTTAGAACCAACTTTTTCAGGTGTTTTAAAATAAAAAACTTCTTTTATTCTTTCATCTGCTGTTTGTTGTTGAGTGAGAATAGTATAAATTAAGTAATTATATATGCTATTAACAATCAATGGTTCACACGGAATAAACATTTCGTTAGAAAAATAGTTTGGATCATCCACTTTTTCTATATAATTAACTACTTTATTATCATCCTTAATTATATAGTAGTTAGATTTTTTGTATCTATTTTTTTCAAATAGTTCTTTTCCTTCTTCTTTTAAAATATAACATTCTAACTCAAATTTTTTTTTAATTTTTTTTAAATATTCTTCTTTATCAGAGTTATACACAAAATATGGAAATCCATATATTTCTAACCATTTTATAATAATTTTGCTTAAATCCACTATTTGATCACATGAAAAGAATACTTTTAGTGGAGAAAAACCAAATTTTTCATCAAAATCCCATTTAGTTATAGTGTTTAAATTTTTTTTATTACCAATTCTAATATCTTTTCTTATATCTATATCATACATCTTTTCCAATTCTCTTATTTCATCATTTATTTCTTCAAATTCAAATGTTTCAAGACCAAAAAATAGTTGATGTACTAATCTGTTGTTCTCTATATTCTTATACTTTTTTAGTGTCTTTTTTAGTACATTATATAGTTTTTTAAGTAAATCAGTAATATCATATTTAGTATAATAAAGTAAAATAGTTAAAGAGTTTATAATCGATTCAATAGTATCTGTATATTTAATCATATGTGTACAATCGGTTCTTTCAGCATAATAATAATTTATCTTATCTATTTTCCTTAGTAATTCTAGTTGTTCTTTTGTAAAATTTGTATCCATTACGATTTGTTCCACAAAAAAACTTTTTAATTCCTGTCTATCAAAATTGTCTTGAGGATTAGAACTGTCATCAAAAAAATAGTTATTATTGAAACACACTTTATTTTCTGCAGAAGCTAATTCAAATAAATCTTTACCAAGTTTAAGATAGTCATCAAAAAAAGATTTTTCTGGTATTGTAATGAAATTATTACTATTCTTTCTTCTATTAATTCCTTTAATATAAAAACTATAACTACCCATCTTATTAACTTTACCTTTTAAGGTAGTAGAAAGTAATCTATAAACACCATAATCAATAAATTCATATCTTTCAAACATTGGGATATCTTTAGTGTAGATATATTTTTCTTTAGATGCCATAAAATCACCGCTATATATAATATCACAGAATATTTAAAAAAAGAATATTTTTTTATTATAAATTACTTTTTCCCATAGTAAGGGGAAAATTGATAATTGAAAAAGCATGAAAATTTATGAAAATAGCAGTTTGTTTAGTTTGACAAAATGGGATTATTCCATATTGCGGTACAATAGGTCTCGTCAGCAACAAATAAGTGCTCGAGCATATTTGGATGTTGATGATAGAAAGATATTGGAAATGCAGTTTGTCTTGTTCGACAAAATAGAACTACTATCTTTCTGTGTTAAAGTAATTTCGTCAGCAACAAATAAGTGCTCGAGCATATTTGGATGCTGATGAAAAAATGAAAGGAAAGGAAATAAAAATGAGAAAATTAGTTAAAATTGATCTTCACTATGGTTTTGCATTAGATGAAACCATAGAAATTAAAGCGGATGATATAGAAAGGTTAAAAATCAATGGAATTGATACATTAATTACTTACGATGAAGAAAAAAGATATACTGTTGATGAAGGGATTAAGCGTTATAAAACATATCATGAAATTCCTTATTGTAGATTCTTTTTCCTACAACTCAACAAGAATAAAGTAGAAAAAAGTTTGTTTGAAAAGATTATCAAGATTAAGAATTTTAGTGCGATTACACTATATTATGAATGTGGTTGTATAGATAGTTATTGCTTTTTTAGAAAGTGGAAAGAAAGTACAACAGCTTTGGGAAAGAGTGTAGAGTATGGTAATAATGTATTTCAATGGAATCATCTTACTAATAATAACCTTCAAATTACCATTGAACCTTCAGAGTTACTCGATGTAAAAAAATATGATAGCGATCTAGTATATATACAGAAAATTTAAAATTTATTATATTGGAAAAATCTATCTTAGTGAGCTAACTATTACTAAATCATTATTATGTAATAGTTAGCTGAACTTACATGTTTTATAGAAAGGAATGAGAATAAATGATAACTAATAATTGGGAAGAAATACTTCCTACAAACATACAAGAGTTTGATAAGGTTACACCTAAAGGGTACATTTTTCAGGTAGTTGATATATCAGAATATAGCTCTAATAACGGAAAAGGAAAACTTTGGCGTATTAAATTTGATTTTGATGATAATAGTGCTTTAAAAAACTATTGTCAGAGATTATATGAAGCGTTAGGAAGATGGCCAAATGAAGGTACCAAATATTTAACTCAACAAAATCAAGGATACATGAAGTACTTTATAGATATTATAGAAAAATCTAACGATGTTAAAATTAATGTTATCCCTGGGCAAAAATTGGAATTATCTCAATTTAAGGGACTAAAATTTGCTGGTCAGTTAGGTTATACAGAATATGAAAAGGATGGGAAAGTAAAGAAGGGTTTGGAAATTAGAGGTTTTTATGATGTGAAAGATGTCGATAATATCCCTATTCCAGATGTCAAATTAATTGATGGTTCTTTTATGAACTATGAAGAATACAAGAAAAAGTTTGGAGAATATACAAAAGAATGTCTCCAACTTTCAATGGATGTTGATAATCCAAATAATAATCAACTTTCTAGTGTTAATGTACCTGGTTCTGAAGATGATGATTATCCATTTTTTTAATATAGTTAGGGCTTTTTTATAAGGCCCCAACTATAATAAGGTTATTAAAAAATAGAAGGAGGAAAATTATATGAATAACCAAGAAAATCAAATTAATGGTGAAAAAAAGATAAAAATAATGGTTGATAGTGTTTCTTTTGATCATAAACCGAGTCCTACTAATGGTGAAGTACAAGCAATTCAGAATAGATTGAAAAATTCTTCTACAATTCGAGAGGTTACAGTTACTCAACTATATGACTATTTATTAAAAGGATATACTGTTCGCCCTGGTGTTTTAAAAGATGGTGCAAGTATTCAGAATTTTTTACAACAACAAACTATCTTTTTAGATATTGATAATAAGGAAGGAAAAACTGTTATAACTTTAGATAGTGTGTTAGCTAAGTTGAAAGAAGTTAATTTAAACCCATGTTTCTATCATAATACATTTAATTATACTGAAGAATATCCAAGAATTCGGATAGTATTTATATTAGATGAGCCAGTTACAAATTTAGGTTTAATTACTAGAGCTTTAGAAATATTGAATAATTACATTCCTAATGCAGATACTTCATGTGCTAATCCAGGAAAATTGATGTTTGGTACTAATAAAGGTGGTTGTATGCTTAATAAAAATGCTACTATTAGTATAGATGATATAATCGCCTTAAATCAAAAAACTGATAAATCTTCTTATAAAAAAAATACAGCATTAAATAAGATGATAAGAGATTTTGATTTATTGAACTATGTATCTCAAGAATATGGATCACCAGTAAGTAGAGGTAGTAATTACTATGCTTTTGATGATTGCCCTATTTGCGGTACTCACGGATGTTTTCGCATTTATGATGATAACACTTTCTATTGCTTTGATCCTAAAGGTTTAACAGGTGGGACTATTATAGAATACTTAATGGCTACCAAAAAAATGAGTAAATCAGAAAGTATTAATTACTTCAAATATGAAATTATGGGTTTGTCAAAGGAAGATGATGACTCAGGTGAAAAATATAGGGATAATTTAGAGCAAAAAATCAAAAAGTTACCTATACAAATTACTCTTCCAGAAAAAATTAATTGGATAATGAAAACAAAACATGGTGTTGATATAAACCCTGCTATTCTTTCTAAATTTATTTTAAGTCAAATTTACTTCTTTATAATTAAATCCTATGTGGATAAAAATACTGTAAAGTACCTTTATAGTGATAATGTTTATAAAGAATGTTCTGATATGGAATTAAAAAAAATAATTGAAGCTCTAATGCCAGATGGTTTAGAGTCAAGAGAAGGTATTGAGAAAACACTTTATTTGTTATGTGTCAAAGCTAAGTATTTGAAAATGAAGGATGTTAATGATAATGAAGATATTATTAATTTCAAAAATGGTATTTATCATTTTAGTACAGACTCTTTAGAACCTCATAGTCCAAAATACTATGTAACTATTCAAATAGATGCAAATTATATAAAAGATCTCGAATCACCACCAACTCATTACTATGATAATTTTATGAAAGATTTCACTACTAGTGAAATGGATAAACAGCAAGTTCTTGAAGAATTTTCAGGATTAACAATTTCTAGTATAGATGCCTCTAGAATAAAAAGCGTTCTTATATTAGTTGGTGAAGGTCATACAGGGAAATCTAAATATATAAGTTTACATGAAAATCTTGTTGGTGAGGGTAATTTTACTAGTACTGAAATCAAAAAGATGGATAGTAATTTCAGTAAAATAAATCTTCTTAATAAAAGGCTTGCATCTTTTAGTGATGTTACTAGTCTTAAACTGCCTAACTTAGATTTTTTGAAGAAAATGACAGGTGGAGATTCATTGAATGATGCTAGAAAATACCAAGATGCAATTGATTTTACATTTAAGGGTGTTGCTATGATGTCGATGAATCAATTTATGAAATTTGGTGGAGATGCTGGGCCTCATGTGTGGGATCGTTTCGTTATTGTTGAAACTCCTAATGCAATACCACCTGAGAAAAGGGATAAGGACTTATTAAAACATTTGCTTGAGGAAAAAGATTATATTGTTTCTAGGGCTATTAAAGCAGTTCGAAAAGTTATAGAAAATAATTATACTCTTTCTATTCCTGAAAGTTCAATAAAATCTAGAGAGTATTTTAGGATTGAACATGATAGCCTTGCAAGATTTATTAAAGAGTGTACCGAAAGAGTAATACGCGAACCTGAAATTGATGATCCTACAACTGGCCAATTTTACCAAATTTATAAAAATTGGTGTAAGGATAACAACAATAATTTTACAGAGGATTACCAAAATTTCAGAAAGGCTTTACTTGCAGAAACTAAAGAAACGCTGGTTAAAAAAACATTTGGTGGTAATACCTATTTCAGATATATAATTCCAAGTGATGAAATAAAAAATACATATGGAACAGAAATGGGATTATTCAAAAAAAGATATTAGAAATGAGAAAGGAATGATGAAAAATGACTAAAAAATTTAGAAAATATGGAAAAATATTAAGAAAAGACAGAAAAAAGCTGATAAAATCGCTTAAGGAGTTTATTAAAAAATGTACTGTGAGAGTTAAGCGTGACCCTGAAATTGATGACCCTACAACTAGCCAATTTTTTCAAATTTATAAAAATTGGTGTATGGAAAATTTCAAACCTTATATGTCTTATTTGGATTTTAAGGATGAAATGATTAAAAAAACTGGTGAATTTTGGGTTACAAACTCATTTGGTGATAGAATCTACTTCAGATATATAATTCCAACTGATGAAGTGAAAAATAGGTATGGAATAAAAATGGGAGTATTTGGAGAAAATACTGAAGCAAGTTTAGTTAGTCGAAAAAAGAAGAAAAAAAGCAATAACTAACAAAGTTAGAGAATATGGTAATATAAGAAAATACAGAAATTCTTAGCGTGCCACTTTTAATTACATAAGATATCATTACTCTAAAATGAAAGGATGATTGTATGTGATAATTTGGAGTGATCGGATTAGAAAAGCGACTGATATTTTTAAAGCTGTATCAAATCAGTTATTAAAATTAGAGTTTGATGTAGATGGTGTTATCGAAATTTTTAATAATGGTGTTGAACAAGGTACTTTATTAAAAATATTTGATAAATATGATCCTACATTAGATTTATGTATATGGGTTTATCTTCCACGTGAAAGAGATTATAACAACCAAATGGAAGTGTTAGTAGGACATCATATTGATTGTACTGAAAATAATATGTGGAAGGAAAATGTAAAACCAAAAATATTTACACAGATTAGAGCTAGAGAGTTACATAAAGAAGTTAGAGATTATATACTGGAAATAATTACTTCCAGATTAGAACGCAAGTAATAAAGGAGGGATTGATGTGGAAAAAGAAAACATTACTTGTTTAAGTGATTTATTTATTGGTATAGGGAATCTTATTAAAAGTTATGAAAACAACTTAGAATTAGATACTGTAAAGGAAAGTAAGAAAGAACTTTATAGTATAAATGAGATTATGGAAATATACCCAAAATTAAGTAAGTATATTATCACTAAGGCTATTAACGAAAAATTGTTACCTGTTACATGGATAGGAAATGAAAGACATTTTTATATTAGTGATATAGATAACTTCCTACAAGCGAGTACTAACAAGAAAAACAATATAACTACGTGGCGAACTCATGAGCAAATCTAAATTAACTAAAGAAGTGATAGAGCGATTTTCTATCACTTTTAATAAAGCTAAAAGTTTGGGAATTACTGATGA
Organism: uncultured Bacilli bacterium; assembly: GCA_944371325.1. Classification (GTDB taxonomy): domain Bacteria; phylum Bacillota_I; class Bacilli_A; order RF39; family UBA660; genus Faecisoma. The sequence goes on along the minus strand of CALVXO010000020.1, from coordinate 3,147 downwards.
AGATTTAAAATATATTTATGAAATTGGTCCAGATAAATTCCGAATTTCAATTAGATTTAATGGAAGTAGAATTACAGAAGTAGTTTATGGGTTACTCAATGCTATTAATAGGAAGTGGGAAATTCTTAATTCTCTAAATAACTCTAATCAAAAAAATGATGTTGCTACAACAGATGAGAATGAATTTGTTAATCTAACTCTGAAAGAAGGGTTTGAGAAATTTCTTTTATACAGAGAATCGCGACTTAATAACAAAAATTTAAGTCAATTAACCTATGATAAAGATGTACTTGCTTATAGAAGTAGGTTCATACAAGATTCCGGGTTATTAGATAAGAAGATAATAGATATTACTGTAGATGATGCACAACAGTATGTTGATTATCTCTTCTCTGCTAAACCTCTTAATGATACCAATAAAGAAGAATTGTCTGAAAATACAATCAATAATCCCTATCAATTAATACACAAAACATTTGAGTACTTTAGAAATAAATTAAAAATTATATCAGAAAATCCATTTGATGAGGTTGATAGAAAGCCTAAATATAAACCTAAAAGTAGAAATTATTTGGATAATGTAGATATACACTTGGTACTTGATAAAGTTAATAACAAGAATATTAGATTTAAATTGTTAGTTAATTTGTTCTTGGAAACCGGTTTACGTATAGAAGAAATCTTAGCAATAAAATATTCTGATATTAATAGAAACAGATGTACTTTAAAAATTGTACGAGCTTTGGTAAAATCACGACTTACTAATGAGTTGATTGTTAAAGATTTGAAAACGGATGGTAGCGAAAGAGAGATAAGTATTAGTGAGTACACATTAACTTTAGTTGATCAATACAGATATTTTAAAGAACAATGTGGTGTTTTAGTTAGTAATGATGATTTTATATTCACTTCTTGGTTAGATCAAGAGTTAATATCACCATCAAAATATACTGCTGAATGGCGTGAGTTTATTTGCTCTTTGGGTTATGAAGAGCTTCCTCTTAGAGTAATAAGACATAGTGCTGCGACTTTTATGTTACAGGGCGAAACTAATATTGAAGCTGTTAAGAAAAGATTCGGTTGGTCCAAAGTAAGTACTGTATTGGGGGTTTATAACCAAAGCAATCTTGAAGAAGATAGGAAACTTCTAAATAAATTTGAAGAAGAATTTAGAAACTCTCTAGGATTAACTTATACTGAATTATACCGGATAAGTGTAAACAGATTTAGTAATCAGAGAAAAATAAATTCGTTTATTCAATATATGTTGGGAAAACCAATTGAAAAAATTAATTATTTAGAAGATTTAAAAATATGCCAAGAGTACCTTTTTCGTTTATTTCCAGTATTTAAAAAAATTTCAAACATTGATCATTTATTAGATGATGAGGAAATAGATACAATATTTGAAGGATTTAAAAAGGTGTATAAGAAAATAAAAATAGAACCACTAAATAAAAATAACTTAACCTAGAGTCTGTAAAAAAAATTGTGTAAATAGAAATCTCTCTATGATAAAATAAGAAAAGGAGAGATTTTTAAATGAAAGAAAAAAATAATAATTCAGGAAAAGAAATATTACAATTATTGCAAGAAAATTATGAAATTAAATCAGCACAGGATTTATCAAGTGCATTAAAAGATATGTTTAAAGGTGCACTCCAAGAAATGATGAATGCCGAATTTGATACATCAATGGGATACTCAAAATATGATAAAACCAAAGAAAAAAACAACTATAGGAATGGGACAACTACCAAGACATTAAAAAGTGAATTTGGAGAATTTGAATTTGAAACACCTAGAGATCGTAATGGGGAATTTGAACCAAAAATAGTACCTAAAAATGTACGAGATGTATCAGGAATAGAAGATAAAATAATATCTTTATATGGCAGAGGTTTAACAACTAGAGAAATCAATGATCAAATTCAAGATTTATACGGAATAGAAGTATCAGCAACAATGGTAAGTAATATAACAGATAGAATTATTCCAGAAATAAAAGAATGGCAATCAAGACCTTTAGATGATGTTTATCCAATAGTATTTATAGATGCAGTACATTTTAGTGTACGAGAAGACTCACGAGTAGTAAAGAAAGCAGCATATATAGTATTAGGCATAACTCGTGATGGACACAAAGAAATATTGGGAATATGGATAGGAGAAAATGAATCTTCTAAATTTTGGTTAGGAGTATTAAATGAATTAAAACAACGAGGAGTAAAAGATATATTAATAATATGCAGTGATAATTTAACTGGAATAAAGGAAGCAATTCAAACAGCATTTCCTAATACAGTTCAACAAAGATGTATAGTCCATATGATAAGAAATTCGGTAAAATTTATTTCATATAAAGATTTAAAAGAATTTTGTAATGATTTAAAGAAAATATATACATCAAGCACTGAAAAACAAGGATATGAAGAATTACAAAAGGTTAAAACCAAGTGGAAAGATAAGTATTCTTCAGCATTAAAATCATGGGAAGAAAACTGGGATACAATATCTCCATTCTTCCAATATTCAGAAAATATAAGAAAAATAATGTATACAACCAATACGATAGAATCATTAAATAGACAGTTTAGAAAATATACTAAAACTAAAGCGGTATTTCCAACAGATATGTCCTTAATGAAATGCTTATATTTATCAGCTAAAAATATAGAGAAAAAATGGACCCAACCATATAGACATTGGGGACCAATATTATCAGAATTATCAATAATGTTTGATGGAAGAATTTAACCATTTGCTGATAAGCATTGTACATAAAAGACAGCAATTTTATCAAGGCTAAAATGAACAGCTGCGCTGGCCTTGACAAAATCACTGCTTTTATGTCAAATATTAGTAAGCAAACGGGTTAGATAAAATTGTTATTTGAAATTGTTCAATTATATGTTATTATAATAGTAACAAAAGGAATCTCTATTTTAAAGATTCCTTACAAGAGAGAATTCTCATTTACACAGAATTTCTTACACTACCTTAACCTAAAACAGGCTAAGTTTTTTTTTATAAAAAAATCTCTAAAAGTTAGAGATTTTAACTATCAAAATGGAGCGAATCACATACAAGTTACGAACTTTATTCTCTTTCTGTATTCATTATATATTAAAATTAATATATTTTCAA
>CALVXO010000019.1 GCA_944371325.1 uncultured Bacilli bacterium | reverse complement strand
TTTCTATTTTTTCTTCATAACTTAATTTGCTCATATAAAAACCTCGTTTCTATGTCCAAGAAACGGGGTTCATATCATTTAAACTTAATCTTTTTTGTTTTTCTAATTTTTGACATATTTCAAAGTCTATTGTTCTGAATTCTTTTGAAGCATTTAATACTTTTAATCTTACTAAATCACCAATTTTGTAACAATTTTTAGTTTTTCTACCTCTTATTAAGAAAGATTCTGGGTCAAATTGATAGAAATCGCCTTTTACATTAAATATTTTGGCAACCCCAATAATGTTATTTGTTTCAACAGTTATTCCACATTCAGATATATTTGTAATTTTACCATTAAAATATTCTCCTATATGATTTTCCATATATTCGGCCATTTTCATCATATTAGCTTCTTCTTCAGCTTCTTCAGCTTTTCTTTCTTTATATGATGCTTGAGCACTAATATCAGATAGTAAATGTTCTAATGCAAAAGTGTCATCATCAATCATATAATTATTTTCTTCATATTTATCAATTAATATATGAACCATTAAATCACATAGTCTTCTTATAGGAGAAGTGAAATGAGTGTAATAGTCATAAGAAAGGGCAAAGTGACCTAAATTTTTGTTAGAATATCTTGCTTTCTTCATACCTCTTAGTATAAAATTTGAAATTATTTTAAAATCTTGATTATCTGATAAACTTTTTACAATTCCTTGAATACTTTTTGGATTTTCAAAGTTCTTAATGTTAGGAACTCTATATCCAATTGTCTTAAGTAAATCTAACATTTTTTTAATTACTACTTTATCTGGTATTTCATGAATTCGATAGATAAATGGTAACCATGAATAATTATGAGCTACTGTTTCATTTGCTAATAACATATAATTTTCAATCATAGTTTCAGCTGTTCTTTGACTACTATTAACAAATTCTAAAGGTTTATTTTTATCATCTAGTTTAACACTTAAATCAGAACTTAAAAAATTTATAAAACCTCTATCTTCATTTTGTTTAGTCAAAATATCATTTAATTGTTTAGCAATTTTTAAATTATCAATAAAAGGTTCATAAGAAGGTATTGCTATATTTTCTTCTAATATTTTATTAACTTCGGAATATTTCATTTTTTTCTTTGAATTTATAACACTTTTTACGATTTTATAATCAACAACATTACCTTCTTGATCTATTTCCATAAAACATGATTTAGTTAATCTATCGACATTTGGATTTAATGAACAAATTCCATTTGATAGATATTTATGTATCATTGGTATTACTGAATCTAACATATAAACACTTGTTCCACGTTCATAAGCATCTTTAAATAAAGCACTACCATATTTTATATAATGAGATACATCTGATATATGAACACCTAAAACATAGTTTCCTCTTTCATTTATTTCTACACTAATGGCATCATCCATATCTTTTGTTGTATCACAATCTATAGTATAGATCAGTTTATTTCTTAAATCTAATCGATTAATTAATTCTTCATCTTTTACTTCGTTTGGTATTTTATTTAATTCATCCATAGCTTCTTGACTAAAATTTAAGCAAAAGCAATTACTTAAAGCAATTTGTTTTAAATCGATATCTGGATCATCTTTATGACCAATTATTTCCACAATATTACCATATAATCCATCATCTTTAATTCTTACTAATACTCTTGACCCCTCAACTAATTTTTTAGTTTCCTTACTAGGTATTTCTATGTATTTTGTTCCACCATATATTTTTAGTTTATTATTTATAAATTCACAAACAACTAAGTTATTAAATCTTTTAATTATTTTTTTAACTTTAGCTTGTTTAGTTTCTTTATCAAATATAAATAAACATAAGTCGTTATTTAAAGCATAATTTAAATCATTTGGATGAATTTCGTATCTATCTTTATCTAAATAAAAAACACCACAACCATTTTTCTTAATTTTAATTTTTCCAACTATACAATTATTTGGAATCTTTTGGTATATTCCATCAAATTCTATAATAGTACCTTGTTCTTCTAAAATAAGTAATTGATTATTTAGTGTTTCTTCATCAACATTTGATATTTTTTTAATTTGTTTTAAAGAATATTTTTTGTCATTTACAAATAAACCTTTTAACTCTTCCATAATAATTCCCCTAACTGCATTTAATATATCACAGATTTATTAATTATTCAATATTTTATTGCAATGTTAATTAAAAATATTTTTTCTTAACTGTAGAGTTATCGACCAAATTTGATGTATTTATATTAAAAAATGGTCGATAACTTGACTATTTTTCTTAATAATTATATAATTATGTTGGTGATAAAATGGAAAAATTGTATAAAAGAGAAGAATATTTAAAAAAAATAAGAGGCTTTTATAATGACACAATGATTAAAGTGATTACCGGGATAAGAAGATGTGGGAAATCATATTTATTAAAATCAATTATTGAAGAATTAAAAGCAGATGGTGTATTAGATAAGGATATTATTTATATAGAATTAGATAAAAAAAATTATAAAAATGTTAATACACCTAGCGAATTAGAGAAAACTATTGATAGTTTAATTTGTGATAACGATTTCAAATATTTATTTATAGATGAAGTTCAAAATGTTCAAGGATTTGAAACTATTATTAATGCTTATAAAGAAGAAGGTAATTTTTCTATATTTTTGACAGGATCTAACTCTTACTTGTTAAGTGGTGAATTAGTAACTAAATTAACCGGAAGATATATTGAAATTGAAATGTTACCTCTTAATTTCTATGAATATGTTGATATGAAAAAATTTTTACAAAAGCATGTAAATTCTAATATTTATTTTGAGTTTGAAGAATTTATTAGAAATGGTGGATTCCCAGGATCTTTATATTATGATAATTATCAAGATAAATTATTATATACCAAAAATGTTATTGAACAAATATTTGAAAAGGATATAAAAAATTATAAAAAAATTAAAGATGTTGAATTATTTGAATTAATTGAAAAGTTTGTTATTAATAATTTTGGGTGTAGAATATCTATTAAAAGTATTTATGATTATTTAATTAGTCAAAAAATATCTGTAGATAGAAGGACTATTAAAACTTATATTGAATTGTTAGAAAATGCTAAAATAATATATCCTTGTGAATTTTTTGATATTAAGTCAAAGAAAATTTTAAATGGTGAGAAAAAATACTATTTAGCTGATTTAAGTATCTATTATTCTTTAAATACAGATAATCGAATAAATTATGGCCCAGTATTAGAAAATGTTTTATTTTCATATTTAAAATATAAAAATTATAGTTTAAGTATAGGTAGAATTGGTAAATTAGAATGTGATTTTATTGCTAGAAGAGGAATTGATGAATATTTTTATATTCAAGTTTCTAAAAATATTGATGATAAAAAAACATATGAAATAGAATACAAACCATTTTATGAAATTAAGGAAATGTATCCAAGGTATTTATTTGTAGCAGATTTAATATTCCAAAAAAATATAGAAGGAATAAAAAATGTAAATATAATTGATTTTATATATAATAACAAAGATTTGTAATGTACAAAATTAAAGGAGCGTTTTATGAATTTAGATGCATTAAATGATAGACAAAAAGAAGCTGTTAATATAACTGAAGGACCATTATTGGTGCTTGCTGGAGCAGGAAGTGGTAAAACAAAAGTATTAACTACTAAAGTGGCTAAATTAATATTAGATAACAATGTTGATCCATCTAATATTTTAGCTATCACTTTTACTAATAAAGCAGCTAAAGAAATGAAAGAAAGAATACTTAATATGGTTGGGATGATTGGTTATCAAATTCAAATATCAACTTTTCACTCATTTGGGTTAAGTATTTTAAAAAAACATTATGACAAATTAAAGTTGAGTAAAAACTTTACTATTTTAGATAGTGATGATAGTAATGTTTTAATTAAAAATATTTTAAAAGATATGAATTGTGATGAAAATTATAAAGCAATTAAAAATATTATAAGTAATAATAAAAATGCTTTAATTGATAGTTATGAATTTGAAAGATTTGTAACTAATGATTATGATGAATTAGTTTTAGATATATATAGAAAATATGAAAATAGATTAATTAAAAATAATAGTGTTGATTTTGATGATTTGTTAATGTTACCAATTGTTTTATTTAGAAAACATCCTGAAATATTAAAAGAATATCAAGAACAATATAAATATATTTTAATTGATGAATATCAAGATACTAATGAAGCACAATATTTATTAACTAAAATGATAAGTGCTAAATATAAAAATATTTGTGTTGTAGGTGATGATAGTCAATCTATTTATTCTTGGCGAGGATCTAATTATAAAAATATATTAAATTTTGAAAAAGATTATCCTAATTGTAAAACAGTTTATCTAGAACAAAATTATAGATCAACTAAAACAATTATTAATGCTTCAAATGATTTAATTAAGAATAATGTTAATCGCAAAGATAAAAATTTATGGACTGATAATGAAGAGGGATTAAAAATTGAATATAAGAGAGCGACCGATGAAAAAGATGAAGCTTTTTATGTTGTTAATGAAATTAATAAATTATTAGATAATGGTTCTAAACTAAGTGATATTGCAATTCTATATAGAACAAATGCGCAATCACGTAATTTAGAAGATGAATTATTATTAAATAATATTCCTTATAAAGTAGTGGGAAGTGTTTATTTTTATAATAGAAAAGAAATTAAAGATTTAATGGCTTATTTGAAATTAATTTATAATAAAGATGATGATGTTAGTTTAACTAGAATAATCAATGTTCCAAGAAGAAAAATTGGTAAAGTTACAATCGATAAAATAAGTAAAAAAGCAAATGATTTAAATTGTTCGATGTATGATGCTATTGATTCAGGTAAAGAATTAGAATTTAAGAATATAATTTCTTATTTAAGGGAAAATAAAGATAATTATACCTTAACTAAATTTATTGATTTAATATTAGAAAAAACAGGTATTATTAAAGAATTAGAAGAAGAAAATTCAATTGAAGCTCAAACTAGAATAGAAAACTTGAATGAATTTAAGTCTATTGCTTATCAATTTGAAGAAAACTATGGTATAATTAGTTTAGAAGATTTCTTAAATGAAATAAGCTTAGTAGCAGATATAACAGAATATAAAGATAATGAAAGTGTAACCTTAATGACAATTCATTCGGCTAAAGGACTAGAATTTGACAATGTCTTTATAGTTGGTTTAGAAGAAAGCATATTTCCTCATTTTAATTCCTTTGAAAGCAATGACAAACTAGAAGAGGAAAGAAGATTATGTTATGTCGCTATTACTCGAGCTAAAAAAAGACTTTGGTTAGTAAATGCTTTAACTCGTACTATATATGGTAATCGAGTAAGTAATAAAGAAAGTAGATTCATTAAAGAAATTAATTCTAAATATTTTAATACAACTTCAAGTAAGGTTAAATTAAATAATGTTGACGATAGTATAGAATATAGTGTCGGAGAACATATTTATTTTGATACATATGGAGAAGGTGTTATAGTTGGTATAAAAGATAAAATATTAACAGTAGCTTTTAAACATCCATATGGTATTAAAATGTTGATAAAAGGTCATAAAAAAATAAGGAAGGTGTAATTTATGTGGGCTAATTTATGGAATAATATTAATACTTGGTTTAATGATATAACAGGAAACGTTAAAGATTTTTTTCTTGAAAATAGTAGAAATCCATTTTTATGGGTAGGTATTATTGTACTAGGTTTATTAATATTTGAATGGGTATATAAATCATTACATAGAGACTAGGAGGAATTTATTATGGATTTAAAAGTTTTATATGAAGATATTTCTGAATATGCAGATAAAGAAGTAATATTAGAGGGTTGGATTAGAAATCATAGAAAACAAAAAGAATTTGGTTTTATTGATTTTTATGATGGTACTTGTTTTAAAAGTATGCAAGTAGTATATGATAATAAATTAAGTAATTTTGAATTTATATCTAAATTAAGGGTTGGATGTGCTATTAAAGTAATAGGTACTTTATCTAAATCATTAGGTAGTGGTCAAGATTATGAAGTAGTAGCTAAAGACGTTGTTTTATTAGGAGATTGTCCTGAAGACTATCCAATTCAACCCAAAAGACATACGCGTGAGTTTTTAAGAGAAGTAGCTTACTTAAGACCACGAACTAATTTATTTCAAGCTGTGTTTAGAGTAAGAAGTGTAGCAGCTTATGCTATTCATAATTATTTTCAAAAAAATGGTTATGTTTATTTCCATGCTCCATTAATTACTGCTAGTGATTGTGAAGGCGCAGGAGAAATGTTTCAAGTAACAACTTTAGATTTAAATAGAGTAAATGGTAAACCAGATTACACTAAAGATTTCTTTGGCAAACCAACTAACTTAACTGTATCAGGTCAATTACAAGCTGAAACATTCGCTTTAGCTTATAAAAAAACATATACTTTTGGTCCAACTTTTAGGGCCGAAAACTCTAATACTAAGACACATGCTTCTGAATTTTGGATGATCGAACCAGAAATAGCTTTTTGTGATTTGGAACAAGATATGAATATCATGGAAGATATGCTTAAATATGTTGTTAAATATGTTTTAGATAATTGTGTTGATGAAATGAATTTTTTAGATAAATTTGTTGAAAAAGGATTATTAGATAAATTAAATAAATTAGTTAAATCTAAATTTACTAGAGTTACTCATGAAGAAGTTATTAAAATATTAAAAGAAGCCAAAGTTGATTTTGAATTTAAACCAGAATATGGTGAAGATATAGCTAAAGAACATGAAAAATATATTACAGAATACTTTAATGGGCCTGTATTTATAACTAATTGGCCTAAAGATATTAAAGCATTTTATATGAAACAGAATAAAGATGGTAAAACTGTTGCAGCTGTTGACTTAGAAGTACCAGGAGCAGGAGAATTAATGGGTGGTTCTCAAAGAGAAGAAGATTATGATAAATTAGTTAATAGAATGAAAGAGTTAAATATGCCACTTGATTCTATGGAATGGTATTTGAACTTACGTAAATTTGGTGGATGTGTTCATTCAGGATTTGGAATGGGGTTTGAAAGATTATTAATTTATTTAACTGGTGTTGAAAATATTCGTGATGTAATACCTTATCCTCGTACACCAGGTAACTGTGAATATTAAGGAGGTTTATATGAAAAAAGGGTTTACTTTAGCAGAATTAATAGGAGTTGTTATTATTTTAGCATTAATAGCTTTATTGGCTTTTCCTCCTATTTTAAATTCTATTAGAAAAACTAAAGGAGAATTAAGTGATGCTAGTAAAGAAATATTATATAGTGCAACTGGTTTATATGTATCAGAAAATTTAAATGATTTTCCCAAATATAATGGTAATACATATTGTGTAACATTGAATGATTTAGTAACTAATGAGTATTTACCAACTAAAGTATATGATGCAACAACAGGTGAAGAAATATCATTAGATAGCAAAGTAGAAGTTAAAGTTGAAAATGATAGTTATACTTATAATATGAATAATGAATGTGTGGAAGATATATATGTGCCACCTAATAAACCAGAATTATTAGATAATATGGTACCAATAAAATATAATGGAACTAATTGGGTAGTGGCTTCTGAATCAGACAAATGGTATGATTATGATGCCAAAGAATGGGCCAATGCAGTTGTTTTAAATACAACAAAAAAAGTAGGAGATACAGTATCAGAATCAGAAATAGATTTATGGTATGTGTGGATACCAAGATATAAATATCAATTATTTAATGCTGATAATGGAAGTGTAAATGAACAAGAAATTCAAATTAAATTTGAGAGTGGTACTTCTTCAACTGGGACAGTAAGTTGTACAGATAATATAAGTGGAACAGATGGAACAACTTCAAGTGAAACTTGTACAAATGCGAGTAATGGAAACTGGTATACTCATCCAGCATTTACTTTAGGAACGCAAGAATTAACTGGATTTTGGGTAGGAAAATTTGAGGTAAGTGGAAGTACAAGCAAGATAACAATAAAACCAAATGTAACAAGTTTAAGAAGTCAAACAGTATCTTCATTTTTCACAGCAATTCAAAATATAAATACAACTTATAGTTTAAACGGCGATAGTCATATGATGAAAAATATGGAATGGGGAGCAGTATCATATTTATCCCATAGTAAATATGGAATAAATGAAGAAGTATATATAAATAATAGTAGTAGTTATTATACAGGAAGAAGTGGAGGAAATGTTGGAGGAAGTGCTAATACTGTAGCAACCCAATATCCAAGTAATTCAACTTCTTCAAATAAGTATTATTCTTATGGATATTATACTTATGATGGAAAAATAGTAAATTATGATGGAAGTATCGGAGATTATGTAACTGATCGAACATTAGGCACAAAGGCAAGTACAACCGGAAATATCTATGGAGTATATGATATGAGTGGAGGTGCTTGGGAGTATGTAATGGGAAATATGGTAAATAGTAGTGGAGCATTTTATACAAGTAATGCCGGATTTAGTACCCCACCAGATTCAATATATTATGATAGTTATACATATGGAACATCTTCTACTACTCATGGACGAGGAAAATTAGGAGATGCAACAAAAGAAACATTAAAGATTTTTGGAAGCACTAATGGTGGATGGTATAGTGATTACGCGATCTTTCCGAGCTCTAGTGATTCCTGGTTCTATCGGGGCGGCGGCTACAATGGTTCGTATGCCGGTTTGTTTGGTTTCGACCACTACACAGGTGGTAGTTATTCCAACGATTCCGCCCGTGCAGTTGCGTGTGTTCGCGGGTAGCAAACTTTAGTTTGCTACTTTCCTTTTCTTGAATAACTGAAGTAATAAAAGAAGATAAAATGGTAGAAAATAGAGAAGAAAGATAACGGAGTAATGCCCGACCTTTCTTCTTTTTTCAAAGGTCGGACTTGGAAATAGTATAAGATATGGAATAGGTATATAAAGTGATATAGGTAGTGAATATCAAGATTCACGAACGAAGTGAGTGGCATCGCCTCACTCGTCCGAAGGTTGAGAGAGGCGGGGTATATCTTGTAAACAAAATGTAAAATAAAATTTTAATAATTGTAATAAAATAAAGGAATTTTTTGAAAATAATAAAAAAAATTAAAAATATACATAAAATATATTGTATGATTTGAAATTATATGATACAATATATTTGTACTTGAGAAAAGTATTAATATTGGTATAATTTATTGATATAAATTATATAGGGCGTAGGTCATAACGCGAACTTTCCGAACTCTAGTAATTCCTGGTTCAATCGGGGCGGCAACTACAACAATGGTTCGAATGCCGGTTTGTTTAATTTCAACAACAACACAGGTGGTAGTAATTCCAACAATTCCGCCCGTGCAATTGCGTGTGTTCGCGGGACTATATTATTATATTGCTTTAAGATATAATTTAAGGATTATATAAAAATTTATAATATTGAGGTCGAGTCCTTTATACATAATTGTATAAAAAAATATAAATAGATAATTTAGGGTGAGTAGCAAAATGGTGAAAATCAGAAATTATATTTGCAGTATCTTATTTTGATACTGCTTTTTTTAAAGATGATTGTAAATGTTAAAATAAAACTGATAAAAATGTTAAAGTTACTAAGTTATAAAAATATATTTTGAAGGAGTTTTTATGAGTAAGTTGTATCGAAAATATTTATATTTAAAAAGTAAGGAAAATATAATCTATATATTTAAAATAGGTATATTTTATATTTTAATTGATGATGATGCTTTATTCTTATGCAATATTTTAAATTTAAAATGTACTAAGTTAAATGATTATATATATAAGTGTGGTTTTCCTACTAGATATAGCGATAAGTATTTTAAGATAATTAATAATTTAAATATTGAATATAAGGTAATTGATAAGGAGTTTTAAATGGAAGAATTGAAAATATATAAAGAGTATTTGGAATTAATTTATTATACAGAAAATATATTAAAAAAGTATCCTAAAAGTGAAAGGTTTAGTTTAGTTAATCATATTAAAAATAATACTTACGAAGGGTTAAAATATATTATTTTATCTTATAAAGATTATAGTAAAAAAAATAAATATTTATATTTAAATAAATTAGATGTCAATTTAAGAATGTTATGTGTTTTAATTAGAATTTCTAAAAAGAGTAAATATATAAATAACAATAATTATACTGCTTGGATTAAAAAGATAACTAATATTAATAATTTATTATTAGGATGGTTTAAATGTCTAAAAGTATAAGAAATTGTTTTGATGATAAGTTAACTTTTATTAAATTATTAGAAGCACATAAACGTGCTAAAAAAGGTAAAAGTAATAAATATGAAGTAATATTGTTTGAATCTAATTTAGAAATAAATATTATGAATTTATATTATGATTTAAAGTATAATAATTATAAGTTAGGTAAATATAAAACATTTACGATATATGAACCTAAGGAAAGAATAATCAAGGCTTTACCTTATAGGGATAGAATAGTACAACAGTGGTATGTTGAAGAATTTATTAAACCATTTTTTATCAAAAGGTTTATTGATGATTCGTATGCTTGTATTAATAATAAAGGTACTCATAAATCTGTTAAAAAATTACAATTTTATATGAGGAAAATGAATAAGTTATATGGAGATTATTATATTTTAAAGTGTGATATAAAGAAGTTTTTTTATAATATTGATAAAGATATTTTATTTAATATTTTAAAAAAATATATAAGTGATAAAAAGGTATTAAATTTAACAAAAATATTTATATATGATAATGAAAACAATATATCCATTCCTATTGGTAATTATACTAGTCAATATTATGCGAATATATTATTAAATGAATTAGATTATTATGTTAAATATGAATTAAAAATTAAATATTATAATCGTTTTATGGACGATTTTATTTTTTTATTAAATAATAAAAATGAATGTAAATATATTTTAAATAAAGTAAATATTTTCATTAATAACCTAAATTTAAAACTAAATAATAAAACAAGATACTATAGAAGTAGTTTAGGTATTGATTTTTGTGGATATATTATATATGAAAATTATATTAAAGTTAGAAAAAGATGTATTAAAAAAATAAAAAGAAAAGTTAATAAATGGAATAAATTATATAAAATTGATCTATTAAATTATAAAAAATTTTTATTAAGTTTTAATAGTTTTAAAGGTCATATTAAACATAGTAATTCATATAATTTATATAATAAAATATATAATATGATTGCTTTTTTACATGATAAGTATAATATTTAATTTATTGTAAAAACTAATTTTGAGGTGAAATATATGAAAAAATTAGTTTTTTTATTTTTAAGTTTATTTTTATTAGTAGGGTGTAATGATTTATCTAATACACCGACTAAAAAAGCAGAAGAGTTTTTAAAAAAATATCAATCTTTAGATAGTAGTGTAATAAGTGATTTAAATAATGCTGTTAATGAAACTGATTTAAATGATGAACAAAAGAAATTGTATGTTGATATAATGAAAAAACATTATCAAAATTTAAGTTATGAAATAAAAGATGAAACTATGGATGGAGATGAAGCGGTTGTTACTGTGGAAATAGCTGTTACTGATTTTAAAAGAGTATTAGATGATGCTAATAATTATATGAATGATAATAAGGAACAATTTTATGAAAATGGGGAATATAGTGTAGTTAAGTTTAATGATTATAAATTAGAAAAATTAAAAGAAGCTAAAGAAAAAGTAAGATATACTATTGAAATAAAATTAACTAGAATAAATGATAAGTGGAGTGTTGATAAATTAGATAGTGAAACTTATGATAAAATAAATGGTGTATATGATTATTAAGACTTTTTAGTCTTTTTTTTTATTTTTCATTGAAAATTAATTTTTATTTTAGTATAATTAATAAAGAAAGGTAATGATTAAAATGAAAGTGAAATTACATAAGAATAAATTAACAAATGAGCATTTAATCGTTTATAATAAGCCTAAAAAAGTATATATTCCTTTAATTAGTGGTAATGATACAAATATTACTATTTTAGTAAAAAAAGGAGAATATGTATATAAAGGAAGTATAATTGGTAAAAGAAAAGGGGATTTTAGAATACCAATTCATTCTAGTGTTAGTGGAACGGTATTAGATTTTGAAGAAAGAACATGTTTTAACGGTGAAAAAGTAAAATGTGTTGTTATTGAAAATGATTTTAAAGAAAAAATTGAACAAAAATTAAGTGTTAAGAGAAATATAAATAAATATACAAAAGAAGAGTTCATTGAAAGATTAAAGGAAAATGGTATTGTTGGATTAGGTGGAGCAGGTTTTCCTACATATGTTAAATATGAAGCGAAAAACATAAATACATTGATTGTTAATGCTGTTGAATGTGAGCCTTATATAACGGCAGACGAAGCTTTAGCTAAAATAAAATGTGAAGAGCTATTAGAAACTATTGATGCAATATTAGAGATAAACAAAATAAAAGAAGCTATAATTGCTATAAAAAAAGAAAATATTGAATTAAAACAAGCTTTTGATAATTTTATTGGAACTTATTTGAAAATTAAAATTAAATTAGTGCCTAATAATTATCCGATGGGATGGGAAAGAAACCTAATAAAGGAAGTTACTAATAAAGATTATGATAAGTATCCTATTGAAGAAGGAATTGTTGTAAATAATATTTCTACTATTTATGCTATATATGAAGCTTTAAAATATAATAAACCTTTAATTGAGAGAGTAGTTACTTTTTCTGGTGAAAATTTAGGAGAAAAAAGAAATGTTTTAGTTAAAATAGGTACTGATGCTAAGGAAGTTTTAGAGCAATTAAAAATAAAAAATGATAGTATTGTTGTTGCTGGTGGACCTATGATGGGAATTAAGGTAGATGATTTAATTTTATCTGCTAATTTAAATTGTGTTTTAGCTTTAAATAATACTATTAATATTCCTAGTATTTGTTTAAGATGTGGTAAATGCGTTGAAGTTTGTCCTGCTAAATTAAGTCCTGTTTTAATTATGAAGACAAAATATAAAAATGAAAAAGATATAAAAAAAATAAAACAATTGCATCCTGAAAAATGTATAGGATGTGGTTTATGTTCTTACATTTGTCCTGCAAATTTACTTGTAAGAGAAAGAGTAAAAGATGCTAAAGATTTAGTAAAGGGGGATAAATAATGGGACCATTTCTAAGAAGTAAATATAAAACTAATAAAATAATGATAAATCTATTAATAGCTTTATTACCTTTAATTATATTTAGTATATATAAAAATGGTTATATACCATATAGTTATGGTAAGATAGAATTTATAGAAATCTTTAGTCCTATAATATCTATAATAATAGCTTCATTAACTTCATTTGTAGTAGAAGCAATTTATGCTTTAATATTAAAGAAAAAGAATTATATAAAAAATTCTTATGCTTTTTTTCCTGGATTATTTTTATCATTGATTTTACCAATGCACACACCTATTTATATTTTAGTAATAGGTAGTATAGTAGCTAGTGTAAGTAAAATTATCTTTGGTGGATTTGGTAAAAATTTATTTAATCCAGCTTTAGTCGGATACTTAGTTATTGTTTTATTCTTTTCTAGTATTTTAACTACGAATAATTATTTCAACGCTTATGAATTAGATACTATTAGTAAAGCAACTCCTTTAACTAATGCTTCTATGGTAACAGGCATTGGTAGTTACGATGAATTAGTAAAACCTTATGGTGATTTATCTAATTTCTTTATTGGTACTATTCCAGGAAGTTTTATTGAAACAAGTGCTTTATTATGTTTAGTAGCTTATATATTTTTAAGTTTAACAAAAACTATTAAATGGCGAATTCCTTTAGTATATATTACTACAGTATTTATATTAACTTTAGGTATTGGTAGATTATTAGATCAAGATATATATTACCCTTTATTCCATATTTTAAGTGGTGGATTAATGTTTGGCTCAATATTTATGGCTACAGATCCTGTTACTAGTTGTGTAACACCAATAGGTCAAGTATTACAAGGTATTTTATTGGGTATAATAACTGTTATATTTAGATTTACAGGTGTTGAAGGTGTAGCATTTAGTATATTAATTGTCAACCCAATTGTTATATTTTTAGACAAAATAGGTGTTCAATCAAGATTTAATTTTATTAAGTCAGTTATTTGGTTTTTCTTGATTGCTATTGTTATAATGATTACAATTTTCTTACTTGCTTCAACTAGAAGAGTAGAAGGAAATTTAGATCCTAATTTTGAATTGATAAGTAAAGAAAATATAAACAATCAAACTGTTTACAATGTTTCACAAAAAGGATATGGTGGAAGAATAAAGGCTAAGGTCATTTTTGAAAATAATCAAATTGTTAGTATTGAGATTACTTCTCATCATGAAACACAAAATAGATATCAATTAGTAATTGATGATGATTATATAAATAAATTAATCGAAAATCAAAATAATATAGAGTCTTTAGATACTGTAAGTAGTGCAACAGTTACTTCTACAGCTTTAAAGAAAATGATTACAAATGTTTTAGAATACGAAAAATCAAATTAATTTTTGATTTTTTTTATCATATATTTATTTAGGTGAATAAATGTGATAAAAAAATCCACAGCTTTAAAATTTTTATTATTAGTTGTTTTAACTATATTAAGTATAATATTATTAAGAAATGATCAATTTAAGATTAATTTTTATAAGTACGTATATGAATATAATATTAGTTTTGCACAAATAAATAAATGGTATGAAAATAAATTTGGTTCAGCTTTACCTTTTAGTAAATATTTCGAAGAAGTAACACCTGTATTTAATGAAAAATTAAGTTATAAAGGAAAAAATAAATATAAAGATGGCGTAGCTTTATTAGTTGAGGATAATTATTTGGTTCCAGCTATAGATTCTGGTATTGTAATTTTTATAGGAGAAAAAGAAGGCTATGGGAATACTATTATTATTCAACAAGAAAATGGTATAGATGTTTGGTATTCCAATTTAAAAGAAATAAATATAAAATTATATGATTACATCAAAGAAGGTAATTTAATTGGTGTTTCAAATAGTAATTTGTATTTAGTATTTACTAAAGATGGTGAGGTAGTTGACTACCAAGAATATATTTAAAATTCATGTTTTATTTTACATAATTGGTTTAATATGTTTCTTAACAGGAAATTTTAAAAATTTTATTATTTTTAGTTCAATTATTATTATTCATGAATTAGGCCATATAATTGGAGCATTAATATTTAAATGGAAAATAGATAAAATAATATTACTACCTTTTGGTGGTATTACAATATTTAAGGAAAATATTGATAAGTCATTAAAAGAAGAATTTATAATTGCTATTTTAGGTCCTATATTTCAAGTTATTTTTTTTATGTTGTATAAGGATAATTCAATATTCAATTATTATAATATTGCTATATTATTATTTAATTTATTACCTATTTATCCTTTAGATGGTAGTAAAATATTTAATGTTTTATTTAATATATTTTTGCCATATAAATTGAGCCATATTTTAAGTATTATTTTATCTTTTATATTTATAATATTAATTATTTTATATAAAATTGATTTATCTTTAATTTTATTATTTATAGTAATTGAATTATTTAAAGAAATTATTAAACATAAATATTATTTTAATAAATTTTTGTTAGAAAGATATTTAAATGATTATAATTATAAAAAACATAAAACTATTAATGATATCAAAAAAATGAAGAAACAAACAAAACATGTTTTTAAAATAAATAATAAATTTTATACAGAAAAAGAAATTATTAGAAAAATGTTTGACAAATAAAGGGAAGTGTGTTAAAATTAGGAACTGTGTAGAGACCTCTCTACAACCGCACAGAAAAGGTTTTAAGTATAATCACCTTAATGGCGAGTCTGAGATTAAAGGAGGTAAAAAATGAAAGCAGTAATTGAAACAGGTGGAAAACAATACTATGTTGAAGAAGGATCAGTTATCTATGTTGAAAAATTAGATGTAGAAGCTGGAAAAGAAGTAAAATTTGATAAAGTATTAATGATTAATGGCGTTCCTGGACATCCTTACTTAAGTAACGTAACTGTTACAGGTGAAGTTATTAAACACGGTAAAGATAAAAAAATTAAAGTATTTAAATATAATGCTAAGAAAAAATACCGTAAAACTCAAGGTCATCGTCAACCATACACAAAAGTAGAAATTAAAAAAATTGAAGAAAAATAATGATTAAAGTTAGTATTAAAGAAAAACAAATAATAATAAAGGGACACGCTAATTATGAAGAACTAGGGAAAGATATAGTTTGTGCTTCCGTATCATCAATGGTAATTACAACTGTTAATGCTATATTAAGAATTGATGATAATGCAATTAAATATAGTGATAATAATGGAGTTAATATTGATATTATTAAAGATGATGAAATAATCAATAAATTAATTGATAATTTAATTGATTTATTAGAAAAATTAGAAAAACAATACCCTAAATATATAGAAATAAGGAGGTGTTAATTGTGTTAAAATTGATGCAATTAAATATACAATTATTCGCTCACAAAAAAGGACAAGGTTCTACTAAAAATGGTCGTGATTCAATATCAAAAAGACTAGGAGCCAAAGCTAGTGATGGTGAATATGTAACAGGTGGATCTATTTTATATCGTCAAAGAGGAACTAAAGTTTATCCAGGTGTTAATGTTGGAATCGGTTCAGATGATACTGTTTATGCTAAGATAGATGGATATGTTAAATATGAAAGAGTTGGAAAAGATAAAAAACAAGTAAGTGTTTATACTACTAAATAGTTTTTTATCTTTTTTTTGTAAAATGTGATATAATATGTTCGGTGATTTTATGAAGGAAAAAATATATTATTTAGCAGCAATTGAAACTATTATAAATAAGAAGTATACAACAGATTTAGATGATTATCGATTAGAGTATTATTTAGATTTAGGAATTCATGTTCCATTTCTTAATGAAGAAAATAAAAGTTCTGCACTTGTTTTAGGGGTTAAATTAAAAAATCTAAAAACAAATAAAATAGAATGGATTGATTTGTTTTACAAAATTCTTGAACAAGGACAAATGGTTAATGAAAATTCTAAAAATATATTTAATAGAATTTTAGATGGCTCTATTGTAGAACAAATAAACTTTATTTTGAAAGAAGAAACATCAATTTTTAGAAAGCCTTACATATCTTCTAGTGCATTTATTGGTCTAGAGAAGTTCTTAGATGAAATACCAAAAGAAACATATTATATCGATGGTTTTGGTGGAATGTTAAATAGTAATGGTGTTATTACTCTTGTAAAATTAGGAGGTACAATTCCTAAAGAAGTTAAAAATCAAATCACAACTGAATTAAAAAGAACTAATAATGATATAAAAGAAAAATCTAAAGTAAAAGTTTTAAAATAAAATATTATTTATGCAAGAAAAAATATACATATTAGCGGCAATAGAAACTATTATTAATAAAAATACTACAACTGACTTAGATCATTATCGTTTAGAATATTTTTTGTATTTAGGAAATTACACAAATTCATTTTATGAAAGTTGTGATATGGCCTTAATTATAGGTGTTAAAATAAGAAATAAGGAAACAAATGAAATTAAATGGGCTAATGTTTACTATAAAATTGTTTCTATAAATAATACTACTAAAGAAGAATTATTGAAAGAAATTTTATCATCTTCAAAAGATAGTCAGATGAATTTTATTTTAAAATCGGAAACACTAATTTTAAAGAAACATTATCTAACAAGTGATTTTGTTGAACCAAATGAATTTATAAAAGAATTAAAGATATCAATTAGAGATGAGTTCCCTGTAGTAAAATTAGGTGGATTTATTTCTAAGCAAATTAGACAGGAAATTAATGAATTATTTAAATTAAAAATAAATGAAATTAAATCTGAAGTAAGTGATTCTAAAAAATTAAATAAAATTTACAAATAAAGAACAAAATTTAAAATTATATGATATAATTAACATAGAGGTTGATTATATGAAGATATTATTGATTGTTGATGATTCTAGTTTGATTACAATGTTTGCATCAAAAATTTTTAAAAACGATTATAATGTAATAACAGCAAAAGATGGTAAAGAAGCTATAGAAGCAATTAGAAATAATTTTGATAGTGAATTTGTAGGGATGTTTTTAGATTTAAATATGCCTAATATTAATGGCTTTGAAGTATTAGAAACTTTTAAAAATCATAATTTATTTAATAAAATTCCAGTTTGCATATTAACTGGTGATGATACTAAAGATTCAATTGACAAGGTATTTAAATATCCTATAGTAGATGTTTTAAATAAACCTTTTAATGAAAATGAAATTAAAACAAGTTTAGAAAAAATGATTTTAAGAAAATAGTATTTACTACTATTTTTTTTTAATGTATAATGGAGTTGGTGATTTACTATGTTTATCGATGAAGTTAAATTAGAGCTTATAGCTGGAACTGGTGGCGATGGCTGTATGGCTTTTAGAAGAGAAAAATTTGTAGAAATGGGTGGACCTTTTGGTGGTAATGGTGGAAAAGGTTCAGATATTATATTTAAAGTAGATGAAGGTTTAAATACTTTAATTGATTTAAGGTATCAAAAACAAATTAAAGGTAAAAAAGGTGAAAATGGTCAAGGAAAGGGTAAGCATGGTGCTAAGGCCGAAGATATTATTGTAAAAGTTCCTTTGGGCACTATTATAACTGATTTAGATACTAATTTGATTATAGCTGATTTAACTACAAAAGATGATGAAGTTATAGTTGCTGCTGGCGGAAGAGGAGGACGAGGTAATATTGCATTCGCAACTAAATCAAATCCTGCTCCTCATTTTGCTGAAAATGGTGAACCTGGCGAAGTAAGAAATGTTAAAGTAGAATTAAAATTGTTAGCTGATGTTGGATTAGTAGGTATGCCTAGTGTTGGCAAATCAACAATTATATCAAAAATATCTAAAGCTAAACCTAAGATAGCTGCTTATCATTTTACAACTTTAAAACCTAATTTAGGAGTTGTTAAGTCTAGTAATTCTTCTTTTGTTGTTGCTGATTTGCCTGGATTAATTGAAGGGGCAAGCCGTGGTGATGGATTAGGAGATCAATTTTTAAAACATATTGAAAGAACTAGAGTGATTGCTCATGTTATCGATATGGGAGCTACTGAAGGAAGAAATCCATATGATGATTATGTAATTATTAATAACGAATTAAAACAATTTAATCCTAAAATATTAGATAAGCCACAAATTATTATAGCAAACAAAATGGATATGCCTAATGCTTCAGATAATTTAAAAGAATTTAAGAAAAAAGTTAATTTACCTATTTATCCTATTAAAGCAATAAATAATGAGGGATTAAAAGAAGTAGTTGAAGCAATAGCTAATATGTTAGATAAAATTAAAAAAGAGCCTTTATATGAAGAAGAAAAGTTTGAAAGCCATATTTTATATAAGTTCAAAGAAGAAAAACCATTTACAATTGTTAAAGAAAATAATGCATGGATAGTAAAGGGTGAAAAAATAGAAAAATTATTAAAAATGACAAAATTTAATACAGATGAATCTGCTAATAGATTCGCTAATAAATTAAGAAAATATGGTGTCGATGATGAACTTAGAAAATTAGGTGCTGTTGAAGGAGATACTATTAGAATCCTAGATTTTGAATTTGAATATAAAGAGTAAAACACTATCTTAAGTGTTTTTTTAATTATTTTAATAAAAATATGGACTTTTTACTTTATAATGGTGTAAAATATAAATAGGAGATGATTAGATGAAATACTTTCTTGTCGGTATAAAAGGAACTGGAATGAGTGCTTTAGCGCAAATTCTTGATGGATTGGGTTATGAAGTAGAAGGTAGTGATAAACCAGATCATTTTTTTACCGAGCAACCATTAATAGAAAAAGGAATAAAAATATATAATTTTAATAAAGATAATATAAAAGAAGATATGATAATTATACAGGGTAATGCTTTTAAAGATACTCATGAAGAAATTGTAAGGGCTAAGGAATTAGGATTAAAAATTTATTCATATCAAGATATGGTAGGAAAATTAACAAAAATGTTTCAAACAATTACTATTGCTGGTTGTCATGGAAAAACAACAACAACAGCTATGTTGAGTCATGTATTAAAAAATATTACTGGTTGTAATTATTTAATAGGTGATGGAACAGGTTATGCTAATAAAGAAAATAAATATTTTGCTTTAGAAGCTTGTGAATATAAAAGACATTTTTTAAATTATACTCCTTATTATGCCATTATAACAAATATTGAATTAGATCATATTGATTATTATAAAGATATAGATGATGTTATTTCAGCATATCAAGAATATGCTAGATTAGCACAAAAAATGGTTATTGCTTGTGGCGATGATCCATATACTCATACAATAGAAGTAAATGTTCCAATATTTTATTATGGACTAAACGAAGATAATGATATAATTGCTAAAGATGTAGTTTTTACTAATGAAGGAACAAGTTTTGATGTGTTTGTAGAAGATAATTATTATGGTCATTTTGATTTGCCTTTATACGGTAAACATATGTTATTAAATTCTTTAGCTGTTATTGGTGTTTGTTATTATGAAAGACTAGAAGCAAAGGAAGTAGCTAAATATTTAAAAACATTTGAAGGAGCTAAAAGAAGATTTAAAGAAAAAGTTATAGGTGATATTGTTACGATTGATGATTATGCACACCATCCAACTGAAGTAAAAGTAACAATTAAAGGAGCAAGACAAAAATATCCTGATAAAGAAATTGTAGCTATTTTAAAAACGCATACTTTATCAAGAACTAAAGAAATGGCTCAAGAATTCGCAGATGCTTTAAATTTAGCTGATAAGTCATATATAATGGATGTTGGCGTTGATAGAGAAGAAGAAGGGTATGATGATGTAACTTATCAAGTTATATTAGACAAATTAGATAATGGTGAATATATTAATTTAGATACAGTAGATAAATTATTAAAGCACAAAAATGCTGTTATGATATTTATGAGTAGTAAAGATATTTATGTATTACAAAATAAATATGAGGAATTATTAAAAAAACTTCAAAATTGAAGTTTTTTTATTGTTCTATATGGTTAAATAATATTCCGATATTAATTAAACCAGTAATTCCAACAATTGTATATATAATTCTAGAAAGCATAGATCCTTCACCAAAAATATATGCAACTAAATTAAAATCAAAAAGTCCAATTAATCCCCATACTATTGCTCCGATAATAGTAAAAACTAAACAAATCTTTTGTAAAGTTTCCAAAATAATCATTCCTTTCTATATTCATTAAATATTTTGTATGATTTTAGTAAAATTATACATTTTTTTTAAAATATATAAATATAATTTATCAAGGAGTGAGAAAATGAAAAAATATTTATTATATTTGGCTATTTTAAGTTGCTTTTTACTAGTTGGATGTGGAAAATATGGTGAAAAAGATATAGTTAAAGATTTTAATAAAAAGGTAAATAGTTCTGATGGATATTATTTAAGTGGTGAATTAGAAATTATAAATAACGAAGATAGTTATTTATATGATGTAGAAGTTGCTTATCAAAAAGAAAATAATTTTAAAGTTAGTTTAAAAAATAAAACAAATAATCATGAACAAATTATTTTAAAAAATGAAGAAGGTGTCTATGTTTTAACCCCATCATTAAATAAAAGTTTTAAATTTCAAAGTGAATGGCCATATAATAATTCCCAAGCTTATTTGCTACAAACAATTTTAAAAGATATAGAAAGTGATAATGAACGAATATTTGAAGAGATAGATAATAATTATGTTTTTACAACAAAAGTAAATTATTCTAATAATAGTGAATTAGTAAAACAAAAAATAACATTAGATAAAGATTTAAATTTGAAATCTGTTGTCGTATTAAATGAAAAAGACGAAGTTCAAATGCAAATGAAATTTAATAGTATAGATTATAAAGCAACTTACGATGAAAGCTATTTTGTTTTAAGTAGTAATGTAAGCAATGAATTAGATGAAGCAAATGAAACTTTAGATTCCATAATATATCCAATGTATATACCTAATAATACACAGTTATCTGGTCAAGAAAAGGTATCTACAGATAATGGCGAAAGAGTTATTTTAACTTTTAGTGGTGAAAATCCATTTACTATAGTTCAAGAAACTGTAAGTCCTACAAGTGAATTAGTAACAATTCCAATGTATGGTGAACCATTTATAGTTACGGATACTGTTGGTGTATTAGCCGAAGATTCTGTTAGTTGGATTAGTAATGGTGTGGAATTTTATGTAGTATCAGATAAATTAGACAGTAATCAATTATTGGAAGTTGCTAACTCAATAAATACTATGACAGTCGCAAAATAATGAAACATTGGTGAAAAAAAAACAAAAATGTTTCTTTTTTTTAATTTATATGGTATAATTTGTTTAGGTGATTAGAAATGGCAAAAAAAAATAACAAAAAAATAAAAACAGCTAATTATAGTAGTGGAGATGAATTTGGTAAATTAGTTAAATTAGTTATTATCGTTACACTAATATTTGTAGTGTTCTATGGTATTACATTTTTAGTAAACAAGGAAAAAGAAGAAGAAAAAGAAACTAGTAATTCTGAAAAAATTCAATATGATAATATATTAATCGGTAATATATTAGAACAACCAAATGATGAATATTACGTAATGATATATGATGAAAATGATTATAATACAGTCATTTATCAAACTTATTTGAATTTATATAATCAAAAAGAAGATTCTATTAGATATTATACTGCAGATTTAACTAATCCTTTAAATAGTTCTTTTGTATCAGAAAAATCTAATTTTGATATTAAAGATATTAAAGACTTAAAAATCCAAACATCTACATTACTAAAAATAAAAAAAGGTAAAATTGAAAAAGCTTATGTAGGTGATAGCTTAAAAGAACATTTACAAGAAATATCTAAACAAGAAGAAGAATAATTTCTTCTTATATGGTCTGTTGGTGAAGTGGTTAACACTCAAGGTTCTCATCCTTGCATTCATGGGTTCGAATCCCATACAGACTACCAATTGACATAAACAAAATTTATTTTTGTTTTTTTTGTGAAATTTATTATTATTGAATAGTAATTTTTTTAAAAATATGCTATATTATTATAGATAAGGAATGATGTTATGGAAAAAGGAAAAAGATCAAACAAAAAAATTGATATTGAACAAGTTGATAAAAAAATATCAGAAAAAAAAGCTAAAATAAAGATAAATAAAAAAGAAGAAAAAGAAAATATAAATAATAATCAAAGTAAGTATGGAATATTTGAAGTTTTATTGGTTGTTGTTATAGCTTCGTTGATTTTTTCTCTAGTAGGATATTTTATAGGAATAAAATCGAATTTAATTGGAGATGTTAATTATTCTACTGCTTCTAAAGAAATTCAAAAGTTCATAGAAGAATATAATTATGTTTTAGAAAACTATTATGGTGATATAGATAAGGAAGAATTAATCTCTGGTGCAATTAAAGGAATGCTTTCTTCTTTAGATGAATATTCAGAATTTGTTGGAGATGATTCTAATAATTTTTCAATAACTCTAGAAGGTGAATATGAAGGCTTGGGTGTTGGTATAAGTTCAACTACAGATAATGAGATAATTATTACTACTATATATCCTAATAGTCCTGCTGAAAAATCTGGTTTAAAAGTTGCAGATATTATTACAAAATTTAATGGAGAAAGTGTTGAAGGTTTATCTACAACGGAATTGGTTGATAAAATTTCACAAGCAGATGATATTAGTATAACAGTTTTAAGAGATGAAGAAGAATTAACTTTTAATTTAAAAAAAGAAAAAATTGTTATCGATTCTGTTCATTCTGAGATGAAGGAAAATAATATTGGGTATATTAAAGTAGATGTTTTTGCAAACAATACTTATTCACAATTTAAACAAGCATTAGAAAATTTAGAAAGTCAGAATATGAAAAGCTTAATAATTGATTTACGTTCTAATGGTGGTGGTCATTTATCAGCTGCAAAGGATATATTAAGCTTATTCATGAATAATACACATGTAATTTATCAAACAGAAGATAAGAATGGAATTGAAAAATTTTATTCAGATGGTGATGAAGACAAAACATATAAAATTGTTATATTACAAAATAGTGTAAGTGCATCTGCTAGTGAAGTTGTAACTAGTTGTTTAAAAGAACAATTAGGTGCATATATTATAGGAACAACAAGTTATGGAAAAGGAACTGTTCAAAATTTACAAAATGTTTCAGGAATTGGGCAATATAAGGTTACAACAAAAAAATGGTTGACATCTAATGGTGAATGGATAAATGAAGTTGGAATAAAACCAAATTTGGAAGTATCTTTATCCGAAAATTATTTTAAAAATCCAAGTTTAGAAACTGATGATCAGTATCAAGCTGCTATTAAATATTTAAAAGAAAGTTAATCTTTCTTTTTTTATGATATAATATATATAGGAAGAGGTATATATGAAAAAAATTTGTATAGGAGATAAATTTCAAATTCAATGTTACAAACATAATGGTAAAATTCATCGTTCTTGGGATGAAGCTGTTGTCTTGGATATAAAAAAAGATTATATTGTATTTGGAAACAATAAAACAAAAGTTACGGAAGCACAAGGAACGTGGTGGAAAACTAAAGAACCAGCAATAATGTATTTTTTTAAAAATAAATGGTTCAATATTATATCACAAATTAAAAAGGATGGAATATACTATTACTGTAACATAGCGACGCCATTTATAATTGAAGAAAACACAATTAAATATATTGATTATGATTTGGATTTAAGAATATTTCCAACTGGAGAATTTAAAATATTAGATAGACTTGAATATGAATATCATAAAAAGATAATGAAATATGATGAAAAACTAGATAAAGTAATAAAAATGGGATTAGATGAATTAATTAAATGTTATAAATCTCATAAGATTATGTTTGATTCACAAAAAAACAAAGAATACTGTTCATATTATTTTAAAATATTAGAAGAAAAAAAGAATAGTAATTTTTTATAAAAGTAAAGAATATAATAAAAGTGAAAAAAATGTAAAAAAAGTATTGACTTACTAAAATTAATTTGGTATATTATAGTGGCTTTCGAAAAAAAGGATTAACTTTTGAAAAGATAGTTAAAATAATATATCAAAGTTACATTTAAAAAAAATTAAAAAAATGTAAAAAAAGTATTGACTTATTAAAATTAATTTGGTATATTATAGTGGCTTTCGAAAAAAAGGATTAACTTTTAAAAAGAAAGTTAAGAAAGTTAAAATAATATATCAAAGTTACATTTAAAAAATTAAAAAAATGTAAAAAAAGTATTGACTTATTAAAATTAATTTGGTATATTATTAATGCGCACTTGAGAAGAGCGTAGGAATGATCTTTGAAAACTGAGCAAAATGTCAATTCATAATTAGTCGGGATTAAAAACTAATTTAACAAAAAATTATTTTTTTTTGGAGAGTTTGATCCTGGCTCAGGATGAACGCTGGCGGCATGCCTAAGACATGCAAGTCGAACGAGAGGGCCCAATGATAATTATTGAAAGTTGAGTGCTTGCACAATTCTGGATTTAGTTTGATTTGGATTTTCCCTCTAGTGGCAGACGGGTGAGTAACGCGTGGGTAATCTACCTTAAAGACTGGGATAACTTCTGGAAACGGATGCTAATACCGGATAATTCATATTTAGATAACTAGATATGCTAAAAGGAGCTTCGGCTTCACTTTAAGATGAGCTTGCGTTGTATTAGTTAGTTGGTGAGGTAATGGCTCACCAAGACTACGATGCATATCCGAGCTGAGAGGCTGATCGGACACACTGGGACTGAGACACGGCCCAGACTCCTACGGGAGACAGCAGTTAGGAATATTCGTCAATGGAGGAAAC
>CALVXO010000018.1 GCA_944371325.1 uncultured Bacilli bacterium | reverse complement strand
TGTTGCAGAAAATATTATAGGTTATTCATATGTCTTTTTCAATACATTTTGTTGCACTTCAAATTTAAATTAACAATGTCTATTTTTTTTGACTTTCTTTTAGATTTATGATAATATTAAAAATGCATTAAGTTTTAAAAAAATAACAAGGAGGAACGCATACGGAAAACTTAATAAAAAGGTATTTACTTGAAAAAGCTTACGAAGAAGGAAAAGGGAATGGATTAATTAATTTTAGAGAAATATCATTTCAAAATGATATGTATGAAAAAATTAATTTAGATGAATCAATTTATGATGATGAACAATTTGGAAAATGGTTAGATAATTATCGTTTCTTAAAGGAATTATTTGGAAAATATTTAAATGATAATGGTTATTTTGATGGAATTGATAATGTAATTGAGTTATCTGAATCTAAATCTATTTGTAGTATAAAAAATTTAAAGATAAATAAAAAAATAATTGAATCACAAGCTGGTGAAGGATGCTTTGCTAAACCTTTTAATGGTAATTTAAAAGGTCATCTAGTAGTAGATGGAATTTATGATAATCAACTAATATATTTAGCTAGAATTGTCGCTAATGGAGGGTTCACTATAGGATATTGTGGAGAAAAGGATTCTTTATATACCAAAAGAGTAATTGATTATTATAATAAAATTAAAAAATTTTTAAATTTAATTGTTGAAACTGAAAATGTTAAAGCAAAAGAAAAAACAATTAAAAAAAATAAAATAATTATTTTAGACTATAGAAAATAGTCTTTTTTCTTGCTTTAAAAAAATTAATAATATATAATATAACTGGTGATTTTGATGGAGAAATTAATATTAATTAAATATGGTGAATTAACAACTAAAAAAGGAAATAGAAATCAATTTATCAATAAATTAAGTGAAAATATAAAAGTAGATGGAAAAATTATTAAAAAAAGAGATCGTATGTATATTATTCCTAATAATTTTGATGATGCAATAAACAAATTAAAAAAAGTTTTTGGTCTACAAGGAATAGTAATTGCTTATAAAGTAAATACTAATATTGATGCTATAAAAAATGGAGTTTTAGAAGTTTTAAAAAATGAAAATTTTAAAACATTTAAAGTTGAAACTAAAAGGGCTAATAAAAATTTTGAAATTAAATCAATGGAATTTAATAATATAATTGGTGGTTTAGTTTTAAAATATTTTGATTGTAAGGTTGATGTTCACAATCCTGATATTATAGTTCATATTGAAATAAGAGAAGATACCTACATTTATACTAATGAAATAAAAGGTAGTGGTGGATATCCTGTTGGTATTCAAGGTAAAGGAATACTTATGTTATCTGGTGGTATTGATTCACCAGTAGCTGGATATTTAGCTTTAAAAAGAGGAATTGATATTGATTGTTTATATTTTGATTCTCCACCACATACTAGTATTGAAGCTAAAAACAAAGTTATTGAACTAGCCAATATTTTAAATCAATATTCTGGTAATATTAAATTGTTAGTAATACCATTTACTAAATTACAAGAAGCAATATATAAGAATGTTCCAAGTGAATATAATATTACTATTTTAAGAAGAATGATGTATCGAATTGCAACTAACATATCTAATAAATATAAAGTATTAATAAATGGTGAAAGTATTGGGCAAGTTGCTAGTCAAACATTAACTAGTATTAATGTCATTAATAGTGTAACCAATTTTCCAGTAATTAGACCTGTTGCATGTTTAGATAAATTAGAAATTATTGAAATTGCTAAAAAAATAGGAACATATGAAACAAGTGTTTTACCTTTTGAAGATTGTTGTACAATATTTGTTCCTAAACATCCTGTTATTAATCCTAAATTAGATAAATGTTTGGAATATGAAAAATTCAATTATCAAGAATTAATTGATGAATGTATAAATAATATCGAAATTATAACTGATTTTAGTAAAGATTTTAAAGATTTATTATAACCATTTTTTACCACTAATATTTTTAAATAATCCGTGCATGATATTAATGTACGGAGGTGAGAATAATGAATAACAAATCTACAAGTAAATTAGTAGTACCAGGAGCTAAACAAGCTATCGATAAAATGAAATATGAAATAGCTAGCGAATTTGGTGTTAACTTAGGACCAGATGCTACAAGCCGTGCTAATGGTTCAGTAGGTGGAGAAATCACTAAGAGATTAGTTCAAATGGGACAACAAAACTTAGGTGGTTACCAAGCTAAATAATTAAAATAGATAGCAATTTGCTATCTAGTTTTTTTTACCACTTATTTTATTAAATTTAATATCCATAATAGTAATGTAAGGTGGTGATAAAATGAATAAATTAGTAGTTCCAGGTAGTAAGAAATCTCTAGAAAATTTAAAATATGAAATAGCTAGAGAGTTAGGTATTACCTTAGGTGCTGATCAAACTGCTAGATTAAACGGCACTGTTGGTGGTGAAATGACTAAAAGATTAGTCGAATTAGGTGAACAATATTATTGTAAAACAAATAGAGAAGGATAATCTTCTCTATAATATTTGGTCAATTAATCCATATTGTAATGCTTCATCACTAGATAAGTAGTTATCTCTTTCGGTGTCTATTTCGATAGTTTTAATATCTTTATTGGTGTTAGAAGCTAAAATTTTATTTAATTTTTCTTTTATTTTTAAAATGTGTTCTGCTGCTATTTTAATTTCGGTTGCTTGCCCACTTGCTCCTCCTAAAGGTTGATGTATCATAACTTCACTATTAGGCAAACAATATCTTTTTCCCTTAGTTCCACTTGATAATAAGAATGCTCCCATCGAAGCAGCCATTCCTAAACAAATAGTTGATACATCACTTTTTATAAAATTCATAGTGTCATAAATAGCCATCCCAGCGGTAATACTTCCCCCTGGGCTATTTATGTATAAACTAATATCATTATTATTTATACTATCTAAATATAATAATTGGGCAACTACAATATTAGCATTATTATCATCGATTTCTCCAGTTAAAATAATTATTCGATCTTTTAATAATCTTGAATAAATATCATAAGCTCTTTCGCCATTATTACTTTTTTCAATAATTGTTGGTATAAGCATAAAATCATCTCCTATTTAATATAATAGTTTGTAAAGTTAAAATTTATTCAATAAAAGAAATGACAAATTTTTTTTTTTTTGATATAATGATTTAAGAATAAAGGAATGATATTATGGACAAAATGATTAAAGTGGAGTATAAAGAGGGATTAATTAAAGAATATCCTGAAAACACTTCATTATCAGATATATCACATAGTTTTCAAAGTAGATATAATTATCCTATTTTGATAGCTAAGGTTGATAATGTTATTGAAGAATTAGCCTATAAAATAACTAAAAAATGTTCAATTGATTTTTATGATCGAAGTTCTATGTTTGGTCATACTGTATATTCTCATGGTGTACATTTTTTAATGATTGTGGCTATTAAAAAAGTATTAGGAAATGATGCAGAAGTAATTATTCAACATTCAATTGATAATAGTGTTTATTGTGAAATGGTAAATAAAGAAATTGATAAAACAATAATACAAAAAATTGAAGATAAGATGGAAGAATTAGTAAAACAAGATTATAATTTTATTAAATTAAGTGTATCTAGAAAAGATGCGATGAATTTCTTTAAAAAGAAAAAACAATTTGATAAAGTTGATGTATTTAAATATATAAGTAATACTTATATTAACTTATATCGATTAGATGAATATTATGACTATTTCTTTAGTGAAATGCCTTATAGTACAAGAGTGTTAGATGAATTTAAATTAACATATATTAAAGATAATGGATTTGTATTAAGTTATCCATCGATTAATAATCCAAAATATACTGAAGATTATTCTCATCATAAAATGTTATTTGATGCATTTTTGGATTATACTAACATGGGAAAAACTGTTGGCATATCTAATGCTGCTGATTTGAATAAAATTGTTTCTTTGGGTAAATATAATGATGTCATTCAATTAGCAGAAGCAAATTATAATAGTCAATTAGCTAAAACAGCTGATATAATCTATAATAAGAAAAATAAAGTTAAAATTGTTTTATTAGCCGGACCTTCTTCAAGTGGTAAAACAACTACTGCTAGAAAATTAGAAGTATATTTAAAAGCTAGGGGATTTAAAACTCATAGTATTTCAACGGATGATTATTTTTTAAATCGTATTGATACACCTAAAAAAGAAAATGGTGATTATGATTTTGAGTCATTAAAAGCGGTAGATACCGATTTATTTAATAAACATTTATTAAAATTATTAGCAGGAGAAAAGGTAATGATTCCTGAATATAATTTTGTTTTAGGTGAAAGAGAATATAAAGGTAGAACTTTACAATTAGGCGAAAATGATATTGTTATAATTGAAGGATTACATGCATTAAATCCAGAGTTAACTCTAGCTATTGATGATTCAAACAAATTTAAAATATATATTAGTCCATTAACGCAATTAAATATTGATAATCATAATAGAATACATACTTCAGATACGAGAAGATTAAGAAGAATTATAAGAGATAATAAATATCGTGGTTGGAATGCTGCTGAAACTTTAAGAAATTGGAAAAATATTTTAGAAGGAGAAGAAGAATATGTTTTCCCATATCAAAATAAAGCAGATATAATTATTAATTCTGCATTAATATATGAATTAGGTGTTTTAAAAACATATGCTGAGCCTTTATTATTTTCTGTTAATGAAGATGATGAAGTTTATCCAGAAGCAATAAGATTAATTAATTTTTTAAGGAATTTTTTACCAATTCCATCTGATGATGTTCCAAAAGAATCAGTTTTAAGAGAATTTATTGGTGGAAGTTGTTTCCATTAAAGAAAGGGTGATAATAATGAAAGTAGCAATTAATGGTTTTGGAAGAATTGGAAGATTAGTATTTAGAATTATGGAGGAAGATCCTAATATTGAAGTTGTAGCAATCAATGATTTAACTGATGCTGAACAATTAGCTTATTTATTAAAATATGATAGTAATCATCGAAATTATAAAGTAAATGACATAGATTTTGATGAGGATAATATCATTGTATCAGGAAGAAAAATTAAAATATTTAAAGAAACAGATCCTGCAAATTTACCTTGGGGTGAATTAGGAATTGATCAAGTATTCGAATGCACTGGCAAATTTGTTAAATATGAAGATGCTTATAAACATATTGAAGCTGGCGCTAAACATGTAATTATTTCTGCTCCTGGTAAGGGTGATATGAAAACGATAGTTTATAATGTAAATCACGAAACATTAGATGGTACTGAAAAAGTCATTTCAGCAGCATCTTGTACAACTAACTGTTTGGCTCCAGTAGCTAATGTAATTAATGATAGATTTGGTATTGTTAAAGGTTATATGACAACAGTTCATGCTTACACTAATGATCAAGTTATATTAGATGTAGCTCATAAAAAAGGTATTAAAGCACGTCGTGGTAGAGCAGGTGCTATGAATATCATTCCATCTAGTACAGGTGCTGCTTCTGCTTTAGGCTTAGTAATACCTGCTTTAAAAGGTAAATTAGATGGTAGTGCTTTACGTGTGCCAACTCCAACTGGCTCAGTAGTTGATTTAACGTTAGAATTAAGTCGCAATGTAACAGATGAAGAAATCAATAGTGCTTTAATGAATAGCTGTAATGAAACTTTAACATTTACATTTGATCCAGTAGTTTCAAGTGATATAATTGGTTCATCTTGTGGAGCATTGGTAGATGGTTTATTAACTGATGTATTAGAAGTAGATGGCAAACAATTAGTAAAAGTTGTTGCTTGGTATGATAATGAAATGGGTTATTCTAATCAAATGGTTAGAACTGCTAAGTATTTAGATAGTTTAAAATAACTATCTTTTTTACTTTTCGATGTAATAAAATTGTATAAATCAATAGTTATTACACAAAAACGTAATAATTTGACAAAATTAATAAATTAATGTACAATGAAACAGGTGATGAAAAATGTTGAAAAGAGAAATATATCTAAGAAGAATAAGACCGTTTTATAATAGTGATTTAATAAAAATTTTAGTAGGGATAAGGAGATGTGGTAAGTCTGTTTTATTAAAACAAATTATTGAAGAATTGAAAAGAACAAATATTTCTGAAGACCATATTATCTATATAAATTTTGAATTTATTGAATATGAAGAATTATTAGATTATAAAAGATTAAATAACTTTATAAAGGATAAAATTAAAGATGATAAAATTTATTACTTATTTTTCGATGAAATTCAAAACGTATTTCAATTTGAAAAAGTTATTAACTCTTTACGCGCTTCTTCTAACGTTAGTATATTTATAACCGGATCTAATAGTAAATTATTAGCTAGTGAATTATCTACAGTATTATCAGGAAGATATGTAACTTTTAAAATAAAACCACTATGTTATAAAGAAGTTACTCAGTTTTTAAATACTGATGAAGAAGTATTAGATGATTATTTAAAATGGGGAGGATTACCTAATCGTTTTGAATTTAATGATGAAGAAAGTATAAAAAATTATTTATATAATGTTTATGATTCAATTATATTAAGAGATATAGTTGAAAGACTGAAATTACAAGATATTAATTTGTTTAATTTGATTTTGCAATATATAATTGATACTATAGGAAGGGAATTTTCTAGTACTAATATAATTAAATACTTGAAAAACGAAGGCAGAGAAATATCAAACTCTACTTTATATTCTTATTTAGATGCTCTATGTAAATGCTTTTTAATTCAAAAGATTTATCGTTATGATGTTCATGGTAAGGCAATTTTAAAGACATTAAATAAATATTATTTAACCGATTTAGGTTTAGCCCAAATAAAGAATAACAAATCTTCTATTAATAAGTCTTATGCTGTTGAAAATATAGTTTATAATCAATTATTAATATTTGGTTATGACGTTTGTATAGGTAAAACAAAAAAAGGAAAAATAGATTTTGTTGCGATGAAAGCAAATAAAATAAAATATATTCAAGTATCGCTAACTGTATCTGATGAAAATACTTATGAAAGAGAATTGTCTGCTTTTGATGAAATAAAAGATAATTATCCTAAATATTTAATTACTTTTGATAAATTAGATTATAGTAAAAATGGAATAATACATTTAAATTTAATTGATTTTTTGAACAAGGAAGAATTTTAATTTATTTACAATAATGTAAATTAGTAATTTATTAAAGTATCTACTCCAACTGATTTTGTAGTTGATTTAACTTTAGAACTAAGTAGAAATGTAACAGTAGAAAAAATTAATAATGTTTTAATGAACAGCTGTAATGAAACTTTAACATTTACATTTGATCCAGTAGTATCAAGTGATATAATTGGTTCAACTTGTGTAGCCTTAGTTGGTGGTTTATTAACTGACGTATTAGAAGTAGATAGCAAACAATTAGTAAAAATTGTTGCCTGGTATGATAATGAAATGTGGTATTCTAATCAAATGGTTAGAACAGTAAGTATTTAGATAGTTTAAAATAACTATCTTTTTTCTTACATTTTTGTAATTGTTTACATTAATATATTGCTTAAATTAATAAAATAATTTATAATTAAAATGGTGATACTATGAGAAAGAATGGTTTTACAATGGTTGAATTAATAGCGATAGTAGTTATAATGGCTTCAATGCTGTTAGTGATCTTGCCTTCGATTAATAATACAATAAAACAAAGTGAGGAAAAGAAAAAACAAGAAAATTTAAATAATATTTACATGGCAGCCGAAAATTATTTGATGGATAATTATGAAAATTATAGAATAAATAATGCTGGGGATACTACGTATATTTATATAACTGATTTAATTAATAATAATTATATGAGTATTAATACATTAAATCCTAATAATGATTCGTCATTTACTAAAAATGATGCAGTTAAAGTAACTAGAAATAAAGACAATACTTTTCATTATGAATTGGATTACATTAAAACTTTGATAGAAACTTTATTAGAACAATATAGTCCAGATAATACAACGGGATTGGTAAAGGATGCAACAAATGAAAATTTGTATTACTATACAGGAACAAATGAACAAGTAGCGAATAATTTCTTATGGTATGGCGGACATCAATGGAGAGTATTAGAATTTGATACATCTACTAATACATTAACATTAATAACTCAACAACCATTAACAGCAATTCAACCAGCTAGTAAACCATGGACAACAAAAGAATCATATGAATCAAGTTATATTAATACTTGGTTAAATGAATATTTTTGGAATAGTTTAGATAGTAGTATTCAAAATAATGTATTAGACAGTACATTTAATATAGGAATATATACTGATGTAGATGAAATAACAACAACACAAAAAGTAGGATTATTAGATGAAGACCAATATAAAAGGGCGGGAAATACTGACTCGTTTTTAGATATAAAAGATTATTTTTGGTTAGGAAA
This sequence comes from uncultured Bacilli bacterium, assembly GCA_944371325.1. GTDB lineage: Bacteria > Bacillota_I > Bacilli_A > RF39 > UBA660 > Faecisoma. The sequence continues at coordinate 23,422 of CALVXO010000018.1, read as the reverse complement.
TGCATATAGTTCGAGTTATCCACGAATTATTGATAAAAATGGTATTATAAACAACGATGGCACATATTTTAATAGGGGTGTCCGTGCAGTTATAAAAATTTCTAATATAATTATTACTGGTGGATCAGGTACTCTTGTAGATAGTTATCAAACATCAAAAAAAGCAATAAATACGAATGATATTCTAATAGGTGAATATATTAATGTCCCTTACAACGGTGATGATAATGCTTGTGGTAATGATAATATGTGTACATTTAGAGTAGTAAGTAAGGATAATGATAGTATCAAGATAACATTAAATGGTTTACTTTCAAATTATAGTCAATATGGAAATTCTACTACAATAAGTACAAGTCATACAATGTATATAACATTGAATAATTTTGCAGAAGGAATAAGTGATATGTATAGATATACAAAAAATAAAACATTTTATATAGGTGATTATCATTCTTTTAGAAATTATAAAGATATAGAAGATGAAACATTGGAAGCGAGTATTGGATTACCAACTGTAGGAGAAATGTTTAGTGGAAATGATATAGATTTGGGATATAATAAGGTATTTGTTGACGAAAATACTATAGAAAATTCAAAAAAAATAAGTTATGTTACTATGAATCGATTTGATTCATCTAATATAGTAGGTGCTATCGATAGTGGCACTAACGGAGCTTATAATTTTTCTACTTCATCTATATATGGTGTCCGTCCAGTTCTATTTTTAAAAAATAATATAGAATTTACTGGTGGAAATGGAACAGCTCAATCACCATATACGTTGGAATAAATATAGGAAGGAATTTATATGAAAACAATAAGAGATTTTGATTTAAATAATAAAAAAGTAATAATAAGAGTAGATTTTAATGTACCAATTAAAGATGGTATAATTACTGATGATACAAGAATAAAAGAAAGTTTAAAAACAATTAATTATGCAATTAATAATAATGCTAAAGTTATTTTAATGAGTCATTTAGGAAGAATTAAAGAAGAAAGTGATAAATTAAAAAATACTTTAAAACCTGTTAGTATTAGATTAAGTGAATTGTTAAATAAACAAGTTATATTTGTACCTAATACTAGAGGTGAAGAATTAGAAGAAAAAATTAATAATTTACAATCTGGTGATGTATTATTAATGGAAAATACGAGATTTGAAGATTTACCTGATAAAAAAGAAAGTAAAAATAATGAAGAATTAGGTAAATACTGGGCTAGTTTAGGTGATATTTATATTAATGATGCGTTTGGTACTGCACATAGGGCTCATGCATCTAATGTAGGCATTGCTAGTCATTTACCTAGTGGTATTGGATTCTTAATTGAAAAAGAATTAGATAATTTATTACCAGCTATTAATAATCCAAGCAAACCATTTACTGTTATTTTAGGTGGCACTAAGGTAAGTGATAAAATAGGTGTCATTGAAAATATCGTAAAAAAAGCTGATTACATTTTGATCGGTGGAGGAATGGCTTTTACTTTCTTAAAATCTAAAGACATTGAGATTGGTAGTTCTTTATTAGATGAAGAAAGTATTGATTTTTGTAAGAAAATATTAAAGGAAAATGAAGGTAAGATTATTTTACCTATTGATGTTGTAACAGATGTAAAAGAATGCTTTATAACTGATATTACTAAAGAAGAAAAAGGATTAGATATTGGAAGTAAAACAGTTAAATTATTTAAACAATATTTAGATAATAGTAAAACTATTATTTGGAATGGTCCTGTTGGAATGTTCGAGGAAGAAAAATATAGTAATGGTACTAAAGGGATTTGTGAAATATTAAAAGGTATAGATGCTGTTAAAATTGCTGGTGGTGGTGATACTGCTAGTGCTGTTAAAAATTTTGGATATGAAAGTGCATTTACACATATATCTACAGGTGGTGGAGCTAGTTTAGAGTTATTAGAAGGAAAAATTTTACCTGGAATTGATATAATTAAATGAAAAAGAAATTTATAAATGTTATATTAATAATAATTTTTACTTTAATAGTTTTGTATTTTTCTTTAAAGGATAATTATGACGAAATAATTGAATTATTATTAAGTTCGGATATTAGATGGTTATTTATTGGCTATTTATTTGTATTAAGTTATACATTTTTAAAATCAGTTGTAACTAATAATATTATTAATAAATTTAAAAAGTTCAAGTTAAAGAAAACTTTTGATTTACAATTAATGACTTTTTTCTTTAATGCTATAACACCGTTTTCAACTGGTGGTCAACCATTTCAAGTATACGTCTTAAAGAAAAATAAATTATCTTTAAGTGATGGAACTAATGTTATTGTTCAGGAATCTATTATTCATCAAATTGCCTTAATTATAGTTGGATTTATAACGATTATAATTAATCAAATATTCAATATATATAAATTTGAAGGAATTATTTTAACATTTTTGATTTTAGGATTTGGCCTTAATATATTCATAGTATTTCTTTTATTCTTAATATCACATAGCAATAAAGTTGATAAATTAGTTACTAAATACATTGTAAAATTATTAACATTTTTAAGAATAGTTAAAAATAAAGAAATATTAAGTAAATTACATAAAACCATTGACAATTTTAATTATAATTCTAAAATGTTATTAAAAGATAAAAAAAGATTTATTAAACTTATTTTAATAAATTGTTTGGCTTTTTTATGTTTATATATTGTTCCATTAACAATTTTATTTAGTTTTAACGATTATGTTAGTTTTGATGGTGTTATAGCTATTACATTAGTTTCTTTTGTATCAATCATAAGTTCTTATATTCCATTGCCAGGTGGTATAGGCGGTCAAGAGTATTTATTTATTTTAATGTTTGGTATTTATGTTAATCAACCGTTATTAAGTTCTTTAATGATAATGTGGAGATTTATTACATATTATTTACCAATGATAATAGGAGCTATTATCTTTAATATAAAAAACAAGGAGATATAATATGCGTATTGGTATTTTTTCAGATACTTATATTCCACAAGTAAATGGTGTATCAACAAGTATCGAAATGTTAAGAAAAGGTTTAGAAAAAAAAGGTCATAAAGTATATATTGTTACAGTTAATCCAAAAGGATTAAAGTATAAATTTGATGAAAAGGTACTAAGAATTCCTGGAATTCCGATTGGAATATTTGATTATAGATTAACAAGTGTATATCCTGCTTTTGCCATAAAAAAAATAAAAAGTTGGAATTTGGATGTTATACATTGTCAAACGGAGTTTGGTATTGGTACTTTTGCTAGAATTATTTCTAAACAATTTAATATACCTTTAGTTCATACTTATCATACTATGTATGAAGATTATATTCATTATATTACAAGAGGATATTTTAAAAAAACAAGTAAAAAAATAGTTGAATATTTAACTTTGTTTTATTGTGATTCTACTGCTACTGAATTGATTGTGCCGACTAAAAAAACTTATGATTTATTTAAAGAAAAGTATAAGATAAAAAGGAATGTGCATATTATACCAACTGGAATTGAAATAGAAAAATATAGTAAAAAATATAATTTAGATAAAATTAATAAATTAAAAAAATCTTTAAATATTAATGATGAAATAGTTTTATTATTTGTAGGTAGATTAGGATTAGAAAAAAGTGTTGATTTTTTAATTGAAAATCATAAAAAAATAAATGCAAAATTGTTAATTATTGGGGATGGACCTGAAAAAGAAAATTTAGTAAATTTAGTAAAAAAATTAAAATTAAATGATAAAGTTATTTTTACTGGTAAAGTTCCATTAAAAGATATTGGCTTATATTATAAATTAGGTAATATCTTTGTAACAGCTTCTAAAACTGAAACGCAAGGATTAACTGTTATTGAAGCATTAGCGGCATCTCTTCCGGTTGTTGCCATTAATGATGAAAGTTTTATTGATCCAATTAAAAACGATTATAATGGTTATTTATTTAATAATAAAAAAGAATATGTTAATTATATAAATAATTTAATTAATGATAAAAATAAATTAGCTAGATTATCAATTAATGCTTATGAAAGTAGTTTAAAATATTCAAATAAGGTTTTTGCTACTAAGGTATTAGAAGTATATAAAGAAGCAATAAAAAAAGGAAGAAAGCATTTATTTAAAAGATTATTTAAAGGAGACTAACTATTAAAAGTCAATAGTAATTTTACAAATTTTAATAGTTTGTTAGAAAATGGAAAGAAACCCATGCCAAAAAGATTTCACACAAGTGAAATTTTGAAAAAATCAAGTTTTGATTATTTCAATAAAGACGGATCGAAATCAATGTTGTTTTTTTCAAGAGTGTAAATAACTCTAATAAGTTTTTTACAAACATGAGATAAAGCAACTCTATGACATTTACCCTCGGAGCGTTTCTTAAGGTAGAAGTCATAAAATGTAGGTGAATATCCTAAAACAGACATTGCAGTATTCATAATTGTATATCTAAGATGACCAGAACCATGTTTAACCATCTTGCCATTATGTTCTAATGTGCCAGACTGGATAATACTAGGTTCGAGGCCAGCAAAAGCAAGCATTTTATTTGGACTAGAGAAATTAGAAATATCTCCATATTCAGATAAAATAATTGCCGCAGAGATTTCACCTAATCCAGGAATGGTTAGCATTCTAGGACTAAGATCTTTGATAATTGTAGAAATTTGTTTATTTATTGGATCAATTTTTCATTAAAAGTCTTGATAATAGAGACATAAGTAGAAATAAGCAAATCAGTATTTTCATCATGATGTCCAACAGAGTTTTTGGCAAGTTCTTTCAGCTTAGCAAACTTAGCATAAGTAAACTTGCCACGAGAAATACATCTAATAGAATCATAATCTTTCATTAATGATATATGTTTAGGGTTTTTATATTTATCTAAAATATAAAGTAAAGTTGAAGAAATCATATTGTTAAAGAAAGGTTTTAATTCAGGGAAAGATTTATCTAATTCGTTGGTTAATAAAACTTCAAATTTACTTCTTTCCTTAATTAATTGTTCTCTACTTCTACATAGTGACTTTAATGTATAAATGTTGTATAATAAACATGAATTTGGTTTGTATTGAATGGACAACAGATAATTAGCCATAGTAAAACTATCTGCTTTATCTGTTTTAGTCCTACGTAAGCTTCGAGCTTTTAAAAATTGATGTACGACAAGAGGATTCACTTTCATAAATGAATAATCTTGATTGCTTAAAAACAATTCCAAATTCAAAGAATAATGTCCAGTTGCTTCAAAAGCAATTTGGACAGATTGTTTATTATAGGATTTCAATTGATCCAAAAATAATTGAAATCCTTTTTTGTTGTTTTCAAAAGATGAGTTTTCTACAATTACTTCACCTGTATTTGAGATAATACAGAAATCGTGTTTGTACTTTGATATATCAATTCCAACATAATATATCATAAATAAGCACCTCCTAATTAATTGGTTTGCACTGATATGTTTGACACAGAATTTCTAATCATGTAATCTCGTAACTTAATAAAACATCAATAGTAAAACTATCGTGTTAACTAACTAATTAACAATTAAATTAAAAATCTGTGGTCTGAGTCTCCTTTAACCAGTCCATAAAGTGGCTGTAAAAAAATAGATACAAATCCACAGTGCGAGATTTATTATACTTGTAGAAGTATAATAAATCAAAAAAATATAAATAGAAAGGGATCAATCAAATAGATTAATATTTCTATAAGATTGATTATACGAGAAAAAAATGATTGTAGTAGGTAATTTAAAAGCATATATGACTTATAAAGATATTATAGAGTATAAAGATAATGTTCCAGATAATGTTATAATTTGTCCAACATCTTTATATATTCCATATTTTTTAAATCATAAATATCAGGTAGGTATGCAGGATATATCTTATTATGATTTAGGTTCTCATACTGGTGATATATGTGCTAAACAAGCAAGAGATATTGGGATAAAATATGCTTTGATAGGTCATAGTGAAAGAAGAAATAAAGAATCTTTAGAAGAGATAAATAAAAAGGTATTAAAGACTTTAGAAAATAATATAAATGTTATTTTATGCGTTGGAGAAGAAAAAGGAGATAATTTAGAAGAAAAATTAACAGATCAAATATTAAGTAGTTTAAAAGGTGTTAATAATTTAGAAAATGTTATAATAGCATATGAACCTGTTTGGTGTATTGGAACAGGTGTTACACCAACTAATACACAGATAGAGAACACTATTAGCTTTATTCAGTCAATTATCCAAGATAATTTTAAACAAGATGTTAAAATATTATATGGTGGCAGTGTTGATAAAAATAGCATCAATACGTTAAAACAAATAGATAATATAGCGGGATTTTTAATTGGTAAGGCTTCTACGGATTATAAACATCTAAAAGAAATCGTCGACAGTCTTAGTTGACGATTTTATTTTTCGACAAAATTAGCTAATTTTTACTCTAGAAAAATTTTAACCACTGTTATATAATATAACTACAGCAGTACTTTAAGAAGGAGAAGAAATATGATAAAAATATTAATGATTGACGATAATGTCAAATTGATTGATGCTGTAAAAGAATATTTTAAAAATAATGAAGAAGTAAAAGTGGTTCTAGAAGCCTATAATGGATTAGAAGGAATGGAAATTATTAAAAATAAAACAGATGAATTTGATATAATTTTGCTTGATTTAATTATGCCTAAAAAAGATGGATTATATGTTTTAGAAGAAATGAAAAATAATAATATAGACAAAAAAGTTATTGTGGAGACTAGTTATAATGCCAGTGAAGTAATTAGAGAAGTATCTGAATACGATGTTAATTATTTCATATTAAAACCATTTGATTTAGAAGATTTAGAAAAGAAAATATATGATGTATTTAAAAAGAAAAATGATAAAAGTATAGATTTTTATAATAGTAATTTACAAGTTTCAATTAGTAAATTATTACATGATTTAGGTATTCCATCCCATATTAAGGGTTATCAATTTTTAAGAGATGCAGTTAATATGTTATTTGATGATCCAAATATGATTGGTGGTATTACTAAAGAATTATATCCAGAACTTGCTAATAAATATAATACAACAGTTTCAAGAGTTGAAAGATCGATTAGACATGCTGTTGAAGTTAGTTGGAATAGAGGAGATATTGATTTAATGGAAAAAATATTTGGACATAGTGTGGATATAGATAGGGCTAAACCTACTAATTCAGAATTTATAGTTACCATTGCTGATAAATTAAGATTAGATTTTCATAAAGTTGGTTCATAGCCAACTTTTTTATATACTAGGAAATTGATTTGAAAAATTTTAAGGACATGTATTGACACACATATGTTTGTGTGATAAGATTGACACTAAGGTGGTGATAAAATGAAAATATATAAAACTTATAAATTTAGGTTATATCCTAGTAAAGAACAACAAGAATTAATAAATAAAACTTTAGGATGCACTAGATTTATTTATAATACAATGTTGTATGAAAAAGAAAAATTATATAAAGAAAATAAAATAATAAAGTCAAAAAAAGATTGCTTAAAAGAATTACCACATCTAAAACAAACATATCCATGGTTAATGGAAGTAGATAGTATGGCTCTAGCAAATACTATATTTGATTTAGAAGTTGCAATTAAAAATTTTTATAGAACAAAAAATTATCCAAAATATAAAGATAAATACAGCAAAAATAGTTATCGCACAAACTATATAAAAAACATCTATAAAAATAGAATGTATGAAAATATTAAATTAGATATGACAAATAAAACAATCACCTTACCAAAATTAAAGAAAATGAAAATAAGAGGATATCGTAAAACAAAAGAAATAAAAGGAAGAATAATAAATGCTACAATAAGTAAAGAAATAAATAGATATTATGTATCAATATTGTATGAGAAAAATTTGGAAGAAAAAAATATAATACCCAAAACAATAATAGGAATAGACTTAGGAGTAAAAGATTTAGTAATAACAAGTTTTGGTGAAAAATATGAAAACAAAAAATATATAACAAAATATGAAAAAAAGATAAAAAACTTACAAAAATGGTTAAGTAAAAAAGAAAAATATAGCAAAAATTATTGTAAAATAAAAAGCAAAATAAAAGAAACATATAAAAAATTAAAAAATGCACGAAAATACATAATACATAAAATAACAAAAGAAATAGTAAACACAAATGACTTAATAATAACCGAAACCCTACAAACAAAAAAATTAATAGAAAAAAAGGAAATGTCCAAATATATAAGTGATGCAAGTTTAAGTGAAATAATAAGACAACTAGAATATAAAAGTAAATGGCAGAATAAACATTATTATCAAATAAACACATATTATCCAAGTAGTCAAATATGTAGTCATTGCAATACTAAAAATAAAGAATTAAAAGACTTAAATAAAAGAAAATGGACATGTTCAAAATGCAACAATGAAAATGATCGAGATATAAATGCAGCAATAAATATAATGTGGGAAGGTTTAATAAATAATACTAAGTTATTTACATGAACAAACCTCAAAAAAATTTCACTGCAAATAAAATAAATAAAAACAAGTACGGTAGCGACTATCGGAAATTAGTCTCTGGAGGAAAAAGCAAAAGCCACCGAAGAAGGAGAAATATCTAATTGCGAGATTAGATGCAGTCAAATTTATTTGACTTTTGTTCAGTTGATTTAATAAACAATATATGATATATTTATAATAGGTGATTTGTGCATGAAAGTAATAGGTAAATTTTTGACCTTAATTTGTGTATTAATTCTTTTTGTATTAATTTTTTTAACTATTATAATATATTCTGGTAAAAGTTTATTAAATAAAGAAAACTTATCAAAATATATCAAAAATTCAAATATATTAAATATGGATATAAATATTATATTTAATATGGAAGAAAGTGGTATAACCTTAAAAGAAAAAATATATAAATTAGGAATAGAAAGTAATATCCCTGAAAAAATTGTTAACGATATATTAAAAAGTGATGAAATTAATTTGATTTTAGGTGAATTTTTTAATGAAACAATATATTATTTAATTGATGAAAGAGAAAAACCGGAGTTATCACAAGAAGCCATAGATAAAATGATTGAATTAGCATCAATTTCTTTAGAAGATAATATAAACATTATGCTAACTGAAGAAGAACTTCAAAATTATATTATTGATTATTCTAATAAATTGACACAAATTATTCCTGATAGACAGGTAATGATTGGTGTTTTGCCAATATCAACTATAAATTCTATATTAAGTTTTAATATACTTTATTTATATTTAGCTATTTTTATTTTAATAGTTTTATTAGTTTTATTTTCTTGGTCGTTTTATAAACCAATAAAATATTTGGGAATTAGTATGTTGATAAGCGGTATCATTTTTGTTACACTAGGGTGTATGAATAATGTAATTAATCAAATGATTTTATCTCAAATTGAAAGATTAAAAGTATTAGTATCACCTTTTGTAACAATTTTATTAACTATTTGGTTTAAATGTGGTGTTTTAATAAGTTTTTCAGGTGTATTTTTAATTTTAGTTTATATTGTCATAAATAGAATAGTTATAAATAGTTATGAATCTAAATGAGATTTTGGGTGTTAGATAATCCTTCTTCGTTCCATGTCTCATATATGATGTATAAGAAAATTAAAGCAGCTATTACATTTAGCCAATTGGCATATATTTGATGAATATAAGGATCAGGATCTGATTCTTTTTTTATTTCATATTGTAGATAACTTATATATAAACTATAAATTACTATTAAAGCAAATATAATTCTATTTATTAAATTGACATATCTTTTTTGATTATCATTAAAAATTTTTTTTTTATTTAATAATTTTTGTTTCACATCATAATTGATTATTATAGAAATTATTATTGTTAAAATAAATCCAAATGAAACTATAAATTGAGCGTCTATGATTTTTATTTGTTCTTTCATAATACATTATATTATAATTATTTACAACTTAGTAAAGAATATATGAATTTGGTTGGCAAAAATTACAAAAAAATCAAAATATAGATTTTTTACTTTTTAAGAAATGACAATTTTTTGTAAAAAAGACAAATTAATAATAAATTAAATTATTAAAGAATATATTATAAATAAAAGGATAATAATAAAAATATAACATTTTTATTATCTAGAAATTAATATGTTTTTTTAATTATTGTAAATAAAAGAATTTTTGAAAAAGTAAATTTTTAGTAATTTTATTTTTTAAAAAAATGCTAAAATTTATTGACTTTTAGTACCTATAAGTCTATAATTATTTTTAGAAAGTAGAGGTCAAAATATGTTAGATGTTGAAGAAAAATTAGCGACTTTGCAAGTTGTTAAAAGAAATGGTAAAAAAGTTGATTTTAATGGTTCTAAAGTTGCTTTAGCTATTAAAAAGGGTTTTGATAGTGTTAATGAATATGATGAAGAAACAGGAGAAGAACTTAAATATACAACTAAAGATGTTAATAAAGTATATGAAGGCGTTTTAAAAAGAATCGAAAAAGATTATAAAGATGCCGAAAAGATTAAGATTGAAACAATTCAAGATATGATTGAAGATGAACTTCAAAAAAAAGGTTATCAAGATGTATTTGAAAGTTTTTCTGAATATAGAGAAAGAAGAAATATATCACGTAAAATGTTTTCTGATGAAAAACAATTACATAAGTTTTTAAAAGCAATTGAAGGATTGGGTTTAAAATCAGCAACTGAAGAAAATGCAAAAAGAGAAAATGCTAACGTTGATGGCGATACTGCTATGGGTACAATGTTACAATATGGTAGTACTGTATCAAAAGAATTTTGTAAATCTTATTTAATGAAATATAAATTTAGTGAAGCTCATGATAGTGGCGATATTCATGTTCATGATATGGATTTTTATCCTATGGGAACTACTACATGTATGCAAATAGATTTAAATAAATTATTTAAAAATGGTTTTTCAACTGGGCATGGCCATTTAAGACCTCCTAAAGACATTATGTCTTATAGTGCTTTAGCAGCTATTGCAATTCAATCAAATCAAAACGATCAACATGGTGGTCAAAGTATTCCAGCTTTTGATTATTATATGGCTCCAGGTGTTGTTAATACATTTAAAAAACAATTCAAACAAACAATTGCTGATTTATTAGATTTTAGTGATTTTGGTAAATTCATTAATATGAATAGTATAGCTAAAGAAATTGATAAATTAGATAGTATCTCATTTGATATAAAAGATTTTTATCATTTTGCTAAAGAATCAACTGAAGTTGAAAAATTGTTAAGTATGGCTTATGATAAAGCTTTAGCTAAAACTGATAGAATTACTTATCAAGCTATGGAAGCATTTATTCATAATTTAAATACAATGCATTCAAGAGCAGGAGCACAAGTACCATTTTCATCTATTAACTTTGGTACTGATACATCTGCTGAAGGTAGAATGGTTATTGAAAACTTTTTACTAGCAACAGATGCAGGATTAGGTAAAGGAGAAACTCCAATATTCCCAATATCTATATTTAAAGTAAGAGAAGGAACTAATTTTAATCCTGGTGATCCAAACTATGATTTATTTAAATTGGCTTGTAAAGTATCAGCTAAAAGATTATTCCCAAATTTCTCATTTATGGACGCACCATTTAATAAACAATATTATAAAGGAACTTATGAAACTGAAGTTGGTTATATGGGATGTCGTACAAGAGTATTAGGTAATGTTGTAGATCCTGATAAAGCTGTTACTCCAGGACGTGGTAATTTATCATTTACAACAATTAATTTACCTCGTTTAGGTATTAAACATGGTATTGTTACAAATGAAAAAGCAGATATAAAAGAATTCTATAAAGAATTAGAAGAAAAAATGGATTTGGTTAGAGATCAACTATTAGAAAGATTTGATTTCCAATGTACTAAAAAAGTATACAATTTCCCATTTTTATTAGGTAGTGGTGTATGGTTAGATTCTGAAAAATTAAAACCAAATGATAAATTAAGAAAAATATATAAACATGGTACATTATCAATTGGATTTATTGGTTTAGCAGAATGTTTAAAAGCTTTAATTGGTAAACATCATGGTGAAGATGAAGAAGCACGTAAATTAGGTTATGAAATTATATCATTTATGCGTAAAAAATGTGATGAATATGCTAGTAAATATAATTTGAACTTCACTTTATTAGCTACTCCAGCAGAAGGATTATCAGGTAGATTTACTAACATAGATAGAGCTATATATGGAAAAATTAAAGGTGTTACTGATAGAGAATACTATACAAATTCATTCCATGTACCAGTTTATTTTAAAATTACAGCAGCTGAAAAAATACATATAGAAGCACCATATCATGCACTTACTAATGCAGGACATATAACATATGTTGAATTAGATGGTGATACAACAAATAACTTAGAAGCATTTGAAAAAATAGTTCGTATAATGCATAAAGAGGGTATTGGTTATGGAGCTATTAATCACCCTGTAGATAGAGATCCAGTATGTGGATATACCGGTGTAATTGGTGATGTATGCCCAGGTTGTGGTAGACATGACTGTGAAGGCGTTAGCGTAGAAACAATTAAAAATGTTTCAATTAATTATGGAAGGTAGGATAAATATGAAAGAAGAAAAAAAAGTTGGCGAAGGCGTTAAATTTGAAAGAATTAGAAGAATTACAGGTTATTTAGTAGGAACTGTAGATAGATTTAACGATGGTAAAAGAGCTGAAGAACGTGATCGTGTTAAACATGGTACAAAAGATTTAGATAAAGCTTTATAATGAAAATTAGATTAGCGGCTCCTTTGCAATCTGATAGTATAGTTGATGGCGAAGGTATTAGAACAGTTATTTGGACACAAGGTTGTGGGCATTATTGTAAAGGATGCCACAATCCTGAAACATGGTCATTTGAAGATGGATACTTAGTTGATGTTAAAGATATACTTAAAGAGATAGATAATTTATCTGGACAAGATGGTATAACATTATCTGGAGGAGATCCTTTATATCAAGTAGATGCTTGCTTAGAAATAGCTAAACATTGTAAAGAAAAAAATTTAAATGTTTGGTGTTATACAGGATTCTTATTTGAAGAATTATTAAAAGATAATAAATATTTAGAATTATTAAAATATATTGATGTTTTAGTAGATGGACCATTTATACTATCACAAAGGAGTTTAGATTTAAAATTCAAAGGTTCAGAAAATCAAAGAGTTATAGATGTACCAAAAAGTTTAAAAGAAGAAAAAACAGTTTTAGTTCCTAAATATATTGATAAAAAAGAATATATGATTAAGAAAAAAACTAGTGTTTATATTTAAAATATCAGAAATTAATCTGATATTTTTAAATGTCCAAAATTAAATTTTGTATAAAAAGATACTTTAAACTAATAAAATATAGTGGTGGATACTATGAAAAAAATTAAGTTAAAGAAAAAATTTATAATAAAAAAAAGTATGTTGATTATAATATTGTTAATTATTTCTATTTTCTTAGCTTTAAAATTTATTAATTTAAAAGTTAATCCTATTTTATTAGATTATGCTAATATGGAAGCAAGGAAGTTATCTAGTATTATAATTAATGATGCAGTTGGTAAAAATTTTAAAAGTATAAATGTCGATGATTTATTTATAATAACTAAAGATAATGAAGAAATTAAATCAATAGATTTTAATCCTATTGTTGTTAATCAAGTTTTAACAAGTACTACTACTTTAATTCAAACAAATTTAAAATATTTAGAACAAGGAAAAATAGAATTATTGAATCTGAATACAGAAGCATTAATTGATTATAATACTGATAAATTAAGGCAAGGAATTATTTATGAGATACCAAGTGGAGTTATATTTGGTAATTCTTTTTTAGCTAATATCGGACCTAAAATACCTGTTAAATTTAGTATTGTAGGAGATATTGTGAGTTATGTAAATACGAATGTCACTGATTATGGTATTAACAATGCTTTAATTGAAGTAAATGTTGTATTGGATTTATCTATTCAGGTAATATTACCGTTTGTAACTGATAAAATTGATATTGAAACATCTATTCCTGTTGCATTAAAATTAATTCAAGGTAGTATTCCAAATTATTACTTAAATGGTTTACAAAATTCGCCAGCAATTACACTTCCAATTAGTTAATTTGATTGTATAAAAATACTAGTTGTGGTATACTAATTACAGGATGTGATAATGTGAAGAAAATAAAAATTGGAAGAGTAATAATTTTTTTAATTGCGGCCATTTTAGTTTCTTTTGCTTGCTTTACTCTCATTATAAACTTGTTTAAAGGTGTAGGAAGTTTAATAACTAGTGACAAGATGTTTGTAGCCTCAAATAGTCAAACTGTACCTTTATACGATATGAATTTTAATGAAGTTGAAAAGTTAACTAGAGGTACTGAAATAATTATTAATGGTGATAAAACAACTAATAATAATCAAGAATATTATAAAATTAATTATAATAAAAATGAATATTATATTTTAGCTAATGATTTAGTTAAAGAAGAAAGTGATATAGTTAAAGAAAAGGAAATGTATGTAAGAAGTTCATTAACTTTATATGAAGATATAGATAGTATAAGGATTAAGGGTATGATTGAAAAAGGTGAAAAAATAGAAATATTAGGTTATAATAACTTAAATGATGATGGTAGTGTTGATGTATATAAAGTTAAATATAATAATCAAGAAGGATATGTTTATGGAAAGTATTTAGTTAATAATCATGATGAAGCAATTTTAAATTATGATGAAGAAAATAGTTATCAAATTCACAAAAAAAGAGGAAATTCATGGGGTGGTGGTGATGCTGGAAGTTTAGATTATTATCCTTATGAAAAATCTAAATTTGAAGATAATGTTATGCCTAGCGAAGTAAGAAGTTTATATATGAATGCTGGAGTAATTAAAAATGTTGATGATTATATAAAATTAGCTAAAGAATCAGGTATTAATGCTATTGTTGTAGATATTAAGGATAATACTTCTCCTGGATATCCAGCTAATGCAATGAAAGAATATTCAATAACTAATTATGAAAAAGCTATAAATACTTATGATGAATATAAAAGTGCTATAAAGAAAATAAAGGATGCAGGATTATATGTTATTGGAAGAATAACTGTATTTAAAGATAGTTATTATTCTAAGGATCATCCTGAAGATACCATATTAGATACTGCTACTGGAAAATCATACAATCATGATGGTTCTTATTGGCCTAGTGCTTTTAATAGGAACGTATGGGAATTTAATGTTAGTTTGGCTATTGAATCAGTAAAAGAAATGGGATTTAATGAAATACAATTTGATTATGTTAGATTTCCTGATAGGGTAAAATCATTAGAAGATGCCGGCAAAATAGATTATAATAATACGTACAAAGAGACTAAAGCTCAAGCTATTCAAAGATTTGTTATGTATGCTTGTGATGAAATTCATAAATATGGTGCTTATGTTTCTATTGATGTATTTGGTGAATCTGCGCATACTTATGTGACCCCTTATGGACAATATTGGCCTGCTATAAGTAATGTAGCTGATGTTATAAGTGGAATGCCTTATCCAGATCATTTTAGTACCTATGAATATGGATTTAAAGAACCTGTTTGGACAATCCCATATGATTTGTTATATTTATGGGGTGATGAATTTGTTATGGCAAGGCAAAGTGAAATTCCTACTCCTGCTATAGTTAGAACTTGGATTCAAGCTTATGATTCAATTAAGTCTCCTTATGTTACTTATGATGCTAGCATGGTTTCTAAGGAAATACAAGGATTATATGATGCTGGATTAACCGGAGGATTTATTACATGGAATGGAAGTTCTAGTTTATCTAAATATAAGGAAATATCTAGTGCTTTTGGAAAGGAATATTAATATGAAAAAGATTATTTTAGAGGATACAGAATATGTACTAGAAAAAGAATATAAAAATGGTTTTGATTTAAATGAATTAACTAATAGATACACTGATTATTTTAAGGGATATGATTATATATTAGGTGATTGGGCTTATAATAAATTAAGGTTAAAAGGTTTTTGTAATAAAGATAATGAATTATTTAATGAAATAAATGATTATAGTAAAATAGAAGATTATATTAAAGACAACTGTGCATATGACTGTAAATATTTTATAATAAAGAAGAAATAATCTTCTTTTTATTTTGATTTTATAGTAAAATATTATAATGGTGGTAAATATGAATGCTTATGATTTTGATAATACAATATATGATGGAGAAAGTATATATGATTTTTTTATATTTTGTTTAAAAAAAGATATATGGTTGATAAAGTTTTTTCCATTGGTTTTGTTTAGACTAATAGAGTATAAACTAAATATGTTAAAAATAGAAAAAATATATAAAACATGCGAAATAATAATTAATTCTTTTTTTAAACATTCTAATTTTGATTATGATAAATTAATAGAAGAATTTTGGAAGATTAATCATAAAAAGTTAAAAAAAGAGTTTTTAGATATGCTAAAAGAGGATGACTTAATTATTACAGGATGCCCTAATTTTTTAATAAATTATATTAAAGATGAATTAAAAGTTAAGAATATTATTTGTACGGATTTTGATTTAAAAAATAGAAAAGTTAATTTTGTATGCTTTGGTAAAAATAAAGTAATAGCTTTTAAAAAGAAATATAAAAATAAAATAAATAAGTTTTATACTGATTCTTTAGCTGACGTTCCTTTTATGAAATTAGCAAATGAAGTTTATTTTGTAAATAACAATATTATTAAAAAAATTGATAAATCAAAATATATTTAATTTACATTGTT
This sequence comes from uncultured Bacilli bacterium, assembly GCA_944371325.1. Lineage (GTDB taxonomy): Bacteria > Bacillota_I > Bacilli_A > RF39 > UBA660 > Faecisoma. The sequence continues at coordinate 6,587 of CALVXO010000018.1, read as the reverse complement.
TAAAAAAAATGGTAAAATTAATAATAGGTGATTAAGATGAATGATATATATAAGTCTTATCTAGACAAGGTAATGGAATTATGGAGGTTACTTTGAAGTTGATAATAAAATGTTAGAGATAAATAAATTAGAAAGTAAAATGAATGAGCCTAACTTTTGGGATGATTCTAATAAAGCAACTAGTATTATTGATGAAGCTAACAATTTAAAGAAAATAGTTGAAAGAATAAAAAATTTAAAAAATAAAATTGAGTCTAATTTAGAATTGTTAAGTAGTAATGATGATGAAATTATTGATTTAGTTACTAGTGAAGTCGATGATATAAAAAAAGAATTAGATGATTTAGAAATATTTGTTTTATTGAATGGTCCTTATGATAAATATAATGCAGTATTAGAAATACATCCTGGAGCAGGTGGTACCGAAAGTTGTGATTGGGCTAATATGTTATTTAGAATGTATACTAGATGGTGTGAAAAGCACAATTATAAATATGAAATAGTTGATGAACAAAAAGGTGAAGAAGCTGGTATTAAAAGTGTTTCAATGATCATTTATGGAACTAATATATATGGATATTTAAAAAATGAAAAGGGTGTTCATAGATTAGTTAGAATTTCACCTTTTGATTCAAATGCGAGACGCCACACTTCTTTTGCTTCTGTTGATGTAACACCTTATATTGTAAATGAAGATATTGATATTGAAATAAAGCCAAATGATATTAGGGTTGATGTTTATCGAAGTACTGGTGCTGGTGGTCAGGGTGTTAATACAACTGATTCAGCCGTTAGAATAACTCATATTCCTACTAAAATAGTTGTTACTTGTCAAAATGAAAGAAGTCAAATTCAAAATAAAGAAAAGGCAATGGAAATATTAAAAAATAAATTATATCAATTAGAGATGGAAAAAAAGGAAAAAGAATTAAAAGAATTAAAGGGTGAACAAGCAGATATTAATTTTGGATCACAAATTAGAAATTATGTTATGCATCCTTATTCTTTGGTTAAGGATTTAAGAACTAATGTAGAAACTAGTAATGTGGAAAAAGTATTAGATGGTGATATTGATTTGTTTATTAATAGTTGTTTGAAAGGAATTAGATAGTATGTTATTTAAAAAGAAAAAGAAAGTTATTGTTAAGAAAAATAATTGGTTAATGGATTTTGCTATCTTTTTATTAGGTGCAACTATATTTGCAATCGCTTTCAACTTATTTTTATTACCGAATAATATAGCAGTTGGTTTTAGTGGATTATCTGTTATTGTTAATAGTGTTTGGGGAATTAAGCCATCAGTATTCTTGTTTATAAGTTATATATTTTTAGGAATTTTAAGTTTTATTTTTTTAGGCTTTCATTCAACTAAAAAAGCAGTTATTGGTTCGATGATCTATCCTATATTAGTAGAACTAACTTCTTATATGAGTCCATATTTTAATTTTGATAGTATTGAAAAAATAGTTTTAGTTTTATGTGGAGCTTTAGCAAGCGGTTTTGGCTCTGGCCTAGTATATAAAGTAGGATACTCTACTGGTGGTACGGATATTATTAATATGCTTATATCAAAAGTTATTAAAAGACCAATTGGAACTTGTCATGTTATAAGTAATGCGTTTATTATAGCTGCTGGTTATATCACTTTTGGTATATCTACAGTAATTTATTCGATTATAGTAGTTTATGTTATGGGAATAATTATTGATAAAGTAATGATTGGAATATCCGAATCTAAAACATTTAAAGTTATAACTACAAATGAAACTGATGTTAAAAAATTTTTACTTAGTAAATTAAGTCATGGGGTTACAGTATTAGATGCACGTGGTGGTTATACTGGTAATGTTGTAAAAATGATTTATTGTGTTGTTCCAACTCGTGAATATTTTACAGTAAAAGAAGGGATACTTAGTTTAGACCCTGATGCAGTCATTATGATATCTGATGTATATGAGGTTATAGGAAATAAATAGGAAGGTGTTGTTATGGATTTAATTAAAATTAAAAATGTTGATAAGACTTATAAGACTGGTGTTACAGCAGTTTATGATTTAAGTTTAAATATTGAAAAAGGTGAATTTGTATTTGTTATTGGTTCAACTGGATGTGGTAAATCTACTTTAATTAAAATGCTATATCGTGAAGAAAAGCCTACTAATGGAACAATTAATATTGGTGGGATAAATGTAAGTAAATTAAAAAATAGAAATGTTTATAAACTAAGAAGAAAAATTGGTGTAGTTTTCCAAGATTTTAAATTATTACCAAAGTCTACTGTATATGAAAATGTAGCTTTTGCTTTGGAAATATTTGGATTACCTAATTCTGAAATTCATTCTAAAGTTTTAAAATCTTTGGAGTTGGTTGGATTAAAACATAAAGCTAAAAATTATCCTAATCAATTATCCGGTGGAGAACAACAAAGAGTTGCTATTGCTCGTGCTATTGTAAATGGTCCAAAATTATTAATATGTGATGAACCAACCGGAAATTTGGACGAAAATACTAGTATGGAAATAATGAAAGTTTTAGAGGAAATTAATAAACTAGGGACAACTATTATTATGGTTACCCACGACACAGAAATAGTTAATAAGATGAAGAAAAGAGTTATCTTATTAGATTCAGGAAGAATAGTTAAAGATTATAAGGAAGGAGAATATACTCATGAAGGCAATTAGAATTTTAGGTAGAAATATTCGTGATTCTTTTAAAAGTGTATTTCGTAATTTTTCTCTTTCTTTAGCAAGTATTGCTTGTATTGTTATTACTTTGATAGTTGTTTCTATAGCAATGATTTTATCATTTAATGTTAATAATTTTACTAAAGCTGTGGAAAAAGATATGACAATTGTTGTATTTTTAAATCGTGATGTTAGTTTAGAAAGAATTGAAGAAATAAAAGATGAAATTAAAGTAATTAATAATATTGAATCCGTTAGTTTTCAAGATAAAATGGAAATTACTGAAGAAATGAAAGATGAAAGTAGTGATTTAGGAAGTTTACTTGAAAAATATGATGATCGTGATACTAATCCATTAGCAGATACTTTCCACATTAAAGTTACTGATATTAATAAAATTGAAGAAGTAGCAAAAGAATTAGAAAAAATCGATGGTGTAATGAGTGTTAAATATGGAGAAGGAATGGTTGAACAATTAGTATCTGTATTTGATATTGTTAAAAAAGTAAGTTATGCTGTCGTTATTGCTTTAATCGTAGTTACTGCTTTCTTAATCTCTAATACAATTAAAATTACTATATTTTCACGTAAAAGAGAAATTGAAATTATGCGTTTAGTAGGTGCTTCTAATATTAATATTAAGATACCATTTATTTTTGAAGGGTTGTTCTTAGGTTTATTTGGATCTATTATTCCAGTACTTACTACAATAATTGGTTATGAAGCATTATATAAAGCATTTAATGGACAAGTTATTTCGCCATTTATTCAATTAATAGTACCATTACCATTTACTTATTTAGTTTCATTAGTTTTAATTGCTATTGGTATTTTGGTAGGTATGTTTGGCTCTTGGCGTGCAGTTAAAAAATATTTAAAAATTTAATTCCTTTTTAGGAATTTTTTTTGTAAAAAAAGGAAATCATAAAGTTTTGGCTAATATAACTAATAGGAGGTGAAATAATGAAAAGTTATAAAAAGTCAGATTCATGGAAAGAAGAAATAGCTTCTAAAATAAAAAATGAGATGAATAAATATATTGTTGGACCAAAAGTAGATACTGTTAAATTTTTAGATGTTTTAACTGATTCAAATGGAAATAAGCATATGGGTGTAATTATTAAAGCCGGTCAAGAAATTAGTAGTTTTGAACTTAAATTTACCATTAAAAAGTAATTTATTAATAGACAAACAAAAGTATGTTTGGTATAATTTAAGAAAGGTGAAGTATATGGAATTAGAAAATATTAAAGGAATTGGACCTAAAACTGCTAATATTTTAAGAAGATTAGGTATTAATAATAGTTATGATTTGGTAACTTATTATCCATTTCGTTATGATATAATTAAAAGAACCGATTTAAATGAAGAAAAAGTTATAGTGGATGGTATCGTTGAAAGTAACGCAGTTGTAACTTATTTAAGAAATCATAAAGATAAGATGCAATTTAGATTTAATATAGGTAAATTAGTGGACGTTGTTATTTTTAATCGTGGATTTTTAAAAAATAAAATAGTTGTTGGAACTAAATTAACTGTTTTTGGTAAATATGATAGTAAAAAAAATATTATTGTTTGTAGTGATATAAAATTTGGTTTGTTGGGTAATGAAACTAAAATAGAACCAGTTTACCATGTAACTACTGGTATTAATAGTAGTCAGTTAAATAATATAATTAATTTAGTAGATGAAGATATAGTTGATTATATTCCTGATTATTTAAATGATAAATATGAATTACCTAGTAAAGATTTTTGTATTAAAGAAATACATAATCCCCATAATGAAGTAATGCTTAAAAAAGCTATTAATAAGTTAAAATATGAAGAATTATTTTTATTTATGTTAAAAATGAATTATTTAAAATCTAAAAAAGTACAAGATGGATTAATCAGAAATGTTGATAAAAATAAAGTTTTAGAATTTATTGATTCTTTACCTTTTAAATTAACTCCTGATCAAATTAAATCAGTAGATGATATATATAATGATTTGACTTCTAATAAAAGAATGAATCGCTTATTACAAGGTGATGTTGGAAGCGGTAAGACAATAGTTTCTTTTATTGCTTTATATATTAATTACTTAGGTGGTTATCAAGGAGCTTTAATGGCACCTACGGAAATACTTGCTAGACAACATTATAATAATTTGATTAAGTTATTACCTAATTTGAAAGTTGGTTTATTAACAGGTAAATTGAGAGTTAAAGAAAAAAGAGAAATATATGGTGGATTACAAGATGGTAGTATTGATGTTGTAATCGGTACTCACGCTTTAATAAGTGAAGAAGTTAAATATAAAAATTTAGGTTTAGTTATTACTGATGAGCAACATAGATTTGGCGTTAATCAAAGAAGTAATTTAAAAAATAAAGGTATTATGCCTGATGTATTATATATGAGTGCGACTCCGATACCTAGAACTTATGCTATAACTTTATTTGGTGATATGGATATTTCTAGTATTAAAACTAAACCAGCTGGTAGAAAAGAAATCATAAGTTATCTTAAAAAAGAAAGTGAAATTAAAGATGTTTTAACTAAAATGTATGAAGAGTTGAAATCTAATCATCAAGTATATGTTATAGCCCCTTTAATTGAAGAAAGTGAGAAAATGTCATTAGAAAACGTAAAAAAATTGCAGGATAAAATGAATTTAGCATTTGGCAAATTATATACAATTGATGTTATGCATGGCAAATTATCTAATAAAGAAAAAGAAGATGTCATGAATCGTTTTAAAAATAATGAAGTTCAAATATTAATTAGTACTACTGTTATTGAAGTTGGTGTCGATGTACCTAATGCTACTGTTATGGTGGTATTTGATAGTTATAGATTTGGATTATCAGCGCTTCATCAATTAAGAGGTAGAGTCGGTAGAAATGATTTGCAATCATATTTTATTATGATTAGTGATAAAGAAGCAGAAAGATTAAAGATACTTACTAAAACTAATGATGGTTTTGAAATAAGTGAAGCTGATTTTAAATTAAGAGGTAGTGGAGATTTATTTGGTACGAGACAAAGTGGTGATATGCAATTTAAATTAGCTAATTTAAAAAGAGATTTTAAAATGGTTGTTAAGGCTAAAGAAGATAGTTTAGAGTTTATGAATAAACATGATCCTAAATATCAATATATTTTTAATGTTTTAAAACAGTTAGATAGTTTGGATTAATATGTTGTGAAACATCTTGACAAATTGACTTTAATTCTTTATAATTATAATTGCGTGGATAACACGCTTGGGTCTCTTACTACAATATCACGTGAGTTGACCCAACCAAACCCCCTGAAATTCCCCTCGAGAGAGGGGAATACTTTTGTTTATAAGGGATTTTTAACTATTTTGGATTTATCTAGATACCATACTAGATACCAAATATTAGTTTTTAGATACTAAATTATTTTTTTATTTGAGTTTATTTAAATACTTAGATTTAAATTATCCATAGTATTTTTTACATCAGTTAGATTATTTGGAAACATATGAGCATATGTATCTAATGTTTCTTTAGTACTAGCGTGTCCTAAATATTTTGATACAGTTGTTACAGGTTGTCCAGTATTTATTAGTAAAGAAGCACAACTATGTCTAAAAGAGTGTAGTGGAATTCTTCGGATATCTGCGTTTTTAGCAATCCTACCATTAATTCTAGACATCATACCGAAAGTTAATGGTTCATGTTCTCCGAAGATAAACCATTTGTCATTGAATCCATAGTACTTCTTTTTTTCATTGTATAAATTTACTAAATCGTTATATAAAACTTCAGTGAGAGGTAAAGTTCTAATACTTTTAGATGTTTTAGGTGGTGTTAATTCATAATACTTTTGACTATCTTTGATACTATTAGCTTGTTTAGTAATAGATACTAACTTATTATTCCAATC
>CALVXO010000017.1 GCA_944371325.1 uncultured Bacilli bacterium | reverse complement strand
TTCTATATTATTAGCAATAGTGTAAACAAAGAAGTTGACAGAAAAAAGTAATAAGCAAATTATAAATTACAATTTATCGAGTAGATCAACTTATAATAGTTGGTCTTTTTTTATGCTCTAATGAAAGGATGTGATTTAATGAGCATATTACAAGAATATGAAGAAATTAGAAAAGAATTAGGAAACGGTATTAATAAGGGTATTGAGTTATACCTATCAAAAAATCCTAATTTATTATTAAGTGATATATATTATAAACAAAAAGAATATAAAAAATTTGAAAAATGGTTTGAAAATTATTTAAAACCTTTTATGACTTTAGATAGTGATGGCGAATATTCATTGTTTTTAGATCAATCTTATTTTGATAGGTCTATATTTAGAGCTAGAAATAAAGACGGTATATTTGGTAATGGCTATGATTATGAAAGTCTAGTTAGAACGTTTGTCGAGCATAAACTCCCCCACTTGAGTAGGGAGCTTTTATATGATTCAGAAAATGGTATGTTCTCTGTTTCATCTTATGATAAAAAAGTTATTGAAGAACTTGGTTTTGAGTTATCACAAGAATTAAGAAAGGATAAGTTTAAAGATTATGTTTCCGAAATGGAAAGTTACGACTACTATCTTTAAATATTTTGATATATGAAAACAATAGAAATATATGATTATGACACTAATAAACCAAAGTTCACTATTCAAACTAGAAAAACAAAAAATATTCAAAATGACGTTATTAAATATTTAAAAGATCAAAAATATAATCTACTCTTACAGGGAAAAGTTACTCCAAATATAGAAGAAAAAATTTATTGGCTCGCCTACAATAAAGAGACTAAAGAAAGTGTTAAATTATGGTATCGAGAAAAAGAAAATATAAAAGAAAAAGATGCTTTTGATATTATTGGTTTAAGATTATCTAAAGAACAAAGACAACAATTAAAAAATCTGGGATATAACACTTATGACATAGGTAGCGATTCCTTTAACGAGCCTGATTACGTTTCAAATAAAATTATTATAAATCATATTGGGACTTTAATTACTACTAAAGATTTACACTTAAATAATTATGATTATATGGACTTAAATAAAGCTATTAATGGTTGTGAAGAAAAACATATTGATCTTGATTCAATATTTGATAATGGAAAGGAACTGTAAATATGGAAGCATTAATTATTATTTTAATTTTGGTTTTACTTTTCCTTTACTGTGCATGTAATATTTCAAGTTATTATTCAAGGCAAGAAGAAAAACAGAATAATAAAAGGACTGATAAACATGAGTAAATATCAAGTTGAAATTGTGGAAACTTTAAGTCGTGTTATTGATATTGAGGCTAATAGCTATGAAGAAGCATTAGATAAAGCAAAAGATAAGTATGATAATTCTGATACTATTTTAGACTGGGAAGATTTAGAAAGTGTTAATTATAAAAAATATCCATATCCTAAAATGAAAGATGATTTTATGATTCAAATTCATTACGACAAAGTCGACAATTCTGTAATAATTGGTACAGAAACGTCATCAGGTGCAAAATACCATTGTTCTGATACAGAAGATTTGAAAAACAGTTTCAGCGAATATATTGATAATTATATAGATTACGATAATGAAAAAGAAATAAATTTCTAAAGAAAGGACTGATTAATATAAGAAATGAAGTAAATGTTATATGTTATAACACTTTAATTAATTTTCCTACTAGGCAAAAGGCAATTAAATTTTATTTCAAGTGTATGCAATGTAGCGAGGGTGCAGAAAGAGATAGATATGTAAATATTTATATGGATTTAGTATCTACAAACAAAAAATTGGTACACGATCAAGATGATTACTTTTGCACAAATCCTACCTTTTATAGAGTTAAAAAGTTTGTAGGTAATCACGCAGAAGTTATTGATGAATTGCCAAAAGCTATAACATATAATGAATATATAAAATTTAAGGAATTTAAAAAAGATTATATGAACTCAAATTCTACTTTACAAGTTTTACACGGACACCGACATAGTTATAAAGGAACAGATTTTGAAACTAAAAAACAAAATAAAGACAATTCTATGGAATTGGAGTAAATTTTGGGGAACACAATACCGTGTTTACAGTAAAGATAAAGTTCAAAAGGCAAAAATATTAATATATCATCATAAAATCTATATATTGGAGTATAACGATGAGTAAAAAGTTGAATTTATTAGCCCAATTATACTTTTTTAAATTCCGTACTAGTAAAAGGGATTCTGTGAAAAAAAAAGAAATGCATAATTATTTATCTATCATGGTTAAAAGTGGTACTCTTAATTACACCCAGTTAAAGTATCTATATAAGAATATATATAATAAATCAGATAATGTTTTAGAAAATCTTATACCAGTCAGTCGGGCTATGATAAAAGGAATACCCATAAATGAAATTGAAAGAATTGTAGAAAGATTACCCTATGTCATTAATTCAAAAGATAATTCAGAATTATATAGTAAAAATCACAAAGATTTAAAATTTATTATTGATAAATACATAACATACATCGATCATAATTTATCAGAATCAAATTTAGATTATATTATCAACAAATATCTTTTTACCTTAAAAGTTGCTTATCTAAATAATATACCAAAAAGTGAAATCTATAAATATGTTGAGGAAAAAGTAAAAACCAATAAGCACAATGTAATTCAAACACCAAAAAATAAATATAAAGTACGTATCAGATCAAATAACAAATGTTATGCACGTACTTTTAACTCATATAAAAGTGCAAAAAATTTTCTAAAGCATTATAGAATCACCCAGAAATTAAATAATACGGTTTCAAAAAAAGAAATAAAAAATAATGATAAGGACTTGGAATTATGATACTAGACAATAACTTGTCTTTTTTTTATGTCTTAATTTTATTTCTGGTAATAGGTGCAATAATATTTATAGTGTTAATACAGCCTAGACTTAATCAAAGAAAAGTAAAAAATAAAAATGAGTATGGCTCATCAAAGTTTGCTACTAAAAAAGAAATTGCCAAAACGTTTAAAAAAGAAAATATTTATAATATCAAAGAAGCTGGCTTTCCTGTTTATTTTGAAAAGAAGAATAATCAGTTTGAATACGTTTATTTTGATAATATAAGCCCCCATTGGTTATTAATTGGTAGTACTGGATCAGGTAAATCAGCGACCGTTGTACTTTCAGAGTGTATAATGTTCGCTACTGCTAAAGAAAAAGAAAGTTTAATAATTACCGATCCTAAAGGCGAAATATTTTCTAAAACTTCTAGCATATTTAAAGATAATGGATATGAAAATATTATTACCATTGATTTTAGAAATCCACATTTATCTACTCATATCAATATTATGCAACCGATTATTGATGAGTGGAAAATACATTGCATATATGAAGAAAAGTTATTTTATTCTGTTTGCTATTTATTTCATATTTTAAAAATTGATTATGAGCAAATTATTGTAAATGAACAATATAAAAACGATATTAAAATAACCTATAAACTAGATGACTATATTATTGAGTACATTTTAAATAATATTGATGCTATAAAAGATAAGCTGGAAAGTGAAGATTTTTTTGATTTATTAAAAGAAAAAGTTGATTATGAATATAAAACGATTAATAATTCGGAACTTTTAAATCATATAAAAAAATATCAAAATCAAAGTTCTTCTAGTCAAGCTGAAGCTACTAGACTTATTAATAATTTAGCTGATTTAATCTTTGCTGAAAAAGAAACAAAAGATCCGTTTTGGTTAAATTCTTCTAAAAATCTTTTTAAAGGTATTGCAGGTATTTTTTTAGAAGATTACGAAAACGGTCTAATAACTGAAAATAAAATAAATGTTTCTAGTATTAAAAAGTTTCAAAACTCTTCCTTACTAAAAGAAAATCAAATCTATTTACAAAGGAATCTAAATACAAGAGAATATGGTACTATTTCAAAAGATTATCTTACTTCTATTTTATCGGCAAGTGAAAATACTTATAAATCAATTACGGCTGTCTTTGGCGAGAAAATGCAAATATTTGATGATCTTAATGTAGAAAACATTACTAGTTCTAGCGATTTTGAAATATCTTCTTTAGTTGATAAGCCTAGTGTACTTTATATTATCGTTCCTGATGAGGATAAAAGCTATTATCAGCTCGTTACTATCATTGTAGGTATTCTTTATAAGGAACTAACTAAAATCGCTAATATGCCCCATAATAATGGAAAATTACCACGTAAAATTGAGTGGATACTAGATGAGTTCGCAAACTGTCCACCGTTAAGTGATATTGAAACGATCGTGTCTGTTGCAAGATCGAGAAATATGAGATTTCAATTCTTTATTCAGTCTTTCGCTCAATTAGACCAAGTTTATGGTAAAGAATCATCTTCTATTATTCAAGATAATTCAGCACTCACTTATCTAAAAACAAACAGTATTGACTGTGCTGATGTTATTAGTCGTAAACTTGGTAAATCTACTATTGAAACCCAGTCAATAAGCCAAAGTACTGACACCTTTAAAGTAGGTGCTAATAAGACTACTTCTCTACTCGGTAGGGAACTTTTAACAGCAAATGAAATAATTGCTTTAAAATATAAAACTATTATTTTTCCAACTGTTTCTAATCCTATTTTTAGAGATACTTATTTATATAGTGATATATTTAAAAATTATAATTTTAATCCAGTTACTAGACAAATAAAAATGATTAAGAAAAATACTCAAAATTATTATACTGTTGAACAAATGAGAGCGAACTATGAAAATCAAAATAATGACGAAGATAGTTCTGATGACAGTGATATTATGCCTATTGAAAATAACATACCTAATTTATCTTCTGTTATATCCAATATTGAGGATTTATTAAAAGTAAAAGCTAGTAACAATAAAATAGTTTTAGATAGAAAAATTAATATGTATGAAGAAAATAAAATACTAGAACAACTACTACCTATGATTAATGTGGAAATTAAGACTGTAAGTGAAAGTAATAAAACGATTATTACTTTTTTTGATGCTGAAAAGTATCGTTATTATTTATAAAAATGAAAGGAGGAATTACTTATATGCCTAATGATGAAGTTATTGATTATTTAAAAAATATTACGGTCGGCGAATTTATATCTTTAATGGCTAATAATGATAAACCTAAAAATACTTCTACGGTTTATACTACTGATGAATTATTAGAACATTACCCAATGTTTAGTAGATTTACTTTAAACAAAGCTATTAAAGAACAAAAATTACCATACTATCGTGAGGGACACAAAATGTATTTTGAAAAGAAATTAGTCGATCAATGGATTAACGAACATACTTCTACTTATACCAAGAAAAATAAAGATAAATATAGGCTATAAGACAGAATTATGAGTGAAACAAAGAAATATCCATATACAGTAGAGCCTAATATAATAAAATTAGCTCCAAACTATTATAGAATACTGATAAAAAAAGGTAGTGGTAAAAATCAACAAGTATTTTCTGAATATGTATCAGGAAAAATTGGTGATGCCAGAGCTGTTAAAAGAAAAGGTTTTGCAGAGTTAGAAAATCAAAAAACAAAAGAAAAAGGCAAAGGAAAAATAACATTATTTGAATTTAGTAAAGAGTGGTTACAGTTTTGTAGAGATACAGGATTAAGTCCTACAACTATAAATGGTTATAAAACTAGATTAAATAATTATATATTACCAGAACTAGGTGGCTATCCGTTAGAAAAAATAAATGCTTATGTTATTGATAAGCTATTTGTAGAATTAAAAAACCGTGATAAACAAACACCTAATTCAGATGGAGAAATAGAAAAATTATCCTCATCCTCTTTAAATGGTGCATACCGAGTTTTAAGAAATTTATTAAACAGAGCTGTTATATGGGATTATATCGAGTATAATCCTATTCATAAAGTAAAATGTCCATCAGCAAAACCTCGTAAAGAAAAAGAAACTTATAATAAAGAAGAATTATTTACTACAATTAAGTTATTATTAGACTACAATAAAAAATATGGTGGTATGTTTATTATTGACTGTTGTACTGGTTTAAGAAGATGCGAGTTAAATGGACTTCATATTGAAAAAACAAGAAAGCATGATAAAGATATAGAATTAGACGTTGAGTTTGTTAATAAAGATGGCAAAAAATATATTGGTGGACTTGTGTTCGCTAGACACTCTGTTGTTTTTGACAAAGAGCTTAAAAAGGTTGTTGAAAGAGATATACCTAAAACCGAAAAAGGAAAACGTGGTATTCCAATACCCCCTATATGTGTTGAAGCAATACGTGAGTGTATAAAATATCGTGAAAAAGAAATCCAGTTATTAAGAAATAAATACGGTAAAGATTTAGAAATTGTCCCAAATTTATTTTTAGGAAAGACTGGAGGCTTAATGCACCCAGATACTTTGAGCCATAACTGGACTAAATTCAGAGAAAGAAATAAAGGATTACTACCAAATAAAAATGTAACTCTTTATGGGTTACGTCATAGCTTTTGTACTTATATGAGAACTAATCCAGAAATTACTATAAATGAAATCATGAATTTAATGGGACATACAGATGAAAAAACAACCGATAATTATACCCACTCAAATAGAGAAATTGGCGATAAAATTATTGGAATGTGGGACGGTTTAGAGCTTTAAAATAAAGGGAATTAACTAAAGTTGATCAACTTTTTAGTTAGTTCCCACTTTTTTTGTTTTTTAGTACCCATTTTAGTACCCACTTTTGTTAAAATGAGTTAAAATGATTAAAAATAGTTGATAGTAATTTAAAATTAAATTATAATTAATTTGTTAATACAAATAAACGAAAAGCATTGTTTTTCCTATGTTTATTGACTGTTTGTGTTTTATGGGTGTTAATAATAGTTGATAGGTATTTTGAAAACGCAGTTGACTTCTAAGGCAGCGGTCAGGGGTTCGAATCCCTTCTGGGACACCATTATATAAATAAAACCTTTTTAAATAAAGGTTTTTTTATTATATTTATTAAATGATACTCCTTAAAAACTCCTTAATTTTATAAAAAATTGAATATATTATTAATTGCTATGGATATTGTAATTATTTGAAATTATAAAACACTTCATAAAATATATTGATTGGAGGTATTTTATGTTAGAAAAAATGAAGTCTAGAAAATTTATAGCAACAATGATGACAAATATTATTGCGGTTGCTACATTATTTACTGCTAATGAAAATGTTACTATTTAAATAATTGCATTAGTAACAATCGGAATTGCTAATATAGTTTACGGAATTGTACAAGGAGCAATTGACGCTAAAGCAGTTGCTAATGAAGTAAGCAAAACAGCAACAGAAATAGAATCAAAATTAGAATAGTTAATCTATTCTTTTATTTATGACAAAATTGTAATTTGTTATTTAAAATAATGTATAGTATAATATTAATTAGAAGTGGTTGGTTATATGAAATATTTAAAAGAAAACAAAAATACTTTTGCTAAAGGAATTTGTTTTGATAAATTATTTATTATTTTTATAATAGGATCAATAATTGGATCTTTTTATGAAGAAATATTTAGTATGTTGTTAACTTATTCAAGAACAGGTAATATTGTTTGGGAATATCGTAGAGGAGTAATATATGGTCCTTTTAATGTTATTTATGGTTTTGGTGCGATTATAATTGTAAGTTTGTTAGCAGATAAAAATCATAAATGGTATCAAACTATTCTTTATGGAGCTTTATTAGGTGGGGGAATCGAATATTTTGTTGGATTCTTACAAGAAACATTTACTAATTCTATTTCATGGGATTATTCTAATAGATTTTTAAATATCAATGGTAGAACAACTATTCCATATATGTTTGTATGGGGAATATTTAGCTTTTTATTTGTTAAGTATTTATATCCTTTTGTTTCTTCTAAAATAGAGAAAATACCATATAATTTAGGTAAGTTATTAGTTAATGTTATGTTTGTTTTTATGGTTGTTAATATGACTATTTCTTGGTCAGCTATAATAAGACAAAATTTAAGAAATAATAATATACCTGCTATTACGCCATATGGTAGATTTTTGGATAAACATTATCCTGATGAGTTTTTGGAAAAATATTTTCCTAATATGTCATTTACAAGAGGAGATTAAATATGATTGATTTAATATGTTTGGTTTTTATAATTTTAGGAATAATTTTATTAATATTAGGTAATATAAACATTAGAAAAAATAAAAATACTTTAGTTGAAAATAAAGATGATTATAACTTTTGTGTTTTGATTCCTGCTAGAGATGAAAGTAAAGTTATAGAAGGGTTATTAAAAAGTTTAAAAGTATCAGTAAATATGCAAGATGTTTATGTTATAGTAGAAGATATAAATGATAAAACTGTGGATATTTGTAAGAAATACAATACTAATGTTATTTTAAGAACGACTAAAAGACAAAGAAAAGGATACGCTTTAGATGAAGCTATTAAACAAATAAAAGATTATAATTTATATTTTATATTTGATGCGGATAATGTAGTAGATAAAAACTTTTTTAAAGAAATGAAAAAAACTTATGAACAAGGTTATGATATTGGAGTTGGGTATCGAAATTGTAAAAATGGTAATGATAATATAATATCTGCTTGTTCAAGTTTAACTTTTTCAATGATTAATACTTTGGGTAATGATTTTAGAAATAAACATAATGCTAATATAATAGTATCAGGTACAGGATTTTATATTAAAGGTTCTTGGATAAAAAAATGGCAAGGTTATCCTTTTCATACCTTAACTGAAGATTATGAATTAAGTTTGTATTCTATATTAAATAGTATGACTTCACATTATAATGATAAAGCTATATTTTATGATGAACAACCAACTGAGTTTAGTCAAACAATAAAACAAAGAGTAAGATGGATAAAAGGTTATTTTGAAGCAAGAAAAAAATATATTCCATTAATTTTAAAACAATTAAAACAGCCTAATTATGGATCTAAATATAGTGTTTGTTTAGGTGTTAGAGCATTTATATATATAATTATTGGAATAGTTATATTTATGTTAAAAAATATAGTATTATTGTTTATGAACTTTAATTTTATTTCACTTATTAGTTTACTTTCAATAATTTTTTTGTCTTATTTGATTATGATGATAGTAACTATAAAAATGATTAAAAAAGATAAATTAGATTTAAATTATAAAATGAAAATAAAAACTATATTTTATAATCCTATTTATTTATCTACTTATGTATATTGTGCTTTAAAAGCATTATTTACTAAAGAAGTTGTTTGGTCTAAAATAGAACATAAAAAAAATTAATGCACTTTTTGTGCATTATTTTATTTCTTTTAAAACAGTTTTTGATATTTCTTCATCTTCAGTTTTGATAACAACTTCACTAACATCATAATTATCTTTGACAGATAAACAAATTGTATATACTACTTCTTCTAAAATATCTTTATTATCAACATCAGAAAATATATAAGAATTAAAAGTTAATTCTAAAATATCAGGTTGTTCTTCTATAGCTAATATTTCGGTATTACTGTTTAAATAACTTAATAAATTTGTATTATATGTGTTAGTACTGGTTAATTCATCTATTATTATTTTTATTTTATCGCGATTATCATTTAAATATTTAGTGACTGGAACATAATAATAATCATCATTATGTTTATTTAAATAATAAATTGTTACTTGATTAATGTCTTTGGTAGTAGTAAAATCATAAGTTTTATTAATTCCAAAATTTCTATCTAAAGTACTAGGTAAAGTTATATTTGTTTGTGGTAATTTGGTTAATATATTTCCTTCAACATAAATGATTACTTTTTCAACTTCATCAACAGAAGTTATTGTATAAATTAAGGCTTCAATCATTTTTTCTTCTAAATCTTTGCTAATATTTAATAAATCTTTAGAAAAATCAATCTTAATTAGATTATCTTCATATTTTACGCTTAATATTTTTGTTTCACTAGGCAATATTGATTTAAATCCATTTGGTATTTTATTTTCTCCAACGCCACCGTTTATTAAAACTTCAACTAATTCTTTAACTTTATCTTCAGTTGTTTGACTATTTACCACAACTTCAGCTTTACCTAAATAATTGTAATCATCCAATAAGTAGATACTATTAGTTGCCACTTCTAATTCAACATATTCAAGACTCTGTTTAATATCTAATTCTTCATTTGGAATTAAATAAATTAAAAACAACGCAAATAAAGCCGAAGATGATATAATGATTTTTCTAATCATTTTTTTCTTTAACATACGATCACCTAATTAATTTTATGAAAAAAAAGGTTATATATACCTTTTTATAATGAAATTTCCTTTAATTTTAAAAGTTCTATGACAGCACCAGCACGCCCTTTAACTCCAAGTTTTTGCATAACATTAGAAATATGATTTCTAACTGTTTTTTCACTTATATTTAGTTTTTTTGCTATTTGATCAGTTGATTTATTCAACACTAATAAATCAAAAACTTGTTTTTCTCTTTTTGTCAACACACTTTTAGACATAATTCCCTCACTTCCTTAAGGTGGTTTACAGTTCTTCATATTATTCTATGTACCTTAAAAAAATAAGTGAGCGAAAAAGCCTATTTAACAAACTTAATAGTTATATATTTTTCTTCTTCATATAATTCTTGAATAGTACGCATTATTTTATTAGCTAAAGTAGAATCATTTTCATCTTTTTTAACAGTTACTTCTATTTGATTATTTTTAATTTTGACAAAACTTTCTAAATTGTAAACTTCCTTTATTTTGTTTTCTAATTTTTCTTGTTCACCTTTATTCATATTTAGTTGTTTCATTTTATCAAATGCTTCATTTTTTTCTTCAATAGTTCCTTCACCATTTAAAATTAACTGTAAATTTTCCATTTCTTTTAACATTTCTTCTTCATCTTCTAATCTTAAAGCTACTAAAACAGTACTTTCAGTAATATTAGATGTTTCTTTATTTTCTTCTTCAGTATAATTACCGTTTGTACTAATTAGTAATTCACTAGGCATAGTTATATAATAAACACTTAAAACTAAAATAAGACTAAATAATGTTAAAAACCAAATACTTTTTTTATTTATCATAAATATTCACCTATCAAATTATATTCATCTAAATTAAAAATATACACATTGACTAAATAAAATAAATAATGTAAAATTAATATAGGTGATGATATATGAAAAAAGCTTTTACTTTAGTAGAATTATTAGGAGTTATTATAATATTAGGAGTTTTAGCTTTAATAGTATTTCCTATAGTTGATAAATCAATTAAACAAGGTAAAGAAAAGGCATTACAAAGTACAATAAATAGTATTGAAGATGCTGCTAATAAATATAGTGTTGAACATGAATTAGGCTATTCTACAAATTATAATAAACTTGATTTAAATGAATTAGTAAACAATGGATATTTAAAAGATGATTTGATTAATCCTGTAACTAATTCCAAATTAAATGGGTGTGTACTTTATAAATGGGATGAAGAGTATAATCAATATGAATTTAAATATGAAGATCCTTGTCCATCTTATCCTGAAATACCAGCAAGTTTGATCTCAATATTATTAGAACAATATTCTGAAGGAAATTCTACTGGTCTAGTAAAAGATAGTACGAATGAAAATTTATATTATTATACAGGAACTAATGAAGAAGTAAGTAATAATTTTTTATGGTATGGAGGCCATCAATGGAGAGTATTAGAGTTTGATACAAGTGCTAATACATTAACATTAATAACTCAGCAACCATTAACGGCTATTAGCCCAGTAAGTGCAGTATGGGAGTCACAAGAGGCATATGAATCAAGCTATATTAACACATGGTTAAATGAATATTTTTGGAATAGTTTAGATAGTAGTATTCAAAATAATGTATTAGACAGTACGTTTAATATAGGAATATATACTGATGTAGATGAAATAACAACAACAGAAAAAGTAGGATTATTAGATGCAAAACAATATAAAAGAGCAGGAGAGGCATATTCATTTTTAGATATAAAAAATTCATTTGAGTTAGGAAATAGATATGATTCGACTTTACATGGCTATGTTACTGTCAATGGTGAAGTTGGTGGTGCTCTTACTTCGAATACACTTGGCGTTCGTGCAGTAATAAAAATTTCTGATATCATCATTACCGAAGGGGATGGTAGCCTTGCAAGCAGTTATCGTACAGCAAATAAAGCAGTAAACATAAATGAAGTACAAGTAGGAGAATATATAAATGTACCATATAGTGGAAGTGATAATGCATGTGGAGACAATAATATGTGTGCATTTAGAGTAGTAAGTAGAGATAATGATAGTGTCAAAGTAGTACTAAATGGACTACTTCCAGATACAAGTACATACGGAAGTTCAACAACAATAAGTACAAGTCATACAATATACACATCATTGAATAAATTTGCCGAAGGAATAAGTGATACATATCGATATACAGGAAATAAAACATTCTATATAGGAGATTATTCATTAGGGTCAAATTATAAAGATGTACAAGATGAGATGTTAGAAGCAGGTATCGGATTACCAACAGTAGGAGAAATGTTCAGTGGAAACGACATTGATTTAAGTACATCAAGTGACAAAACATTTGTAGATGTAAATACAATAGAAAATCCAACAGTATCAATTTATTATTGGACAATGAATAGGAATAATTCGTCTTTTACTGGTATAGTTGAATATAGAGGTTCGTTTAATGGTGCTCTTACTTCGAATACACTTGGCGTTCGTCCAGCTATTTATCTGAAGTCAGGTTTAAATTTTACTGGTGGAAAAGGAACAGCACAATCACCATACTCTTTACAATAGATAAATGCTGTAGTAATAAACTAAATTATATAAAGATACCTTGTTAATTTATTAAACGAGGTATTTTTATTTTAAATATTAAAATAAATTATAAAAAAATGTTTATTTTTAAAAACTTTATGATATAATATTAGTGGCTTTTTTAAACCGTCTACATTCGGGGATTGCTATAATTAGAAAATGTAAATAAACACAGATATGGATTTTTATGCCTAGTGCTTTATAACAAAGTGGTGTAATTTTGAAATATCTCGAAGTAATAACAAAAGGAGGAATTAAATAATGGCAGTTGTGTCAATGAGTTATTTACTTGAAGCTGGTGTTCATTTTGGACATCAAACTAAAAGATGGAATCCTAAAATGAAGGAATACATCTATACTTCTAGAGATGAAATCTATATTATCGATTTACAAAAAACAGCTAAAAAAATCGATGAGGCTTATGCAGCTTTAAAAGAAATAGTTGCAAATGGTGGTAAAGTTTTATTTGTTGGTACTAGAAAACAAGCTCAAGAAGCAGTTAAAGAAGAAGCAATTAGATCAAATTCTTATTATGTAACTGAAAGATGGTTAGGTGGTACTTTAACTAACTTTAGAACAATAAGAAGAAGAATTAGAAGATTGGAAGAAATCGAAAAAATGGAAGCTGATGGAACATTTGATTTATTACCTAAAAAAGAAGTTATTGGGTTAAAGAAAGAATACGCTAAATTAGATAATTTATTATGCGGTATTAGAGAAATGACTAAATTACCTCAAGCTTTATATATTGTAGACCCTTCTAAAGAAGAAATTGCTATAAGAGAAGCAAGAAAATTAAATATTCCAGTATTTGGAATTGTTGATACTAATTGTGATCCTGATATGGTTGATTATGTAATCCCAGCTAATGATGATGCTATTAGAGCTGTAAAATTAATTACAAGTGCTATGGCTAATGCAATTGTTGAAGCTAATGGTGGAGAAATAATTGATTATGCAAATGATAAAAAAGAAGAAAATGCTAATGAAGTTATGCAAAAAGCTTTAGAAACTGTTAAAAAAAGAGAAGAAAGACCAAGAAAAGAAAACAAACCATTCAAAAAACAATTTAATAAAAAAGATTTCAAAAAAGAAGAAAAAAAACAAGTAAAAGAAGAAGTTAAAAAAGAAGCTAAAGTTGAAAAACAAGAATCTAAAAAAATTGAATTAGATACTTTAACTGTTGCTGAATTAAGAGATTTAGCAAAAGAAAAAGAAATTAAAGGTTATTCAACTATGAAGAAAGCTGAATTATTAGAAGCTTTGAAATAAGGAGAGATAATAATGGTAAGTGCTAGCTTAGTAAAAGATTTAAGAGAAAAAACTGGTGCTGGTATGCTTGATTGTAAAAAAGCCTTAGAAGCCACAAATGGTTCTATAGATGAAGCTATCAACTGGTTAAGAGAAAAAGGAATTAGTAAAGCTGCTAAAAAAGCAGATAGAATTGCTGCTGAAGGTTTAGCTGCTACTTTAATAGATGGAAATAAAGCTGTTATTGTTGAAGTTAATTCAGAAACAGACTTTGTTGCTAAAAATGAAGAATTTAAATCATTAGTAGATACTATTTTAAAAGCTATCATTAATAATGATGTTAAAACTAATGAAGATGTTTTAAAATTAAATGTAGATGGGGAAACTGTTGAAGATTTAATTATTAGTAAAACAGCTAAAATTGGTGAAAAATTATCTTTTAGAAGATTTGCTAAATTAACTAAAAATGATAATCAAGTATTTGGATCTTATTTACATATGGGAGGTAAAATTGCTGTATTAGTGACTTTATCTAATACAAGTGAAGAAGTAGCTAAAGATGTTGCTATGCATGCTGCAGCTATGAGACCTACTGTTGTAAGAAGAGATGAATTAGATAAAGAAGTAGTTGATAAGGAAAGAGAAGTTTTAAAAGAACAAGCTATTAATGAAGGTAAACCTGCTGATATAGCTGCTAAAATGGTTGAAGGTAGATTATTAAAATTCTATCAAGAATCATGTTTAGAAGAACAAGCTTTCGTTAAAGATGATAGTATTAACGTTTTAACTTATGTAAAAAATAATGGTGGTACTATCGATAATATGGTTAGATTCGAAGTTGGCGAAGGAATGGAAAAAAGAGAAGAAGATTTCGCTAGCGAAGTTGCAAAACAAATGGGTGCTTAATAAGCACTCTTTTTCATAAAAAAATTAAGATTTTTTTGGTCTTAATTTTAGTAATAATATTAATAAAATAAATGTAATAGGAAGTGATATTATAAGATTATCAAGATATAAACTTATGAATGAAAAAGATAATTCTCCATTATACATAATTGGAATAGTTTCTAATACTTCATTATTTCGTTTTATATCTAAAGTACCTATTTGTCCTTTTTTAGTAAAGTAATCTATTGTATCTAATCCTTTGTAATCAAACACAAAATCTTCTTTTGTAATGTTATTTTTTAAGTATTTAGAAATTGTCTCATTTGATTTTATTTCTAATTTATCTTCTTTACTATTTTTTGTATCTAATGTAATTAATGTATCATTTTTATTTACAATGTTTAAATAATGATAGTTATTGATATAATAATCATATATCATATTGGCGTCCATAACATGTAATGGATAATTACTTGTTCCATCAGCATTAGTTGTTATTAACATATATTCTACACCATTATAATGAGCTATTGTTGATAAACAGTAACCTGCTAGAGTAGTATATCCTGTTTTTGATCCATATATGTATTTATTTGTTATTCCATATCTAGTTAAATAATTTGAAAAAACACTTTTGAAAGTTAATGAATTATCACTTGTTGTATATGTATTAGTGGTATATATTTCTTTAAATATTTCATTTTGTAATGCATATTTTAAAATAATGCTTATTTCTCTTACTGTTGAATAATGGTTATCAATATCCAATCCTGTTGTATTAGCAAAATGAGTATTAGTTAATCCTAAATCTTTAGCTTTTTGGTTCATTAAATCAACATATTTTTCTTCACTACCTGCAATATAGTAGGCAATTGTTTTAGCGGCATCCGCTCCAGAAGGTAATAATATGCCATATAATAAATCTTTGTATGTTGCTTTTTGACCTAATTTAAATCCTGCAACTGATGCATTCCATAATCCTTCTAATCCTTCATAAGGAATAGTGACTGTTTCATTTATATCATCAATATTTTCAATTGCTACTATAGTAGTCATAATTTTAGTTAAACTAGCTATATAAGTTCTAGTATCTGCATCTTTTTCATATAAAACCATATCTTCATTCATGTTATATAAAATTGCGTGTTCAGAATTTATTTCTAAAGCATTAATATTAATTGGTATTAACAAAAATAAAAAAATTATTAAATATTTCATAACTCCTCCACATATACTTCTTTAATTATATTGTATTTTATTTTTAATTTATTTAATTCTTCTTTAGTTATTTTAACAATATAATAAGGATTTTCATTAAAGTTTTTTTCAATTATAATACTATTATTTAATTGATATTCAATTTGTTTAATATTGTTATATTCAATATCAACTTTAATTAGATAACCTTTATTATATTTCTTTGTAATTATAGCTTCTTTAGTAGCATTAGAATAAGCTCTTATTAAGCCGCCAGCACCTAATTTAATACCACCAAAATATCTTACGACAATGCATAATACATGATTTAAATTTTCTTTTTTTAAAACATTTAAGATAGGAAGACCAGCTGTTCCAGATGGTTCACCATTATCATTTGCTTTTTCAAAATTATCTAAGATATAAGCATAACAATAATGAGTAGCGTCTTTATATTTTTTTTTGACTTCTTCTATTTTTTCTTTTATTTCATCTATACTATCAATATGATAAGTTAAAGCAATAAATTTAGATTTATTAATAATAATTGTATTTATATTATCTACTACTGAAATCATTTAATCACCATATTTAATTATATCTTATTATTTAAAATAAGTCTAGAATGTGATAAAATAGTAAATATGAAAAAGTTTAAAAAGATTTATATTGAAATAACTAATATTTGTAATTTAAATTGTCCTTTTTGTTCTAAGGATAATAGAAAAAAACAAGAGATGAGTTTAGATAATTTTGAGCATATTTTAAAACAAATAAATGATTATACTGATTATTTGTATTTACATATTAAAGGTGAACCATTAATTCATTCTAAAATAGAAGATATTTTAAATTTATGTTTTAAATATAATAAACAAGTTAATATTACAACTAATGGAACTTTATTGAGTAAAAAATACAAATTATTAGATAATGTTAGACAAATTAATATATCACTACATAGTTTAAGTGAAGATAAACTTTTAGATGTTTTAAAATGTGGTGATTATTTAAGTAGTAAAGGAGTACAAATAGTTTACAGATTTTGGACAAATGATAATTTGTTGAAGCAAGTTTTAAAATATTATGATTATAAAGATGAAATAACTAATAATTTTAAATTAAAAAATAATATTTATTTAAATAGAGATAAGGAATTTACTTGGCCAAGTTTAAATAACAAATTTATATCTGATAGAGGAACTTGTTATGGTTTAAAAACTCATTTGGGTATATTAGTTGATGGAACCGTAGTTCCTTGTTGTCTAGATACAGGTGTAATTAATTTAGGTAATATATTAAAAGAAGAATTTGGTGATATTTTAAATAAAGAAAGAACTAAAAATATTATAATCAATTTTAACAATAATAAATTAGTAGAAGAGTTGTGTCAAAAATGTGATTTTAGGAAGTGATAGAATGATTAAAGAAAAATTATCTTTGGTACCTCAAAAACCAGGATGCTATTTAATGAAAAATAAAGATAATAATATTATTTATGTTGGTAAAGCTAAGAAATTAAAAAATAGATTAAGTTCTTATTTTAGAGGTACACATTTTGGTAAAACAGCTAAATTAGTAAGTGAAATAAAAGATTTTGATTATGTTGTTGTTAATAGTGAAATGGAAGCATTAATTTTAGAAAACAATTTAATAAAACAATATAATCCTAAATATAATATATTATTACGTGATGATAAAAGTTATCCTTATATTGAATTAACCGATGAAAAAGTACCCAGATTATCAATTGTAAGAACAATTAATAGAAAGAAAAATACTAATCATTTATATGGACCTTATCCTAATGTTACAGCAGCTAGAAATACTGTTAATTTATTAAATAGGATTTATCCTTTAAGAAAATGTACGACTTATAATAAGAAACCTTGTTTATATTACCACATTAACCAATGTTTAGGTTATTGTACAAATAATGTTGATATCAATAAAATAAACGAAATGAAAAATGAAATAATTAAATTTTTAAAGGGCGATCATAGTATAGTATCTAATAAAATTAAAGAAGAAATGTTAAAAGAAAGTGAATTGATGCATTATGAAAAGGCTAAAGAGTTAAAAGAATTATTAGATTATATTGAACTAGTTTTAACAAAACAACAAGTTGAAATGGGTGACAACGTTGATCGAGATGTCTTTGGATATTATACTGATAAAGGATATTTATCAATTGAAGTATTTTTTATAAGAGGATCTAAATTAATAGGAAAACATTCAAAAATATTTCCTTTGATTGATGAAGTAGATGATACATTAAATAGTTATATATCTAAATTTTATGATAAAGATATTATAAAACCAAAAGAAATATTGGTAACCGATAATATTGATACTAACTTATTAAGTGAATATTTAAATATTAAAGTTTTTAGTCCAATAAAAGGTGATAAGAAAAAAATAGTTGATATGGCATGTAATAATGCAAAAATATTATTAAATGAAAAATTTGAATTAATCAAAAAAGATGAAGAAAAAACAAGTATTGCTAATGAAGAATTAAAAAACATTTTGAAATTAGATAAACTAGATCGAATTGAAATATTTGATAATTCTAATTTGTTTGGTAATTTTAATGTATCGGGGATGGTTGTTTATATCGATGGAAAAGAAGCTAAAAATGAATATCGTAAATATAAAATAACTGTTGATAAAAACGATGATTATGGTACAATGAGAGAAGTTATATATCGAAGATATTTTAGAGTATTAAAAGATAATTTAGATAAACCAGATTTAATTATAGTTGATGGTGGAATAGGACAAATGCATATTGCACGAGAAATATTAAATCAATTAAATTTAGATATCATGGTTATAGGATTAAAAAAAGATGATAAACATGCTACTAGTAAGTTATTAGCTTTTGATCCAATAATTGAAATAGATATTGATAAAAAATCTAATTTATTTCATTATTTAGAGAGAATGCAAGATGAAGTTCATAATTACACAATTAATTATCACAAACAATTAAGAAGTAAAGGAAGTTTAGAGAGTGTATTAAGCAATATTGAAGGAATAGGGGAAAAAAGAAGAACTTTATTACTAAAAAAATATAAAAGTTTAACTAAATTAAAAGAATTAAGTGTAGAAGAACTAGAAAGTATTTTACCAAAAGAAGTTGCTTTTAATTTACACGAATATTTAAAAGAGTTATAATAATGGTATGTCCACGTAGTTCAATGGATAGAATATTCCTCTCCGAAGGGAATGATTATAGGTTCAACTCCTAACGTGGACACCATTTATTAATTAGACCTTATTTATAAGGTTTTTGTTTGAATATATTTGTAACTTATGACTACCAAATTGAATTATTATATAATTACATAAGGTGATATCATTGAATAAAATTATAGATGAAAAAAGAATTATGGAATTAGAGTATAATTTGATATGTGAATTTATAAAATTAAGAAATGACTTAGGAATTAGTCAACAACAAATGGTTAATGTTTCTGGTGTCGTAAGAGAAATGATAGCAGTTATTGAAAATAGAAAAAAGCATCCACAAATAAATACATTAATTAAAATATTAGAACCTTTTGGTTATACTTTATCAATTACAAAAATAAGGGAGGAAATAGATGGAAAATAAATTAGCACTTTTCGAAGATAAAAAAATTAGGAAAACGTGGCAAAATAATAAATGGTATTTTAGTATTTTTGATGTTGTATATGCCCTTACAGATTCTAAAGATCCAAAACAATATACAAAAAAACTAAAAGCGAGAGATCTAGAAATTCAAAATAACTGGGGTACAATTTGTACCCTACTTGTAATGACTGCTAATGATGGTAAAAAAAGAAAAATTCAAATGGCTGATACAGAAGGAATATTACGCATTATTCAATCAATTCCTTCTTCTAAGGCAGAACCATTTAAAAGGTGGCTTGCTAAAGTTGGAAGTGAGAGAATTGAAGAAATTAATAATCCAGAACTTGCTATGGATAGAATGAAGCAAATTTATGAAAAGAAAGGATATTCTAAATCTTGGATCGAACAAAGGGAAAGAAGTATCACAACAAGGCATAATTTAACTGATGAATGGAAAGAAAGAGGGGCAAAAGTAGGGAAAGATTATGCTATTTTAACAAATGAAATATACAAATCTGGTTTTGGTATTGATGCCAAAGAATATAAGAATATCAAGGGATTACATGAAAGTCAAAATTTACGTGATTCAATGACTAATATTGAGTTAGCATTAACGAATTTAGGCGAAGCAACAGCAGTTGAATTTCATAGAAAAAATAATAGTCAAGGGATTAATAGATTAAAAGAAGATGTAAATAAAGCTGGCAATGTATTAAATAAAGCAAAGATTGAAATAGAAAATGAATTAGGTAAATCAATAATTACATCGCAAAACTATATTGAACTAACTGATAATAAATGATTAATTATAAATAAAAATTGCATAATTTATAACAAAATAATTTTAATAAATTGTAAAATTTAAGAAAAACAAAATAAAATCTTGACAAGTATTAGTAATATATGCTATATTATTAATGCACTTGGGGAATTAGCTCAGCTGGCTAGAGCATCTGCCTTGCACGCAGAGGGTCAGGGGTTCGAATCCCCTATTCTCCACCAAGTTTGATTTTAAAATGTTTGTAATGAACATTTTTTTTATAGATTAATAAAGGTGAATTGGTATGGATTTGATAAATATAATTTATAGATATGTAAATAGATTTATTAATAGTGATGAACTTATTTTTTTATTAGAAAATATTGATAAAAATAAATTTTCAAATAAAGAAAATAAAGAAATTGCTAAACTTATAGAAGAAGTAAAAGAAATCATAATAAATGTTCCAATAGAAATAGATGAATTTGAAATAAATAAAATGAATATGCGTAATCGAATATTGAATGATTTAGAAAAAGTAATTATAAATAATGATAATAATGATGAAGCAATGGAATTTGCGAGAAAACAATATGAACAATTAAAAAAAGATAAAGAGAAAATAAGAGATAGTGGACCAAGATATGAGAAATTATACAAACTTTTAGTAAATAATTCAGTGTATCTTAAATATTGCAAAAAAATGAATGATTTAGAATTTTTGGAATTTATTACACAATTTATTAAAGCACCATTAACGCCTAAAATAAGTCAAGAATTATTTGATAATTTAGTTAGTGTTGGTATTAAAAAAGATAAAAGAGAAGCATTATGGAGATTAGCATTTAATTATAATAAAAAAGGGAAAAATTTTACTAATATAGAAAATTATTTTATTGAAAAAAGAGATGATTATTATTTATTTGAATTAATAAGTGCGGTAAAAGAAGATTTAAATATAGAAGAATTAATAAAAAAAGTTATTGCTACTAATGATAAAGATTTTATTTTTAATTGTTATAGTAGGGCAAAAAAGATAAGTTTATTTACAGATGAAGAATTTGAAAAAATAAAAGATATGATGAAAAATTAATAAAAATATTATACGACTTTTATAGTCGTTTTTTTTAATATCTATGATATAATAATTAAAGGTGAAAGTTATGGAAAAAATAATATTAGTTGATGGTAATAATCTATTATTTAGAAGTTATTATGCTACTGCATATAATGGCAATTTTATGAAAAATAGTAAAGGTTTTCCTACTAATGCTTTGTTTGGATTTGCTAATATGATGCATAAAATAATTGAAGAAGAAAAACCAACTTATATAATGGTAGCTTTTGATAAAGGAAAAACATTTAGACATGATAAATATGATTTTTATAAACAAGGTAGAATTGAAACACCTAATGAGTTAAAACTACAATTTCCTAAAGCTAAAGAATTATTAAATGCTATGGGAATCAAATATTATGAAATTGATAATTATGAAGCTGATGATATAATTGGAACATTTGCTGAATATTGTAATAAAGATCCTAATTTCATTGGAACAATAATAAGTAGTGATAAAGATTTATTGCAATTAATAAGTAATGATATTGATATAAAATTATTAAAACAAAAAGATTATTTAAGATATAATGAAGATACTTTTACAAAGGAATATGGCATTAAACCAATTAATATTATTGATTTAAAAGCCTTAATGGGCGATGCATCAGATAATATTCCTGGTGTTAAAGGAATAGGGGAAAAGACAGCTTTAAAATTATTACAAGAGTATAAAACATTAGATGGTATATATGAACATATTGATGAAATAAAAGGAAAAACAAAAGAAAAATTAGTTAATGATAAAGATAATGCTTATATGAGTTATGAAATAGCTACTATTTATAAAGAAGTACCAATCGATATTAATATTGATGAATTAAAATATTTAGGTAGTACTGATAAATTAAAGAGTTTATATGAAGAATTAGAATTTTATTCATTTTTGAAAAAAGAAAAGAAAAAAGAAGAAGATATTAATATTACAATAATTGATGATGTAAGTAAAATAAAAATTGATAAAGAATGCGCTATTTATATAGAATTAGATGGAACAAATTATCATAATTCTAATATTATAGGTATAGGGATATATAATAAAGATGTAGCTTATTATATAGAGAACATAACAAATTTAGATTTTTTAAATGGTTTAGATGTATTTACATATGATTTAAAAAAACTTTACGTTTCTTTGAAATACAAAAATATAAAAATACCTGATATTAAAGATGATTTAATGATTGCATCTGCTTTGTTAGAATATAACACTAAAGAAGATATTGCTTATTTAGCTAATCAATTTAACTATAATATTCCTTTTTATGAAAATGTTTTAAAACAAGATGATATATCTAAAATAGTTGTTAATAAAGCTAAGTTTATTTATGAAATAAAAGATGAATTATTAAATAAAATAAAAGAAGAAGATATGGAAGAACTATATAATGAAATAGAGATTCCTTTAACTTATGTTTTAGGTGATATGGAATATGATGGTGTTGTAGTTGATAAAGATATTTTAAATGAAATGGGTAATGAAATTAAAATTAAATTAGAAATATTAAGTAAAGATATTTATAATTTAGCTGGTACTTCATTTAATATATCATCTCCACAACAATTAGGAGAAGTTTTATTTGAAAGATTAAATTTACCTCATGGTAAAAAAGGTAAAACAGGTTATTCTACAGCTGTTGACGTTTTAAATAAATTAGTTAATAAACATCCGATTATTGAAAAAATATTAGAATATCGTATGTTAAATAAATTATATACAACATATGTTGAAGGATTAATTAGTACAATTAAGGATGGTAAAATTCATACTATTTATACCCAAACTTTAACAAGAACGGGTAGATTATCTAGTATTGAACCTAATTTACAAAATATTCCTATTAGAACAGAATATGGTAGATTAATTAGAAAAGCATTTGTACCATCACCTAATTCAATCATTATAAGTGGTGACTATTCTCAAATTGAATTACGTATTTTAGCTCATATGGCAAATGTTCCAGCTTTAATAGATGCTTTTAATAATGATTTGGATATTCATAGTAAAACAGCTTCTGATATTTTTAAAACAGATGTTGTAACTAAAGAGATGCGAAGAATAGCTAAAGCAGTTAATTTTGGTATTATCTATGGTATTAGTAGTTTTGGTTTATCTGAAAATTTAAATATATCTACTAAAGAAGCGAAACAATTTATTGATGAATATTTAAAAACATATCCTGGTATTAAAGAATATATGGATAATACAATTAAAAATGCTTATGAATGTGGATATGCCAAGACATTATTTAATCGAAAAAGAAATATTGATGAATTAAAAAATACTAATTATATGATTAGACAATCAGGAGAAAGAATGGCTTTAAATACACCTATTCAAGGTACTAGTGCAGATATAATAAAAAAAGCAATGGTTTTAATTCATCAAAAATTAAAAGAAAACAATTTAAAATCTAAATTAATAATTCAAGTTCATGATGAATTAGTGTTTGATTGTTTAAAAAAAGAACAAGAACAAGTTACTAAAATCATGAAAGACGTTATGGAAAATGTGATTAAATTAAAAGTACCTCTTAAAATTGACGTTGAGTATGGCAATAATTGGTACGAAGCGAAATAGGTGATTAATTTTGAAAATAACAAAAGTTTTATTGGTTAGTTCGATAACCAATATCTTTTTATCTATATTTAAAATTTTGTTTGGTTTTATTGGTAGATGTAATTCTTTAATTGCAGATGGAATACATTCATTAAGTGATTTGTCAACGGATTTAGTAGCTATATTTGGTAATTATTTATCACTAAAACCAGCCGATAAAAAACATCCTTTTGGTCATGGCAAAATTGAATATATTTCTAGTATGATGATTGGTATTGTAATTATAATATTAGGTTTTAGTTTAATATATAATATTTTCAATAAAGAAATAATAATGCCAAATTCATTAATACTAATAGTTAGTTTATTTACAATAGTATCTAAGTATATACTAGCTAATTATATTTATAAGGAAGGCATTAAATATTCCAATAATATTTTAATAGCATCTGGCAAAGAAAGTATGGCTGATGTATATAGTTCAATATTTGTTTTAGTATCTATTATATTGATGCAGTTTTCTAATCAAATATATATATTAAAATATGCTGATATGTTAAGTACAATTATAATAGCGTTATTTATTATAAAAACAGGTTATAGTATATTAAAAGATAACATTGGTATTTTATTAGAAGAACAAATATTAGATAAACATTATTTAAAAGAAATAAAAAATATTATTATTTCTTTTGATAAAATAGTTGAAATAAAGGATTTATATATTTTAAGATATGGTCCTTATTATAAATTAGTATCTAATGTTATAATGAATAATATATTATTAACTGAGGCTCATAAAGTTATAGATGATATAGAAATAAAGTTAAAAGAAAAAGATTCTAGAATAAAGTATGTATTTATTCATATGGAACCGATTGACAAATAAAAATATAAATGCTAAAATACTTTTATAAAACGAAGAAGGAACTAAGTAATAAATATATTATTTAATAGAAAGTTAGTGGTTGATGGAAACTAATAATAATTATTTATGAAATCTACTCCTTTAGTGAAATGTAAACATTTCCGGGTAAAACCGTTATCTCTTAATTAAGACTATTTTAGGATGGTACCGTATTTTATATACTCCTAATAAATTAGTCTTTTTATTTTTAGAAAGGAAAGATATTATGATCGATATTAAATTAATAAGAGAAAATAGTGAATTAGTTAAAGAAAATATTAAGAAAAAATTTCAAGATAAGAAATTAGGTATTGTTGATGAAGTAATTGAACTTGATAAACAATTTAGAGATTGTAAATTAAAAGGAGATAATTTAAGATCTTTAAAAAATAAAAAAAGTTCTGAAATTGGTATTTTAATGAAAGATGGCAAAAAAGATGAAGCTAATAAAATAAAAGAGGAAATAAGTAATTATGCTAATGAAATAAAAGAATTAGAAGAAAAAGAAGTAACTTTAGAACAACAAATTAAAGAAAAAATGATGGTTATTCCAAATATTATTGATGATTCTGTACCTATTGGTAAAGATGATAGTGAAAACGTAGAAATAGAAAAGTTTGGTGAACCAGTAGTACCAGATTATGAAATACCATATCATGCTGATATAATGAAAAATTGTTTAGATAAAGAATCAGCTGGTAGAACTAGTGGTAATGGATTTTACTATTTAATTGGTGATATTGCTCGTCTTCATTCTGCTATGTTATCTTATGCTAGAGATTTTATGATTGATAAAGGATTTACTTATTGCATTCCACCATTTATGATTAGAAGTGATGTTGTTAATGGTGTTATGTCATTTGAAGAAATGGATGCCATGATGTATAAAATTGAAAATGAAGATTTATATTTAATTGGTACTTCAGAACATTCTATGATAGGAAGATTTAAGGGTCAAATTGTTAAAGAAAAAGAATTACCTATCACTTTAACAAGTTATTCACCATGTTTTAGAAAAGAAGTAGGAGCTCATGGTATTGAAGAAAGAGGAGTATATCGTGTTCATCAATTTGAAAAACAAGAAATGGTAGTTTTATGTAAACCAGAAGATTCTATGGAATGGTATAATAAGATGTGGTCTTATACAGTTGAATTTTTTAGAACATTAGATGTTCCAGTTAGAACTTTGGAATGCTGTTCAGGTGATTTAGCAGATTTAAAAGTTAAATCATGTGATATTGAAGCATGGAGTCCAAGACAAAAAAAATATTTTGAAGTTGGATCTTGTTCTACTTTAGGTGATGCTCAAGCAAGAAGATTAGGTATTAGAACTAAAAATGATAAAGAAACATATTATTTACATACATTAAATAATACTGTACTTGCTACACCTCGTGGATTGATTGCAGTATTAGAAAATAATTATCAAAAAGATGGTAGTATAAAAATACCAAAAGCTTTACAACCTTATATGGGTGGGAAAGAAAAAATTAACATTAGTTAATTTTTTCTAATTGCATAATATAAATTAGAAAAAAGGTGATTTTATGAAAATAGGTGTATTTGACTCAGGTGTTGGTGGATTAACAGTTTTAAAAGAATTACTTAAATATAAAAATGAATACTATTATTTCGGTGATAATATTAATATTCCTTATGGAACTAAAACAAAATATGAATTACAAATTTTAGCATCCAAAATAGTTGAATTTTTAATTTCTAAAGATGTTGATATGATTATAATAGCTTGTGGTACAGTTAGTTCTAATGTATATGAATATTTAAAAAATAAATATGATATACCAATATATGATATTATTAGTCCTACATTAAATTATTTAAAAGATAAAAATTATTATACCTTTGCAACACCTATGACATGTAAAAGTAAAATATTTAATAATGCAATTGAATGTCCTTTATTAGTACCTTTAATTGAAAATGGTAAAGATGCCACTACTGCTTTAAAAGAATATTTAAATAAAATACCAATAAATTCTAATTTAGTTTTAGGATGCACTCATTATCCAATTTTAACTAATGAAATATTAAGTTTAAGACCAGATTTAACTTTAATTAATATGGGAAAAGTTTTATGTAATTCACTTAATTTAGAATCTAGTAAATTAAATATAAGATTATATTTTAGTAAAGTAGATCATAATTTAATTAATAATATAGAAAAGATAATTGGTTCAAATTATCAATTGGAGGAATTATGCCTGAATTACCAGAAGTAGAAACAGTAAAAGAAGTTTTGAAAAAGCAAGTATTAAATCAAAAAATATTAGATGTTATAGTTAATTATCCTAAAATGATTGAACAAATTAATGTAGATGATTTTATTAATAAACTTAAAAATCAAACAATAATTGATATTAAAAGAAGAGGTAAATGGTTATTATTTGAATTAAATGATTATTATTTGTTGTCTCATTTAAGGATGGAAGGTAAATATTATATTAAAAATTTTAATGATGAAGTAACTAAACATCAACACGTTATATTTAAATTTAAAGATTTTGAACTAAGATATAATGATACTCGCAAATTTGGTAGAATGTATTTATTAGATAAAGAAAATATTTATAACACTAAACCATTAAATGAATTAGGTTATGAACCATGGGATGATAAATTAAATAGTGAGTATTTAAAATTAAAATATAAAAGTAAAAAATTACCTATTAAAACAGTTCTATTAGATCAATCAATAATAGTTGGAATTGGTAATATTTATGATGATGAAATATTATTTTTAAGTAAGATTAATCCTTATAAAAAAGCAAGTGAATTAAATGATTTAGAATTAAATAATATTATTAAAAATACTAAAATAGTATTAGAACGTGCTATTAAATTGGGTGGGACTACTATCAAAACATATACATCTAGCGAAGGAGTACATGGTAGATTTCAAAATGAATTATTAGTACATACTAAAGAAGAATGTCCTATATGTCATAAAAAATTGAAAGTTGAAAAAATAAATGGAAGAAGTACATATTATTGTGAAGATTGTCAAAAATAATTGATTTTTACAAATTAATATGATATAGTATTTACATATTTAACAAGGAACAAAAATACAGTTATTTAATTGGTAATATAGAAAATTAGTGGTTGATGGAAACTAATCAAGATTAAATAATAAATTACATTTTGGGAGTTAAAACGGGTAATTGCGTTATAAATTAAAGTGTATGAAATATTCATAAATTAAGGTGGTACCGCGGATTTATTCGTCCTTATTCTATGGATATTTTTTTATGGAGGTTAAAATGAATTGGAATGATATATATACTAAAAATAAAAGGTTAGATGATATATTTTATCAAAAGTTTAAAGATGATAATAAAATGTTTGAAAAAAATTGTATTGAATTACTAGTTGAAATAGGTGAATTTGCAAATGAATCTAGATGTTTTAAATATTGGTCAAATAAACCTATGAAAAAAGATGAAACATTAGAAGAATTAGCTGATTGTATTATGGTATGTTTATATTTTTTTAATTATTTAAATGTTGATAATGTAAAGATTAAAACATATGATTTTTCTAATGATATTCTTATATGTTTAAATGATATATTTAAATTAGCAAC
Source organism: uncultured Bacilli bacterium (assembly GCA_944371325.1). Lineage (GTDB taxonomy): Bacteria > Bacillota_I > Bacilli_A > RF39 > UBA660 > Faecisoma. The sequence goes on along the minus strand of CALVXO010000017.1, from coordinate 5,348 downwards.
TTTATTAATTGATAATATAGATGAAGAAATAGTTACTAAGATTTTTAATTATTTAATTTATATAGGTAATTTAATTGGTTTAAATGAAAAAGAAATTAGTGAAGCTTGTGTAAAAAAAATAAAAAAGCAAGAAAAAAGATTAGAAGAAGGATATTAATATGAGATGTTTTGAAAAAATAAGTTTCGAACAATTTAAAAAAGATATTAAAGATGATATTAATTTATATAATAATTATTTATTACCAAAAAGGGCTACTAAAAATAGTGCAGGATATGATTTCTTTGCTATTAATGATATAGTTATTAAGCCTGGTGAAATAGTAAAAATACCAACAGGATATAAAACTAAATTTAATAGTAATGAAGCATTGTTATTATTAATGAGAAGTGGTTTGGGTTTTAAATATAATCTAAGATTAACTAATCAAGTAGGATTAATTGAAAGTGATTATTATAATAATAAATCTAATGAAGGACATATGTGGTTATCTATTCAAAATGAAGGAGATAAGGAAGTTATTATTTCTAAAAATAATGCATATTGTCAAGGAGTTTTTATTAATTATTTAATTACTGATGATGATAATACTACAGAAATAAGAACAGGTGGATTAGGAAGTACAGATAGGAGAGATGAAAAATGAAATTATATGATGAATTAGTATGGCGTGGTTTAATTGAAAATATTACTGATGAAAGTTTAATTGAAAAAATAAATAATGGAGGATTAACTTTTTATATTGGAACAGATCCAACAGGAGATAGTTTACATATTGGTCATTATTCAACTTTTTCAATGGCAACAAGATTAAAAAAAGGTGGACACAATCCTATTTTATTAGTAGGTGGTGCTACTGGATTGATAGGTGATCCTAAGCCTACAGCTGAAAGGCCAATGATAACTAAAGAACAATTGGATTATAATTATAAAAAGTTAAGAAAACAAGTAGAAGATATATTTGGTTTTGAAGTTGTTAATAACTATGATTGGTCTAAGGATATTAATTTTATTGATTATTTAAGAGATTATGGTAAATATTTTAATTTAAATTATATGTTAAACAAAGAAACTGTTAAAAGTAGATTGGATATTGGAATTACATATACTGAGTTTTCATATATGATTATGCAATCATTAGATTTCTTATGGTTATATGAAAATAAAGGATGTGTATTACAAATTGGTGGTTCTGATCAATGGGGTAATATTACATCTGGTGTTGAATTAATTAGAAAAAAATTAAATAAAGAAGCTTATGGTTTAACTATGCCATTAATTACTAAAGCTGATGGAACTAAATTTGGAAAGTCTGAAGGAAATGCTATATGGTTGGATATTAATAAAACATCTAGTTATGAAATGTATCAATTTTTCTTAAATGCTGAAGATAGTAAAGTAATTGATTATTTAAAAAAATTAACATTTTTATCTATTGGTGAAATTAATGAGTTAGAAAAAAAACATTTAGAATGTCCTGAAAAAAGAGAAGCTCATAAAGCTTTAGCTAAAGAAGTTATTACATTTTTGCATGGCCTAGATGAATATAATAAAGCGGTTAAAATAAGTGAAGCATTATTTAGTGGTAATATCAAAAATTTAACTAAAGATGAAATATTAATTGGTTTTAAAGGTGTACCAACATTTAAATTTGAAGAAAAATTATTAGTTGATTTGTTAGTTGATAATAATATATGTTCATCTAAAAGAGAGGCTAGGGAATTTATAAGTAATGGTGCGATTACAATTAATGATGAAAAAATATTAGAAGATAAAATAATTACTAAAGAAATGGCTATTGATGATTCAATTATTGTGTTAAGAAAAGGTAAGAAAAAATATTATTTAGGAATTAAATAATGTTTTTTTTATGAAAAGATATTGTAATAATTATTTTTATTTTATATAATAATTATGGTGATATAAATGGAATATAAACTTACAATGAAAGATGAATATGAAACAATTGAATTGGCTCAAAATCTTGAATCAGAAAAATTTCCTAATATGATTATTTGTTTAAATGGTGAATTAGGAAGTGGTAAAACATTATTTACTAAAGGATTTGCTCAAGCTTTAGGTATCAAAGAAAATATAACATCTCCTACTTTTTCTATTATTAAGGAGTATGTTGGTGAATTACCATTATATCATATGGATGTATATAGATTAGATGGTAATACTAGCGGTGTTAACATTGAAGAATATTATACAAAAGGTGGAGTAGTTATAATTGAATGGGCAGATACAATTAAAGATATTTTACCTAAAGAAAGATTAGATATAAAAATTAAAGTTTTAGATGAAAATAAGAGAGTTTTTATAATTAATCCTTATGGTAAACAATATGAAGAATTATGTGAGGCTGTATTATGAAATATCTTTTTATAGATACTTGTTCAAATTGTTTAATTATAAGTACTATTATTAATGATAAAATTGATTATTTTTTTATTGATAAAAATAATAATGATACATCATCTAAGGTTATGAAAGTATTAAAAGAAGCTGTAGATGATATAAATACTGTGGATAAAATCTTTGTTGTAAATGGACCTGGTTCTTTTACTGGTATTAGAGTTGGTGTTACAATTGCTAAAACAATTGGATTTTGTTTAAATATTCCAATAATTAGTTTAAGTGAATTAGAATTATTAGCAACAACTAACACTGATACAAAATATAATGTTTCATTAATTGATGCTAGACGTGGATATGTTTACGCAGGAATATACGATAATAATTTAAATGTTTATTTGAAAGATCAATATATTTTAGCCTCTGATATAAAGTATCCAGACAATTATACAATCATAGATAACTATGATAATATTGATTTACTTAAGATTATTAAAAAACATGAATTTGATAATCCAATTAATCCACATGATTTAAAACCAAATTATTTAAAAAAAACAGAAGCAGAAGAAAAAATGAATTGAGGTGAAATATGACTATTTTAGCAATCGAATCATCTTGTGATGAAACAAGTATGAGCATTATTAAAGATGGAACTACTGATTTGGGCACTGTAATATTATCGCAAATTGATATTCACAAATTATATGGGGGAGTTGTTCCTGAAATAGCAAGTCGTTCTCATGTCGAAAGCATAACCGTTGTTTTAGAAGAAGTATTAACTAAAGCTTCTATTACAATCGAAGATATTGATGCGATTGCTGTTACTTATGGTCCTGGTTTAATAGGTTCTTTATTAGTCGGCTTACTAGCGGCAAAAACATTATCTTATATTTATAATAAACCATTGATTCCAGTTCATCATATTGCTGGTCATATATATGCTAATAACTTGGTTAAAAGATTAGAATTTCCATTAATTGCTTTAGTTATTAGTGGAGGTCATACTGAACTAATATATATGGAAGAAGATTATTCATTTAAAAGAATTGGTGGAACATTAGATGATGCCGTTGGTGAATGTTATGATAAAGTTGCTAGGGTGTTAAATATACCTTATCCGGGTGGTCCTAGTATAGATAAAATGGCTAAACAGGGTAAAGATACTTATAAACTACCACTTCCTTTAAATGATGATTCTTATGATTTTAGTTTTAGTGGCATCAAATCAGCGGTTATTAATTTGAATCATAATGAATTACAAAAAGGTAATACTATTAGAAAAGAAGATTTAGCATGTTCATTTCAAAATAGAGTAGTTGAAATATTAACTAAAAAGACAATAAAAGCTTTGAAAGAATATAATTGTAAAAATTTAATTGTGGCTGGTGGTGTTGCTGCTAATAGTGGAATTAGAGATTCATTAGAACAAGAATGTAGTAAAAATAATATTAACTTAACAGTACCACCTATTTTATATTGTACTGATAATGCAGCTATGATTGGGGCAGCTGGATATTATGCTTATCAAAAAGGAATAATTGCAGATATAAATTTAAATGCAAAAGCTAATTGTGAGTTAGGAGAGAATATATGAGAAATGTAGGAACAATTGTAAGAGGTATTAGAACACCTATTATTAAAGAAAATGATGATTTAGCTAGTATCGTAGTAGATTCAGTTATGAATGCTAGTATAAGTGAAAATTTTGAAATATTAGATAAAGACGTTATAGCTGTAACTGAAGCTGTAGTAGGTATTGCGCAAGGTAATTATTGTACAGTTGATGATATTGCTACAGATATTAAAAGAAAATTTAAAACTAATCATATTGGAATTGTTTTTCCAATTTTAAGTAGAAATAGATTTTCTATGATTTTAAAAGGTATAGCAAGAGGATGTAACAAAATAACTATGTTATTAAGTTATCCTGCTGATGAAGTTGGAAATCATTTATTTGATGAAAAATATTTAAGAGAATATGATATAAATCCTTATGTTGATGTTTTATCATATGAAAAATATAATGAATTATTTAAAAATGAAGTTCATACTTTTACAGGAATTAATTATGTAGATTTTTATAAAGAATTAGTAGAAAGTGAAAATTGTGAAATTGATTTTGTTTTTGCTAATGATCCAAAAGTTATATATAATTATGTTGATGAAGCTTTAGCTTGTGATATTCATACTAGATTTGAAACTAAAAGATTATTAAATTGTTTAGGATTAGATGATATATTAAATGAATCAGTAAATGGTTCTGGTTTTAATAGTAAATATGGATTATTAGGATCAAATAAGTCTACCGATGAAAAATTAAAATTATTTCCTAATAACTGTCAACAATTAGTTTTAGATATTCAAAGAATGATAAAAGAAAAAACTAATAAAAATGTTGAAGTTATGATATATGGAGATGGTGCTTTTAAAGATCCAGTAGGTAAAATTTGGGAATTGGCTGACCCAGTTGTTTCACCATTTTATACTGATGGATTAAAAGGAACGCCTAATGAAATTAAATTAAAATATGTATCTGATAATAAATTTGCTAACTTAAGAGGTAATGAATTACAAGAAGCAATGCGAAAAGAAATAAGAAATAAAGAAAAAGATTTAAAAGGAAAAAATATTACTTTAGGTACAACGCCAAGGCAAATAACTGATTTATTAGGTTCACTTTGTGATTTGACAAGTGGATCTGGTGATAAAGGAACACCTGTTGTTTTAGTTCAAAGATACTTTAGTAATTATGCTGATGAATAAACTGTTTTATAATAGTTTTTTTAAAATTTGTATATTAAAATTCTTAAAAAATGTATATCAAAACTCTTAAAATATTGTATATTTATTTAAAAATAATTAGTTATATTTTCTAATTATTTTTTTAATGATTGTTTTTAAACATATTTTAATTTTTTAATTAAAAAGTCAAGTGCAACTTTTGAATAAGTATAATATTCTACAGATAACATGTTTATGCCGAGAAAAC
>CALVXO010000016.1 GCA_944371325.1 uncultured Bacilli bacterium | reverse complement strand
GTAGTGTGAACTTTATCTATATTATTAAATAATACTTGTTTATCTTCCATAAATATCTCCTCTACAAATTACTATTTGTTGTTTAGATAATTATACCATAGATACGGTTATTTAGATAGCTATTTCATTTGACTTTTGGATAAGATAATCTAAATCTTTATTTTTCATTTTGCCATTGATTTTGTTAATAATCATTTGACTATAATTACAAATTGTTTCTAAAGACGAATCTATTTCTTTAAAATCTTTATTTTTCGACCAACTATAAAGATAAGTTTCGCTAAATTCTGGAACATTAAGATTAAAGTAATTAGATACAACATAAGCGATAGATTCAGCTTCGGTTTCATATTTATTTCTATTATTTTGATATTCTTTATAATTTTTTTCTAAATTAGTATGAGCTAGAGAGTGAGCAAATTCGTGAAGTAAGGTTTTAAATTTTACAAGATTAGTTTGATTAGCACCTATAACGATTTCTTTATCCTGAAAATTGCAATAACCATCTTCTTTAATACCTTTTTTGTATTTTAGATTAAAGCCATTATCTTTAACTAACTCCTCTAGGATATTAAGATATTCTTTTGCATTTTCATTATCTACTTTAGGGTGTAATTTTTCTTTAATATCTTCATAAGGCATAGTGCTATCAGATATATCAAAAACTGTCCCTAATGAAAAATATGACAACTTTTTATGATGAAATGTAAATGTATTATTATCTTTGTCTTTATACATTTGTTTTTCTTCATCGGATAGAGAACTATAATATTTTAAAGTATTATCTCGATTATCTTGTACTATGGTACTAAATCTAGGAACAATAATAGAAATAGAATCAGGATTTTTCTTAACGGAATATCCTAATTTTTTATATGTTTGAAAAGGGGCTACAAAAGTAGCATCACTCTTTTGTAGAAATATAAGTAAAATGTTATTATGACTATAATTATTAAATTTTCCTATATTATCTAAAAATAGTTTGATATTAGATGGACTATTAAATAATTCAATAGCTTTGCTTTTTAAATCTTCGGTAATAGACAAAATATCTTTTTCTAATTTTTCTTTATTATCAGATGCAGGAATTTGTTTTTTTAATTCTTTAATTTTATCAAATTGTTCTTTAGCATATTTATTCATTATTTTTCCATATCTTGATCTTGGATAAGTTCTTGTTCTTTACTATATTTAAAGTCTTGAACTTTACTACTAATCATTGGTGGGATAATTCCTACGTCTTTATGAAAGAAACTGTCATAGATTATTTGTAAATCGTCTTTAGATAAATCGCAGTCGTATTCTTTAGCAACACTAATAACATAATTATCAAATTCTTTTTTAAAATCATTTGTTAAATTCATAACTTGTCCTCCTTATCTTTTATAGTATCTTCAATTCTTTTTTTAGCAGTTAAAAAATAATCTTTATTTTTTTCTATACCGATAAATTTACGATTACTACCAGCATTAATAACAGCTACACCAGTAGTACCTGATCCCATAAAACAGTCTAGTATGGTTTCATTTTCACGAGAACTATTTAGTACTAATGATTCTATGATTTCTAAAGGTTTAATTGTGGGGTGTTTATATAGCTTTTTTTCTTTTTGAGTAGTTGGCAGATAATAAACTGTTTTAGCAAGTTTATAATTAGCTGGATTACAATAACCACGTTTTCTAAAATAAAGGCAATATTCTTTATCGTTAAGATACTTATTATTAAAAAGTGGCATAGCATTAGTTTTATTCCAGATAATAATTTCATAAGAACAGTTATGCTTGCCGATAAAAAAATCTAAATATTGTCTTATTTGAGCAAGATTACACCATATATAGATGTTTACTTTATCTTGTATCCTGATAAACTCATTTAATATAGATAAATCATAGTTATCAATTAGATCAGCATCTGTTAATTCTTTTTCTAGTGATAACAGAGTTTTAGCTAATCGACTTTTTCCTTTTTTACCACCATCCATATTTAATAAATAAGGTGGATCTATAATAATTAAATCAATAGAATTATCTTTAATATCTTTTATTAATAAATTACTATCTCCATGTAATAATTTAATATTATCTATAATATATATCACTCCTTTTTTTTATTGGCTAATTTATATCTAGTTCTAACTCTTTCTCTATCTCTAGTGGACAATGTACGGACATTTGTCCTTTTTCCATTTCAATACGTTTTCGATACTCTCGTTTACGGTCAGCTTCAGTAGAACTTTTACCTATATATGACTGTATATCAGACATATAAATAGTACCATTTTGTAAGATTTCAATAAGCCCTAGAGCCTCAAATATTTTAAGGGCTTTTTCAACGTCATTTGGATTATGTCTTATTACTTTTGCAATTAGATTAGGGTTATATGGAATTTTGTTATTGAAAAGTAATCGACCATCATTTTTTAAACTTTTAAGATAGAGTTTTAAGAGAATATTAGAATAAATATAACCGTTTTCTTGTGATTCAAGTATAATCAATTCTTCACTATCAAAAAAGTTGTCTTTTAGCTTTAAATAATAATATTTATGATTATCAGCCATTAGGGTTTATCTTTACGTTTCAGCTTATCTTGAACAGCAAGAAGTTTATTACTTAATTCAACTGATTTTTCTTTAGTAGTTTTTAGTTCTTCTAATAAAATATCTTGTTCAATTAGTAGTCTTATGTATTCAGCTCCACTAACAGTAAGAGCATTTGATTTGTCTATTAAATGATTTTTCTGTTTCTTATTCAAAACAAACTCGAAGTCTTTATCAAATTGTTTTTTCCTCAATATAGCTCCTCCTTTCAATAGGGGATTTTATCTACTAATTTAGCGACAACCACAATTTGTTTTCCTTTGTTTTGCTGATCGCAAGTAGTTAGTACCAACTCGGTAGTGTCTTTTGTTTTTGTAAAACTAATAGTACCGTCTTTATCTTGTCGTTCAATTTTTGAAACTTGATAAATGTATTTTACATTTTGATAGTAGATATATACTTGATCGTTTTCTTTTAATTTGTATAATTTATGAAAATAAGCAATTCTTGAATTACCAGAGTGTCCAGCAAGTGCAAGTGTACCATTTGTAACATTTGGCATATCAGAATTTTGTAATATCTCTACATTTTTATCTACATTATTATTTTTATCGTTAATAGAAAATAAGCCACGTTTTAGACTGATTTTAGGAATTTCTAATACAGCAATATAATCATAAGTAAAATTTGTATTTTGTGATTCTTTAGAAGCAGAAGAAGATTCCTCGATAATAACTGTTGTATCAGGTTTATAATCTAAAAATTCCTGTATAGCTTTATCTTCTTGCTTATCTAAATAATAATTAGAAAAAACTTTTAAAGAGATTAGTGTAATACCTAATAATATGAAAAGAGAGCCGATGATAAAAACTCGGCTCAATTTCCTATTTTTTGTTTTTTTTCTTTTTTTCATATATGATAGCTCCAATTCCACCTAGAATAGCAAGACCACCTAAAATATAAGTAATATCAATAGCATTTACTCCTGTATTAGGTACTTCGATTTCTTTTTCATTAGTCATAGTTGATTTGATGATTTGACCGTCCTCTGTAATTTCAAAGAACTGTTTTTCAGTATTTAAAATATAGCCCTCTGGTGCTTCACTTTCAATTAGATAGTATTTTCCGATAGGCATATCATCAATAACGATTTTACCGTCTTTGTCAGTATAACCCTCGAATACCTTTGTACCATCTTCTTTAAATATTTCTATTTTAGTATTAGGAAGTGGCTCGCCAGTAGAAAGGTCGGTTTTAGTAAATTCTAAAGTACCTTTACTATATTCATTATTTAAAGTAAATGTTTGATATACTACACCAGTATATTGGTCTTTATATTTTAATTCAAATTCGTAAGTAGTCGGATCAATAACGTTATTATGATTAGATTTAATTTCCTTTAGGTTGTATTTTCCTAAAGGTAATAACATATCGCCTAAAGAGGCATAACCGTTTTCATCAGTAGTTAATGTAGCGACTAGTTCGTCTTTAAAGTAGTATTTCTTACCACCAACGATAATGTCCTCACTAGCTCTTAATTCAAAAATAGCTCCGTCAAGTTTAATTTTTTCGTAGTGATAACTACCATTTTCAAAAACAACTTTTTCGCCATTCTTATAAATTTCGACTTGTCCTTTCACTTGTTCGTTTTCAAATTGAGTTTCAAAAATAACTCCATAAGTAGGATCAGTAATTAACTCTGAATCCTCGCCGATAGTAAATTCTTTAGACTGTTTATTCCATAAATAACCATCTAAAGACTGATCGACTTCCTCTAATCTATAAGTACCTGCACTTAATGGAAGTGGTGTCATTAAAATACCATCTTCATTAGTCATAAATTCACATTGTACTTTGTCGGTAGTTTGACAAACATACTCATTATTATCAACATCAAATATTTTAAATTTAATACCACTTCTAGCAATGATATTACCTGTTTCTTTATCTACCTTTACAACTTTTAATTTAGCTTTAATTTCAGCATTTGCAAGCAATTTATAGATAGGATCATCAGCACTTTCATTTACTGTAATTTCAAAATCTTCTACAAACTCATGGTCTTGTGTACTATTTACTTGCTTAATGGTGTATATACCGTAAGGGAGTGTTGCAGTAGCAAAACCACGTTCGTCAGTAGTAATACTAGTAACTTTTTCGCCACTAGATTTCAAAAAAATGTCAAACGTTACGTCAGGCTCGCCAGTTAGAAAGCCTGTTTGATCTGATGCGAAAACTTTAAATATTTCTAAATCTCTTTCGATAACTTTCTCACTTACGTCAACAAGAGGATATAAGTCATCTTTTGTGATTTCAAAGTAATATTTTGTTTCGTTTAATTCATATCCAGTAGATGCTTTTTCTTCTTGCAAATAAAAAGTACCTAAACTTGGTAAGTAGTCGCTCATGACATATTCGCCACCAACAGATTCTACTTGACCGACACGTTTACCGTCCATTGAATAGATACCAAATATAGCTCCGTCTAGGGTAGCATCACCCTGTGCAATCCCTAAACCTGTGTCAGCATCAACTTTTTTTACTGACACTTTACCACCGACAATATTTATTTTTAAATCTCTATCAATAGGATCGTAATATCCTCTTGACATTAAATCTTGGCTTTTTGGGTGGACATACACGATAGCAGGACTAGACATATTTTTATCCCTTTTAGTAATAGTAATATTACCGTTACCAACTTCATTGGCAGTAATGCTTAACATATTACCGTTGATACTAGCACTAACACCATCAGTACTTTTAATTTCAAATTTATTTAAGACGTTATTAGCATCAGTTAATTCTATTGTTTCGCCAATAGTCATGTCGATAGTATCTTTATTGAAATTAGGTGTAATATCGTGTTCAGCAACTAAACGATTTAACTCATTAATTTCATCGGTATATTTGGTAATACGGTTTCCGTCCAATTTATCTGTGAAATAAATGTCGTATCCATGTGGGACTGTTTGCCAAATAAGGAACTGGGTTACAGAATACCATTTAATATCAGTATGATTACCATATCCGTAACCGTAGTACGCAAGTAAACTAATTCTTCGCCATTGCTCATTTGTTATATTGGCAATATATGACTGATCGAAGTCTTGCCCTTGATAAATAGTTGATCCACTAGCTATTGGAGTACCTGGCTCGATGCAATATACAAACTGACCGTCGCTATTTCTAGTGATAACGGTCATTTGTTGATATTTTCTTGTACTTCCTTTTACTTTTAAAACATAATCGCCCTTAATATACTGTGACTTCTCATTAAATGTATCATTATATGTTTTTGCCTGTACGGTTATACTTGGAATACATGATACACCAACTAAAAGTAGAAGAAAGCCATTAATTATTTTCTTTTTTAAATTTTTCATATAATAAATTCCTCCTTAATTTTAACCAAAAGAAAAAAAGCCTATTAAGGCTTTGGAATATCAGAATATTCAACAAGTTTATCATCTTTCGTTTTCATTGTTAATTGATAATAAGTATCACCACAGTCATCAGTTGCGTCCATATATTCATATCCAACAAAACCGTAGATTTCTTTATACTGTTCTGCCGTAGCTTTTAACTTATCTAAACTGTCAAAGTCAGCTCTAAAAACAACATAAAAGAGTTTTGGAGTACAACTTGGTGTTTCTACTACTTTTGGAGGAGTAGTAGGCTGTTTTGGGGTTGTTTGAGTTGTAGTTTGTTGATTATTATTTGGTGCTTGTTGTGGTGTTTGTACTTTATTATCGTTTGTTTTTTCTTTTGGTGTTTCTTCTATATTTTGATTTTCTGTTTCATTAGTTTGGGGAGTTGTTATTTTAGGATCAGTTAATTCTTTTTCTGTTTCTTTATTATCAGTTTTATTTTTCTTTTCCTCTTTAACTTCACTTGTTTGTTGTGGTGCTTTAGTATTAACATTATTCTCATTTTTAATAATGAAATGAAAAGAAATAAAAACGGAAACAACTATAATAGTAATGGTAAGCAATGAAATTAAAATTATTTTCTTCTTAGACATAATTTTCCACCTCTTGCCAGCACTATAACATCTATTATATTATTTGTCAAAAGTGCAGAGTTAAGTCATAATATACCTCCTTATGAGCCTTTAAAAATTGTTAATATATTTATCTAATCCTAAAAACACACAAAACTTGATAATAGCACTTTTCTTTAATCTATCATATTGGTATTGATGTAAAATCATTGACTCTTGTATATAGGTTTTCTTTTCCTTATTAATAAAGCAACGAATAAATAGTTCCTTTTCTTCTTTAGTAAGTTTTTCAACTGCACTTGGATATTTTGCTATTAGATCCCTCAATTTATCTTTGCTGTCATATTCATAAATCATAAATGTTTCGATTTTACTACAAATATTACGAACACTTGATTTTCCAGCAAGTTCCACTTCATAAGTAGGTGTAATTCGGATATAGTAATCTTTATCATCAAGTATTAAAGTTGCAGTTTCTACTAATTCCAAAAAGGCTTTTACTATTTCTTCTAATTTTTTTACATCAAACTGTTTAATCATAAAATCAGTTAAAACGTGTGTGTAATTCATAACAATTCCCTCCAACTATGAAAAAAAGAGCAACAGCCAGTTTATCGGTTGATAAAAAAGCTATTACTCTTATGTTTAAGTGATAAGTTAAATGTTTTATTGCCGTAACTTTTGGATTTTGGGGGAAAGTATCCCTTATGATCGCTTGAAAATTTGCAATAGTGCATTCACAAATCACCCCCTAACATATAAAACAATTAAATTGCCTTATATGTTAGCACAAAGTAGTAAAAAAGACTATTCCCATTTTACAGGGAATAGTCGTAACAACAAGCATAGGCTCATTTGCTTATAGTTTTTACTACTATACACATTGTACCACGCATTTTATAAAAGCCAATACCTAAAAAAAATATAAAATAAATATAATAAAAATACAAAATAATTTATTTACCATTTTCTTCATACCACATAATTTGATGTAATTCACATTTAAGAATATGACAGATTTTAGCGAGATTAAATAAATCAACTCTATATAAAACTTGTCCATTAACATATTTATAAATGGTATCTTTATCAATTCCAGAGAGTTGACTTAATTTATATGGTGTCATATTTCTTAACTCGAGCATAGGCTTTAAATCAATAACAATAACCCCAGTTTGTTCTTTTACAAGCATTATATACCTCCATTTCATAAACACGTTATCAAATGAAAAATGGTAGAACTAATCTGTTTATAGACTAATACTACCATCTATATATAATTACAAGTAAAATTTATCTACCATGTATCATTGATATATATAATTATATCATATTTTTAAATACCTTTGTATTGTTATCGCACATTATTGACAAGTTTTTAATAAAGTAGAAGATAAATTTTCAAGATCGTTATTTTTTATTAAATCTTTTAAAGAAGAAAAATAGATATTTGCTTCTTCTAAATTATCATACGTTTTTGCGTTTAAATTTGAAAATGTATAATCAATGTCAAAAATAATCATAGATACACAATAAGAATTATTTTGTTTTTTAATAAAAGCTCCAAAAGTAATATTATCTTTTACTTCTTCAAATTGATTAACAATATTGTCATTTAATATACTCTTAACTTTATCAGCTGGATCTGTAAATTTTTGTGCTAACTCAAAAAATTTTTTTTGTAATTCATAGTCAGTTAATAATTTTTCTTTCAATTCTAAATACTTCTTATTCATAAACTAATAGACCTTTCGCTGTTTTTATTATAGCATTGTTTTACGAATAAGAAAACAGGTAAAATTTTACAGTTTACCACATAACACGTCAAGCTCCATATTATATAAATTAGCTAATGCTACTAGTCTATCAATAGGTGGGAAGAATACACCTTTAAAATATCTTTGTACTGTTGATACATTACATTTTAGATTATCAGCTATGTAAGTATAAGTATGCTTATATTCTTCTTTTTTCTCATTTAAAGTAGCAAGCATTTTGATGTAATCAATTCTTTTAATGTTTTCTACTTTAACTAGCTCTTTATCAATACCATAAATGTATGATATTTTCACTTTATAAAAGCAAGATAACTTATCAGCCATATCAAGAGGAATCATAACGTTACCATGTTCCCAATTATCGTAAGTACTTCTTTTGCAATTCAATATTTCTGATACTTCTCTTTGAGTTAATTCTTTCTCATTTCTTAAATATTGTAAATTATTAAAATACATTGTTACCACCTGAAAATATTGTCGCATTTTAACAGGGGTATTTGCCATTTTGCCCAATGCACGCAAAATAATTAACTTTGATGTTAAAAAATGTGATATAATGAAAAAGAATAACAACCATAATTGTTATTCATCAGTATTTGTCATATCCACTCTAGCAGGTAACTTTTTAAAGTCCCTTTTGACGTAAAACTCAAAAGGCTCAACATCCAATGCTTTTGAAAGAAGTTCCAGCTTCTCAAAAGACGGAGTATGATGACCTAATTCTAGTTGACTTATATAAGTTACACTAGTATCGGTTAATTCAGCAACTTTCTCTTGTGTATATTTTTTTCGAAACCTAAAATATTTCACATTGTTGCCGAATACTTTGTTTAATTTCACAATCGTATCACCAACTTTACTACTGTTATTATGATACGATTTTTAAATAACATACTCCAGTAAGTAATAGTGTAAAAGATTTGCTGGGCGGATATACAAAATGATTAGGAAAGGAAGTGAAAGCAATAAGAAGTAAGAGGTATTGTGCTAAACCATTAGTGGATGAATTGGATAGATTTTTTGCAAGAGAAGATTTTGACGAATATGTGAAGCCATATATTAATGCTGGTATTAAATTTCATCTGGTAGAAGATCATCTAGTGGCTTATGCTCCAAAAAATAATTATGAATTTGGAATTATTAAAGATAGGGACGAAAAAAGATATTATTGGTATTTAACACCTTATAATAAGTCTATTTTTATGACAGCAGTTGAAAATGGTATAGAAATGGTATTTTTTGCTATTAAGGAAAACGAAGAATTATATAGTTAACTAATGAAATGAGGTAAAACGTGGGAAAGAAAAAAAGTAATATAAATTCTGACGACGAAATAATTACAAAAACAATTACTTTATTAACACTTCATTTAAGAGATACCACCTTATTATTTGCAGATTTTTATGATAAGCAATGTAAATTAATTAGAGAAGAATTTGATAACTTAATAGATAATGAGCCACCTAAAATATTTCGTAAAGCTCATAAAGAGTGGGAACAAGAAAAAGAAAGGTTATTAGAAAAATATGATGATACATTTAAAAAGTACCTTAATGAGTGTCAAGATCTCGAGGAGTTAATGAATTATGATTAAACACACAAAAAATATTGTTGTAAATGACTGCTCGGATATTCCATTAGAGATTATAGAGGATATTAAAATTATTAATTTTATTGTAGTAACAGAGAATATAAAGACAATAGAAAAGAAATTAGAAATGATTAATAATCTTCATAAAAAATATAGTAATAAGATTTTCAATGTAATTATTTCCAGAAAATGTGAGAATTTACCAAGACTATAATTTTATTTATTAAACAACTGCTAGTACAGAGTTGTTTTTTTTATGCACGAAAAAAGCCTTGAAAATCAAGACTTTTAATTACCTAAATGGCGTCCCAGAAGGGATTCGAACCCCTGACTCTCGCCTTAGAAGGGCGATGCTCTATCCAGCTGAGCTACTAGGACATAAGGATTTCTCACTAAAATTTAGTAAGAAATTTATTTTAAACTATTTAAAAATAGTTTAAATCAATTTTAATTAATTTAAGAAATGTGGGTACTAAAATGGGTACTAATTTCTTAATCAACACTTACGATTATATCACAAAACCGTAGTAATTACAATGCTTTTGTCAACTGATAACTCTTGATAGACCAAACGCTTAGAAGGGCATTGCTCTATCCAACTGAGCTACTGAGACAAGCAACGATTTAATTATACTACATATATTTACATTATTCAAGTGTTTTTGTTTATTTTTTAATAATTTCTTGATATAATTAATTAAAGAAAGGTGATATTTTGAAAAAAGTTAGAAAAGCTGTCATACCAGTAGCAGGTATGGGAACTAGATTTTTACCAGTAACAAAATCTGTTCCAAAAGAAATGCTACCAATTATTGATAAACCAACTTTGCAGTACATAGTAGAAGAATGTGTTAATAGTGGAATTGAAGAAATATTATTTATTACAAGTCCATATAAACGAAATGTAGAAGACCATTTTGATCAAAGTTTTGAATTAGAAACAAGACTAGAAAGAAATAATAAATTAAAAGAATTAGAAATAGTAAAAAATATTTCTAAAATGTGTAAGATTTACTATACTAGACAAGGTGAACCATTAGGTAGTGGTCATGCTATCAAATTGGCAAAATCATTTGTAAATAATGAACCATTTGCTGTCTTATATGGTGACGATTTAATGAAATCAAAAACACCAGTCTTAAAACAATTAATTGAAGTATATGAAAAATATGACGCCAATGTAATAGGCGTTCAAGAAGTTGATAAAAAATTAGTTTATAAATATGGAATTATTGATTTTGAAAATGGCGATAAAATTAAAAGTATTGTTGAAAAGCCAAGTATTGAAGAAGCACCAAGTAATTTTGCAGGGTTAGGTAGATATATAGTAAAACCAGAAATATTTGATGAACTAGATAAATTAGATAAAGGAAAAGGAAATGAATATCAATTTACTGATGGAATGTTAAATTTAATGAAAAAGCAAGATTTTTATGCTTGTAAATTTAAAGGAACATATTATGATATCGGTAATCAACTAGGCTATTTAAAAGCGAATATTGCATTTGCCCTAGATAGAGATGATATAAAAGACGAATTAAAACAATATTTAAAGGAGATCATTTGATCTCCTTTTTAATTAAATTAATAAATTCATCAATTGAAACGTTAATAGTTTCTTCACTACCATGTTTTCTATAACTAATTGTATTTTTATCTACTTCTTTTTGACCTAAAATTAAAGTATAAGGATATTTTTTAACTACACTTTCTCTCATTCTATATCCTACTTTTTCTTCCCTATCATCTAAATTAACTCTAAAATTATTTTCTAATAATAAATTATATATTTTTTTAGAATATTCTAAATGGTATTCATTATTAACTGGTATTATATTAATTTGAACAGGCGCTAACCAAGTTGGAAATGCTCCAGCAAAATGTTCTGTAATAATTCCTATAAATCTCTCGATAGATCCAAATATAACACGGTGTAACATTATTGGTCTTTTTTTAGTACCATCACTTGCTACATAAGTTAAATCAAATCTTTCTGGCAAATTCATATCTAATTGAATTGTTCCACATTGCCATACTCTTCCTAAAGAATCTTTAACATGAAAATCTAACTTAGGTCCATAAAATGCTCCATCTCCAGGATTAATTTTAAAATTTTTTCCTGCTTTTTTGCAAGCATTCATTAAAGCTTCTTCAGATTTATTCCAAACATTAATATCACCAATATATTTGTCTGGTCTTGTTGACAATTCAATATCATATGATAAATTAAAAATTTTATATACACGATCAATAAAATTAATTAATCTAATAATTTCAGATTCTATTTGATTTTCTGTCATAAATATATGGGCATCATCTTGAGTAAAAGTTCTCACCCTAAATAAACCATTTAAAGCACCACTTGCTTCATGACGATGAACATGACCTAATTCACCTATACGTAAAGGTAATTCTTTATAAGAATGCAATTCATTTTTATAAATTAACATTCCGCCAGGACAATTCATTGGTTTGATAGCAAATTCTTTATCATCAATCATAGAAGTGTACATATTTTCTTTATAATTTGCCCAATGGCCTGATACTTCCCATAAATCTCTATTCAACATTATAGGAGTATTAACAAATAAATATCCTTCTTTTGCATGTTCTTTATACCAAAAATCTTCCAATTGTTTTCTTAAAATCATTCCGTTTGGTAACCAAAATGGAAAACCAGGGCCATATTCACTAAACATAAATAATCCTAATTCTTTTCCTATTTTTTTGTGATCTCTTTTTTTAGCCTCTTCTAAAAATTGTAAGTATTCATTTAAATCTTCTTCATTTTCAAAACAAACACCATAAATTCTTTGTAACATTTTATTTTTAGAATCACCTTTAAAATAAGCACCACTTACTTTAAGTAATTTAAAATGTTTTAATTGTTTAACTGATTCAACGTGTGGGCCACGACAAAGATCAGTAAAATCTCCTTGTGTATAACATGAAATAACTGTATCATCTGACATATTGTTAATTAAATCAATTTTATATGGATCATTTTTGAATTTTTCTAAAGCTGCTTCTCTACTTAATTCTTCACGATAAATTCTTTTACCATCTTTAGAAATCTTTTTCATTTCTTTTTCTATTTTTTCTAAATCTTCTTCTTTGATAACATTGTCACCTAAATCAATGTCATAATAAAATCCTTCTTCTATTACAGGACCTACCCAAAATAATGCATTTGGATATAAATGCTTAACTGCTTGCGCTAAAAGATGAGCACAACTATGATTCATAATACTTAATTTTTCGTCTTCTTTAATATTTTTTAACATAACTTTTACCTCCTAATTGTTCAATAGATGATTGTCTATTGACTTCTTTTAAAATTGTAATTGTATCACTTATTTCTTGTTGCTGATATAACAACATTTGAAGTTTACTCCATAATTCAACTAATTTTGAAGTATATTTTATTCTTTGTTTTTTCAAATTATTAATTTGTTCTTCAATATTTTTCAAATTATTTAATTTTCTTAACTCAATTGGATTAATATATGGAGCCATATTATTATTTCTATCTCTAACTAAAATAATTTTACCATTTAAAATTAATTCTTTATTTGCTTCCACGAAATCATATGACACACTTATTACGTATGGTATATCAAACATCCTTAATTCTTTATGAGTTAAATTTTTACATTCAATAAAATTTCCATCATTTAAATATAACGATACAAAAGTTTCCATTCTAATTGTGTCTTTAAACTTATCAACATAACCTAAATTTCTTTTTTTCATACTACTACTCCCCTAAATAAAAAAACACTCCTGATATAAAGGAGTGTTATAAACACGGTACCATCCTATTTGGTTCTTAATTAGAATAACGGTATTAACCGGAAATCTCTTTCGAGTTCTACTCATAGGTAGTAACTTTTAAATATTTTTATTGGTCTTCCATCAACACCAACTCGCTTTAAAAAATAATCTTAAAAGTCGTGTCCTAATCAAAGTATTTAACTATATTTTAACATTTTTCTTTTATTTGTCAATAAGTTTTAACATTTAAATTATATAAATTGTTAATTTTGTTTTCTTTATCTTTAGGAATTGTTATAGTATTTTTATCACCATCAGATATATAACGATTATTTTCTAGTATATCAAAATTCATTTCAATATCAAATTCTTTACCATTATTATCATAAGCACGAATTCTTTTTAAAAATGTTTTATCAAAGTTTTTATTAAATGGGGAATAATCAGCTTCCCAACCAACTCTTAAAGTAGCTATTGTATTATATTCTTTATCATTATAAACACCATTTAAAATAGAATTAAAGTTTTCATGCTCTTTATCATAAGGAGAGCCAAAAGGAAGTGCCACTATATTAACATATTTACCTGGTATGTATTTATCTAACAAATTATACATACTTCCTACTTCTTGAACAGATTTCTCTTTAGAAACGGTTGTAAAATCTACATGGGAATAAGTATGATTACCAATATCATAACCATTATCAACTAACCAATTTAATATTTTTTCATTATATTCACTTTGGTTAAATAATCCCCCATTTATAAAGAATGTTGCTGTTACATTGTAATCCGGATATTTTTGTTTAAATGATTCTAATACACCAACTGCACAATTAGGATCAATTATTATATTACCATTAGAATCTAATCCTGTAACTTTTAAATTATTAGATAATCCATCATCAAAAGTAATTATAATAGGACTATACCCTGCTTCTACATCAATTATTCCATTAACATAATCTTCTAATCTAATCATACGATAACCAGAATTATAATAAAATTCTAAATCATTTATGAAAGCTTCTGTCGTTCTTTGATATCCATCTTTATCAACATTTCCACCAGTATATTCATTATCAGTTATATTATGAATTCCATGATACATCATAATAGGAACATTACCAGATTCATCAACTTTTAATTCTTCATAATTAATTCCTTTTGAAATATAAATAATTAAATTATCATTTTCATTTATTTCACTATCTACTTCAATACTTTGTTTAAATATTTTATCTTTTTCATAACTATTACTTTCTTCTTTAAACTCTAAATTTAAATTATGCTTATCAGCAAAAGTAATAGCTTCTTCTTTAGTTTTGCCAATTAAATCAATCATTAAATTTTTAGAATTTGATTTAGGAACAAATACATATATTGCAGTAAAAACAACAATAACCAATACAATTAAAACAATTAAAACTTTATTTATTTTTTTCATCTTACCACCTAGATACTATTATACACCCAATCATTAAATTTATAAATACATATTATATAATAGGTGATTAAAATGTTTAGAAGATGGAATCATGGAACTTGGTGT
This sequence comes from uncultured Bacilli bacterium, assembly GCA_944371325.1. Classification (GTDB taxonomy): domain Bacteria; phylum Bacillota_I; class Bacilli_A; order RF39; family UBA660; genus Faecisoma. The sequence continues at coordinate 23,943 of CALVXO010000016.1, read as the reverse complement.
TTATGCTTGCTTGGGTTAATTATAATATTTTGTTGGCAAGTTTTTATTACTTTTTTTATAATTACTAGATTTAATTTATTTTTATTATTTTTATTGTGGTTATTTATTTTATACGTTCTATTTAGAATAATATGGTGAAATTAATTTTTCCGTTTTATACATAATATCCATTTGATTACTTATTTCTTTTGTTTGTTCATAAATAGATTTGTCAAAATCTATTTTAGGTGGTAAAGCAATTAAAATAAATAATAACTTTCTTTCATCTTTTTGTAAAGGATAACTTTGTTCATATTGTCTTAATACTTCACTAAAATCAAAATCTAAAGCATGTCTTTTATATAAAATATATAAATCAAATATAGGAATTCCTATTTTAGCTTTATCCCAACTTATTAAATAAGAACTTTGACCTTTAAAAAAATGACTCAAATCTAAATTGTTATGTAATACAACTACTCGTTGTTTGGTTTTATCTCTAATCATTTCATACCAAACTTCTACCTCATCTTTACAAAATTTTAAAGAGAAAAATATTCTTGATATATTACGAGCTAGTAAATATTCACTTGGACTCATATAAACATGACTTTCAATTAATGTAATAATATCATTATAATAACTTTCTAAATATTCGATATTATTTTTTATATCTTCATATATTTGTTTATAGTCATCATAATCTATTTCTTTATAATGTGTTGTTTTACTATGAAGTAAAGATATTAAATTAATTAAATCTAATATTTTTTGTTCTTTTGGATAATCTAATTCTTCTATATATTCAGCAATCTCATATTCTTCATTTTCATCACTAATTATTTTAGGATAATAATTAAAACTACGTGACTTTAAATAATCGAAAATTTTTTTATTTTTATTGTTTTTTTTTACAACAAAACGCCCCATCTCTGTATCAATAATAGTAGTCTTACCATTTTTAATATAGCGATGAGGCTTAATTTGATATTTTTTTAATATTTCATTAATTTGTTTCATATAAAGAAGGAATAATTAATTTGTCACCTATTTTTATGTCACTGAGATCATTATATTGTTCTAATATTTCTTTCGTTATATTATATTTTAGTAATATACTTTCGACTGTGTCACTTTCTTTTACAATACAAACATGATAAGTTGAATATGTTTCAGTATTTTCATCAAAATTATCAAACAAATTCTTTACGTCTTCTGTATCAATTCTTGACATATCATCTTTTGTTTCTTTAACATCTTCTTCTTTAACAACTGCTTCTACTTTTTCTTTTTCATATTTAAATGGTGGTAGTAACTCTTCTATTTTATCTAAACCAATTTCAATATTAACACTCAATAAATTATTATTAATTATTTCATAATAAAAATCATCAATATCAATAGTCATATTTTCTAAATTATATCTATCGCTCATTTCAATATTAACTGGTAAAGTAAACTTGAATTCTTCCGTATTAACACTTGTATCATTTATTTTGTAACTACCACTTATAACTAAGTTTCCCTTTATAACTCTATCTTGCAAATTTAATTCATGATCTAGAGCTATACTAACAATTTCAGCAATGTTATTTTTAAAATTCAACTCTTTTTTTAAAGGTACTGTTTTTTTCATATTATCACTCCTAATAAATTATATGAAAAAGAAGCTCAAATATACAAAAAAACTAATTAATTATTAGTTTCTCCTTTATTTTTAAATTGTAATATAATTGGTGTACCTTCAAAATCAAAAGATTCCCTTATTTTATTTTCTAAATACCTTTCATAAGAAAAATGAATTAAACCTTTACTATTTACTTGAATATTAAATGTTGGTGGTTTATTTGATACTTGACTACTAAAATAAATTTTTAACCTTTTTCCTTTATAAGAAGGTGGTAAATTAAGATTATATGCATCTTTTATACAATCATTAATTAAATTAGTAGCAATCATCTTAGTACTATTTTTATAAACTTTAATAATTTGTGGCATTAAAGTATGCAATCTTTTGCGAGTTTTAGCTGATAAATATACAATTGGAGCATAAGGCATAAATTGAAAGTTATTTCTAATATCTTTAGTAAATTGCTTCATTTTTTCATCTTTTTCTTCAATTGTATCCCATTTGTTAACAACAATTACTACAGGTTTTCCTGCTTCGATTGCATATCCTGCAATATGTTTATCATGTTCTATAATTCCTGTTTCTGCGTCGATTACTAATAAGCAAACATCAGATCTATCAATTGCTTTCATACTTCTTAGTAAACTATATTTTTCAACAGTTTCATATATCTTACCTTTTTTTCTCATTCCAGCTGTATCTATAACAACAAATTTTTCATTGTGATAAGTAAAAGGTGTGTCAATAGCATCTCTTGTAGTACCTGCAATATTACTAACAATTACTCTTTCTTCATTCAAAATTGCATTAACTAAACTACTTTTCCCAACATTTGGTCGTCCTATAACACTAAACTTTATTACATCATTTTCTTCTTCTTCTATTTCTTTAAAATCTTTAGTTATCTCCAATAATAATTCATAAATTCCTTCATTTTGTTCTGAACTTATATTTATATAATTATCAAATCCCAATTCATAAAAATCATATATATTATCCTTAGCTAATTTACTATCAATTTTATTAACGGCAACTATTACTTTTTTACTAGCTTTCATTAGTAAATCTCTAATAATTAAATCATTTTGAGTTATTCCATCTTTAGCATCAACGACAAAAATAATTACATCTGCCTCATCAATAGCTAATTCAGCTTGTATTTTAATTTCATTGTTAAATGTTTCATCACTAAAATCAATACCACCAGTATCAATTAAATGAAAAGAATAATTATTAAATTTTACATCACCATATATTCTATCTCTTGTTATTCCTGGAACATCTTCAATAATTGCTATCTTAGAACCTACCAATCTATTGAATAATGTACTTTTTCCAACATTTGGTCGTCCTACCAAAGCTACTACTTGTTTTTTCATATTTTCACCTTCTTACTTGTTTTTAATATTATTTTTGCACTATTATCATATATAATTTTACTATATTCAATAATTCTATTTAAGACACTTTCATCAAGTATTTTTATATATAATTTATCTTTTAATTTATATATGATTATTTTATCTAATATAGATTTATTTATATATTCGTAATTTATTTCATATAAAAATGTACTCATAATAACTTTAATTTCCATATCGATTTGATTAAAATAATCATAGTAATCAATTTCTTGATTTTCTATTTCTATAACACTTCCAAAAAATTTATCCATATAAACATTTATTTTATAATAACCATTTAATTTTAAATTATATTTATTTTTTATATTGATAAATAATTTTCTAAAATAATCTTCTGATTTTATTTCCTTTAATTTAATTGGTTTATTTAAAAAAACAACAATTTTATTGTCTTTAAAAGTTAATTTCATACAATCACCTAAATTATTGTATGATATTCAATAATAAATGTAATTACATTATTCTTTCAATTTTTTGATGAATTTCATCTTTTCCTATTTTAGTTACATTACTAAACATTACAAATTCATCACCAACAACTAAATCCAAATCTTCTAGTATAATATTTCTTTGTTGTTGTTGTTTTGTGATTGGAATTTTATCTACCTTAGTTGCTACTATTGTAACAGGAAGTTTATAATACTTTAAAAAATTATACATCATAATATCATCATTTGATAATTTATGTCTAAAATCTATTAGCATAAAAACTTGTTTTAAATTTTTTCTATTTGTTAAATAATCTTCCATCATCAAACCAAATTTTTTTTGCTTTTTTTTATTTACTTGAGCATAACCATATCCTGGAGCATCAACTAAATAAAATTGATCATTAATTAAATAAAAATTTATTGTTTGTGTTTTACCTGGTGTTGCTGAAGTTCTAGCATAATTTTTTCTATTAATTAAAGTATTTATAAAACTACTTTTACCAACATTTGATCTACCAACTAATAAAAATTCTGATTTGTTATCAGTAGGATATTGACTACGTCTTACTGCACTAATTACTAAATTAACAGAGTTTATTTTCACCTAATATCACCCCTTAAGTTATTTAATTATAACATTAAGTTAAATAAAAGTCAAAAAATTACTTTGACTTATTATTTACACAGACTGATTTAACATCAAATAATGCTTCATCTGATACAAATTTTCCAGTTCTCGAATCAAAAGCAAATTCAAAAGATGGTGTAGTTAAATCCTTTTTTATAGCATCTTTAGGAATGTTTTTTATTTGTTCAAATTTTATATTATCAGTTTGGGCATCTTCAAATAGTTTTATCAATTTATTCTTTATATCATAAGGATCTGATTTTTGGGAATAATATCCAGGTATAATTGCATATTTAAATACTCTTTTTTTATTTACTTTAATTAAATCAAAAATTTTTAAAATAACTGATACTATATCTGTACTAATATGAGCAACAATTGCTTCTTTATTTTCTTCATCATATAATAAAATACCAAAACAAGTTGCTAAAGCATATGTACCTATAATAGGATTTTCTTTTGTTGTTATGCCAACTTCATTCATATTAACTAACTTTATCACATTATCACCTATTTCAATTTTAATTATATCTTAAAAAAAATATTTTATCAATGCATTTTTTCTAATAACGATAATGATTTTATTTTAATATTATTATTTTTACCACTTCCTAATTCGATATTTGGTTTAACTGTCTTTCCATGATAATCACTTCCACCACTAATCAATAAATTATATTTATTTGCTATTTCTAAAAAATACTTCATTTCTTCTTTTGTATGACTTGAATGATAAACCTCAATACCTTTTAATCCACAACTAATCATTTCTTTTAATAATATTAAAAATTCTTTTTCATTTAATTTTAATGATTTAGGATGAGCTAATACTGGAATACCACCACTATTAATTATTAAGTCTATACATTCATTAAATTCTAATTCTTTTCTAAAAATTCTTGTTTTATCATGAGCTTCTATTAAATATTTATCAAAAGCATCCTGAACAGATTTAGCATAACCATATTTAATACATAATTTTGCTAAATCAACTCTACCTAAATTATGATTAGCATTAATTAATTCTCTTATATCATTATATCCAAATGTAATCCCATAATCTCTTTTTATTTGCTCCATTATTGTTAAAATAGAATTTATGCTTTTATCCTTTAAATCACTCATTTTTTTATTTAAAAATTCATTAGATAAATCAATATCGTATCCTAAAATATGCATTGTCCCTTTTGATATTTTTGCGGATAATTCTATACCATTGATTATTTTTATTCCACTATCAATGATTAAAGAATCATTCCTATTAATTTGCTTTATTCCATCAATTGTATCATGATCAGTTATTGCTATAGTACCAACTCTTTTATTTATTGCTAAGGCTATTAATTCTTGAGGCGATAAATCACCATCTGAATAATTTGTATGAGTATGCATATCAATTACTTTTTCACTTTTTTTATAAGGTTCAATTATATTATTCGTATAATATTTATTTACTTCAGAAATCATTAAATCATCTTCTTTTTCTTGTAAATTATAATATATTTCACTTAAATTTCTTTCCATAAGTTCATCTCCTCAATATTAATTTTTTACCTTCTTCTGCTACTTCTGTATTTTCAAAAATTTCTTTGGCCTCTTTTAAATATAAATTTTTATCTAATTCAGGCCAAAAATGAGTAAGTATTAATTGCTTTACATTTGCTTCTTTAGCTATCATAGCGGCTTCATGAGCATATAAATGTGTATTTTCTAATCTAATTTGTCCTTTTAAAAATGTAGACTCACAAATAAATATATCACAGTTTTGCGCAAATGCAATGATTTTTTTACAAAAACCTGTATCTCCAGAATATACAATACTTCCAACATTGGTATCAATTCTAAACGCATAAGCAGATATTTGATGTGGTACTTGTAATGATTTTATTTTTAAATCATTATTAATATAATCAAGATTTTGATAACCATTTATAATAATTGGATAATCTTGTTCAAAATTTTTTAAATATTCAAAATCTATACTTGGTTTAGTTATTGTTTTATATTCTCCCCAATCATCATGATTATAAGGATTAGTAGGTGGAAAATATATACTTTCATCACGTTTATCTTTATCAGGTGCATAAATTTCAATTTTATCATTGATATATCCAAGTCTTTTATATACTAAGGCAGTTTGAGCAAGCGCACTTAAATCACCATAATGATCTGGATGTAAATGTGATAAAAAAATTCTTAAATTAATTAAATCATTTGGAAAATTCATTAATCTAGTAACTCCATTACCACAATCGAATAAATATTTAAAACCATCATATTCTATTAAATAACCTGAACAATTTTTATTGTCTTTTGAATATGGTGCTACTGTTCCAAGTGGTGTTATTATAATATTCATTTTACTAAACTCCTTTTCTTATATAACATTTTTTTCTCTACTGATGGATGTACATATTTTGATATATCTTTATTAAGATTAAATAATTCTTTAACCATACTTGATGAAACAAATTGATATTCTTTATCCGCAAACAAACAAATTGTATTTATTTTATTATGAGAAGTTTCTCTATTTAGTTGTTGCAATGAAATCTCATAATCAAAATCTCTTAAACTTCTTAACCCTCTAATTATTGCTTTACATTCATACAATAAAGCAATATCAGCTGCTAAACCAGTACCAGAAACAACACCAATATTTTGATATAAATCTCTAATTATTTCCATTCTTTCTTCTAAATTAAATAATTGAGACTTCTTTAATGGATTTAACATAACAGCAATTATAATTTCATCAAATAATTCACTTGCTTGTTCAATAATATTCATATGTCCTTTAGTAATTGGATCAAAACTTCCAGGATATAAAACTCTTGTCATAATAATTTCGCCAACCTTTTAACTATTTCTTTATCATTTTCTTTTAAAACATAATCAAAATCATTTTCATTAAAATCTATACTTGACTTTTCTCTTAATTCAAAATATTTTTCTGAAATATTATCTCTTTTAATTACTCTTTGTTTTCTAACTTCATATGGAATATCCAAAAGTATTTTTATATCGCACATATCAAAATACTTAGAAATCGGTAATAATAACCAATCTAAAATAATAATATTATCTTTATTATTTTCTAAAAATTTATCAATTTCTATTTGCATGTATTTCCATGTTATATTAGATAATGTTTTCATTTCAATTCTAGAATTAAAAATTATTTCACCAAGTTTTTTTCTATCTGCTTTATTATTTTTTATAATAGATTCTCCAAATGATTTTATTAATTCATTTCTTACTTCATCAATTAATAAAATACTATGCCCTATTTTGTCGATTTCTAGGTGCACAATTTGTTTATTAGTTAAATTTACTATTTGGCTGGCCAATGTACTTTTACCACTTCCAGATTTCCCACAAATACCTATAATCATATTTTTTCTCCCATCTGATTTAATTATAATACTTTTTTATTAATAAATAAAATATATATTTATCATAACTGTCATAACTATAAGTTATTATAATTATAGAATTTGATTTGTGATATATTGCTTATTTTATTATATTAAAAAACGTACATCTTTAATGAATGCACGTATATTAACTATAATGGTGGAGTCGAGGGGAATCGCACCCCTGTCCGAAAATATAAAGATTAAAGTTCTACAAGTTTAGATAATTTGTTAATGTCCTAAATAATAATAAACTATCAAAATTTTATTTAGTAATTTCTATATTAATTCATCAATAATTCTAGAAAAAAATTATTAATATAACTCACTAATCGAGCCTCTTTTATATTCCGTGAGTAAAAATATAAAGAAGCAGCCTTCTAAATTATTAAGCGAAAGCTAATTGATTTCTGTTTCCAGTTATTTTTAAATTTGGATGTATCGTATACCTTACGACTTGCCCTTTAAAAATTACTATTTCCGTCGAAACTAAGCGACCCCATGTGGTAATAATTATACCACAATTTATAATTTGTTTCAAATCAATTATATCTTTTTTACCATAACTTTTTCTTTGATTCTTTCTAAATTAATATAATACTGTTTCTTTGCAACATCACTTAATTTTTCTTTATCTTGATTATATATATCGGCAATAGATTGAGCTGCATTTATAGCTTTTTCTTTATTTGATATAGTTAACTCATAATTTTCTAACCAAGATAAACTTGCATTAGCCATTTTTCCTAAAATTTGAATATCGTTATTTATCATAGGATTATCTTCAAAATGAAGACAGCCAGCATGAGTTAAACCAAAATATGCCATTTTTTCTTGGTTTTTTTCAAACCATTTAGCAAGTGGTGAATAACTATTGATAATATTTTCTAAACGAGAATCAAAATTACAATTTAAATTCATATATAGTCAAACCTCCTTACTGAAATATTATACATTTATATTTTTATTTGTCAACTATGCTTAATAATTTTTTAAATCTTTAGCTAATTGTCTTTCTATATCTTTTTTCTTAATAGATTCTCTTTTATCATAATTTTTTTTACCTTTAGCTAAGCCTATTAGTAATTTAGCTTTACTACCTTTAAAATATAATTTAATAGGTACTAAAGTAAAACCTTCTATTTCTAACTTATCTCTTAACTTTAATATTTCTTTTTTATGCATTAATAGTTTTCTAGTTCTAGTTTCTTCATGATTAAATCTATTACCTTGTTCATATTGACTAATATGCATATTAAGAATAAATATTTCATTATTCTTAATAATTGCATAACTATCTTTTAAATTACATTTTCCTAATCTGATTGATTTTATTTCTGTTCCAGTTAAAACAATACCTGCTTCAAATGTATCAACTATTTCATAATCAAAATTAACTTTCCTGTTTAGTATCTCCATCTTTAATCACCTCGAAGTCAATTGTTCTTTTTTCTTTATCTGCTGCTACAACTCTTACTTTAACACTATCACCTAACCTAAAGCCACGTTTATCTTTGTTACCTCTTACTGTAAATGTTGTTTCATCATAAGTATAATAATCTCCCTTAATGCTATCTAATCTAACTAATCCTTCAATTAAATTAGGAAGCTCAACAAACATACCAAATGGCATAACTGAACTAATAATACCTTCATATTCTTCACCAATATGATCCATCATATATTCGGCTTTTTTCATATCATCAACTGCGCGTTCACATTCAATGCTTCTTCTTTCCATATTTGATGTATGTTCAGCTACAAAAGGTAATTCTCTTTCATAAAAATTAATTGTTTCATTATTGATATTATTATCGAATATATAAGTGTGTAGTAATCTATGAACTGTTGTATCTGGATATCTTCTAATAGGAGATGTAAAATGCGTATAACATTTACTAGCAATACCAAAATGTCCTATATTATTTGTATCATATATAGCTTTTTGCATACTTCTTAATAATAAAGCTGACAATAAATGAAATTCTTTTTTGTCTTTTAATTGGCTCAATATATTTTGCATAGTTTTAGGAGTTAATTTATGTAAATCTTCTTTTACTTTATAACCTAAAATATTTAAAAATCTCATAAAGTTATTAATTTTTTCTTCATTAGGCTCTCCATGAATACGATAAATAAAAGGTAATTCCATATAATAGATATGAGTAGCTACTGTTTCATTAGCAGCAATCATAAAGTCTTCAATTAACTTTTCTCCTGCTCCACGGTATCTTAAGGTAACATCAATAGCTTTTCCTTTATCATCTACGATTATTTTAGATTCATCAATATCAAAATCAATATAACCTCTATTTTCTTTATTTTTACGTAAGATATGCGCTAATTCTAACATTAATCTTAATTTTTCTTCATACTCTTCGTATCCTTCTGGGACTATATTTTCTTCTAATATTTTATTAACATTTTTATATGTCATTTGTTTTCTAGATCTAATGACAGTTTGTAAAATATCATAATCTACAACATTACCATTTTGATCTATTTCCATAATACATGATACTGCTAATCTATCAACATTAGGATTTAAAGAACAAATACCGTTAGATAATTTATGAGGTAGCATAGGTATTACTCTATCTGCTAAATAAACACTAGTACCACGATCAAATGCTTCACTATCTAATGATGTATTTGGTCTTACATAATAACTTACATCAGCAATATGAACACCTAATTTATAATTTTCGCCAACTTTTTCAATTGATATAGCATCATCAATGTCTTTAGTATCATCACCATCAATAGTAAATATAACTTCATCTCTTAAATCAGTTCGTCCAACTAAATCTTTTTCTAACACTTCATCAGGTAAATTATCTACTTCCTTCATTGTTTCATCACTAAATGTATCAGGAATTCCCATTTCATTAGTAATAGATAAAATATCAACACCAGGATCATTTTTATGACCTAATATTTTAATAACTTCACCTTTATAATTGTTATCTTTTAATTTATTAGTTATTTTTACTAAAACCTTATGTCCTGGCATAGCACCCATAGTTTTATCTAATTTAATAGTTATTTTTACTCTTTCATCATCTAAATCTACATAAGGAACATTCTTATTAAAATATACTTCACCTACCATTTGTTTAAATTTACGATCAACTATTTTAACTATTCTACCTTCTAAATCAATACCTTTTGGTGAAGTTATTTCTACTACTACTCTGTCCCCATGAATTGCTCCATTCATATTAGTTGGTGCAATGAAAACATCATCATCACCATCAATATCAACAAAACCATATCCTTTTTTATTAGCTATCATTGTTCCTAGTTTTAAATGACTATTAGTAAATAATAAATAATTATTTTTTTTAGTTCTATATAATTTTAAACTATCTTCCATTTCATTTAATACTTTTAATAATTGTTTTAATTCATCTACTGAACTAAAACCTAATCCGTCATTAATTTCAGTAACTGATAAAGCTTTGTCACTGTTTTTTAATAATTCTATAATTTTTTCTTCCATAAAGTCCTCCTACAAATTATCTATCAAAAATCTAATCAATAATTTTTTATTTTTATATTCAAATATAAAACTTAATATAAACAATATATTACCAAATAAAGTAATAATAGTATCCTTCATTGTATCATAGACACCAGTTGCTTTCCTTTGCATGTCACCATTAAATAAATTATCTACCATAAATTCAAATATTTCCCATAGTCCTGAAGTAGCTAAAGAAAATATAAAAATAAACAAACAACTAAATATTAGATTATCAAACTTTTTAAATTTTTTTAATATTAAAATTGCTAATAAACTTGATAAAAATCCCCATATAAAATGTGAAAAATTATCATACCAATAAATAGTTCTAAAAAAATGTAATTGACATCCTAAAAATAAAGCTATAAAACTAAATATTAAGTATAAAAAAGTAACAATTGGTTTTAGTTTTAATATAAAAGGAATTATTACAACTAAACTAAATAATAATATTGTTATATCTTTATTAATAATTGTAAACAAAAGTGAAATAAAACAAAATACAAAAGAAATTAATATATTTATTTTATTCAACATCTATTTTCTCCATTTCTACTTGATTAATTGAATTAAATCTTTTTGTTATCTTATCAGTAGTAGTATGTATATCTTTAACATCTTTACTAACTGTTTCAATACTTCGATATAATTTATCCCATCTTTCTTTATATCTATTAAATTCATTACTTAACAATTTTAATTCATTGTGTATTACTGTAGCATATTTATCTCTTTCCATATTTTTAATTATTACTTGAATAGTAGTTAAAGTACTAATTAAAGTTGTTGGACTAGTAATCCACACCCTTTTTTTATAAGCGTATTCGATGATATCAGAATGATGAGCATTAACTTCTGCAAAAATTGCTTCAGCTGGTAAAAATAAAATTGCCTGATCTGACGTAACACCATCAATAATATATTTATTTGCTATTGCATCAATATGTTTTTTCATATCACTTCTAAATAACTTTTCTGCTTGTTCTCTAATACTTATTTCATTTTTTTTATCCACCATAATTTGATAATGTTCCAAAGGAAATTTAGAATCAATTGCAATTGTTCCTAATGGGGCTGGCGCAAATAAGACACAGTCAGCTATTGTATCATTATTAAATTTATACTGCATTTGATATATTTTATCATTATCACCAAATATATTATACATTATATTTTTTAAATTAACTTCACCAAATATTCCTCTTGTTTTTTTATCAGTTAAAATACTTTGTAAAGAAATAATATCACTAGATAAATTATCTATTTTCTTTTGTGCTTCATCTATTTTAGATAATCTTTCTAAAACATTAGTAAAAGTCTTATTAGTTTTTTCAAAATTTTCATCTAATCTTTCATTAACTTTATTATTAATTAAAGTTAATTTATTGTCTAATTTATCATTTAATTTATCAAAATCATTCGTTAAATCCTTACTAAAAGATGATTGAAATTCACTTATTTCTTTTACAACACTTGTTTCTAATTTACCTAATCGTTCAGTTATATTTGATTCATTTATATTTTTTGATAAAGATAAAATACACACTATCAATATTACTATTAATAAAATAATTATTATATATTCCATACAATCACCATTTTAATTATACCATATTTTACAAAAAAAAGTCTTATATTTCTATAAAACTTATTTTTCTAATAACCATCCTTCATAACCTTTAATGATATTATATACTTTATATCCTTTTGTTGCTAGAATATTGCATACTTTTAAACTATTTTTACCATATTGACAGTATATATAATATTCTTCATTTTTATTTAAATATTTTTCTGGATATTTTAATAATAATATATAAGGTATATTTATTGCTCCATTTATATGGTTATCATTGTATTTTTCAATACTTCTAATATCAATAATATTTATATTGCTTTTATTTAATAATTCTTTTATTGAAATGTTCAGCACCATATAACCACCCTAATACATTATATGTACTAAACATTATTTAATAAAGGTAATTAAACTATTCATCATCATTAAAGAAATCATCAAAGAATTGATCATCAGTAACACCATTAATTACTTTATTTTCTTCTTCTTTTAATTCAATAGCTGGTTGAGTAACGGTTGTTTTATTTTTTTCTTCAAAATTAGATATTGTATTATTTTCCTTATTTTGAATATTTTCTTTTGAAACAATATTTTTAACTTCATTATTTGATTGTTTAATTTTTTCAATAGGTTTTTGTTCAATATTTTGTACTGGTTTAGTTTCATTTTTCTCTTTTTCTTGTTCTTGCTTTTCTTGTTCTTCTAACTCAGCAATTTTAGCATCAATTCTTTTTACTAAAGAATCGATATCAAAAGAATCATCTTTTTTAGGACTAGAAGTTGGTTTAGAAAATAATGAACCACCAGAAGGAGCAATAGAACCCATTGGATTAAAAGAATTCATCATTTCGTTTAACTTAGCATCTCGTTTATTATCTACAAATGCTTTTATATCAAATAATTTTATTTCTTGTTTTTCTCTTACTGGATAAGTAGCTTTAGGATAAGATTTACCCCAACCACCTTCTTTTTGAATTTTCCAATCAGGAACAACCTTTGTTTTAAACGGCATAGATCTTATTCTTAAAACAATTATTGTGTTTTCTGGTAATCTTTGTAAATCACTAACAGTAACTAAAGGAGTACTTGCTGTTTTATCCTTATCTTTTGATTTAACCTCACCACATAATTTACTTATTTCTTCTAGTGAAGCTAATTCACTACTAATAAGGTATACAATATTACCACAGTTACCTTTAATTGTTTCACCATTTTCTTTACCATAAACCTGATATAATTGAGCAAAGTTTTGAATGATAAAGGTAAATCTTATATTTCTACTTCTAGCCGCTGTAACCATTGTTGTAACATCTTTTAAAGGTGGCATATTTGCAAATTCATCTAGTATAAAATTAGTTTTAAAAGGTAATTTACCACCAGATTCTTGGGCTACATCAATTAATGTTTCATAACATTGTTTAATAAAAATTGTAACTAAAGAGTGATATGTTTTCTTTTCATCTTGAATAACTAAGAACACAGCAGTCTTTTTTCGACCTATATCTTTTAAATCAAAATCACTATGACTTAACATTTCTGATAAATTTTCTCTTGATGAAAATAATTTTATTTTTTGTTTAAATACTGATAAAATACTACTTTTAGTATCATTAGGTGCTAATATAGTAGAGGAAACATTAATATATGCAGGACTTGATTTATCTTTATAATTAAAATATTCTTTAATATAAGTGCTATTCCCTATTTTTTCTTCACCAACAGTAGTCATTAAATTAATAGTATTTAAATTAATTTCTTCTTCTTTTGCATCTTCAAATAAAGCAAGCGACAACCCAGTAAAATAATCTGCTGAAGTTTTTTCCCAGAAAGGATCTTGACTTTGTGCTTTATCATCATAAAGTATATTCATAGCTAAGTCATCTAATAATTCGTTAGCTTTATCTTTATTACCACTTTTATATAATTGATAAGGTAAACCTAGTGGATTCCAAGCACTACCTTTTTGTGGATCACGAAAATTTAATAATACAATATTATAACCTTTTTCTCTTAACATTTCTGCATTATTTTCATATATTTCACCTTTAGGATCGGTAATAATCATTGATTCACCTTTTTTAGCTAATATTCTAACCATTGGTTGAACCATTGTTTGAGTTTTACCAGCTCCAGTAGATCCTAATATAAGATTATGATATTCTCCACCATCAACCCAAATTTCTTTACCATTGTTAATTAAAGGTATTCCAGCATATTCACTAGTTTCTTGTTTTGGTAAAACTTTATATATTTTATCTTGTTTTTTAAATTCTTTTTCTTCACACCATCTAGAATAACCTTTTTCTTCTTTGACACCTGTACTAAAACCAAATCCTTTATCTCTTTCAAAAAAGTAAGAAGAAACACTAGATATTATGAAAATAAGTGCAAATATGTAGCCAACAATAGTTGGAACAATATAATCCACTGAGAAAGCAGGAATAGGATTAAAGCCATGAAAAGTTGCATTACTGGCAAAACTAGCCAAATTTAAAACTGCAATTGCAACAAAATACAAAAGTACTACTGCAAAAATTGCAAAAATTAAATAATCTTTAGCACTTGCTTTAAATTTTAACTTCATTGTGTCCACCTCATAACTATAAATAAGTATATCACATTATTTAATCAATTTCATTATTTTTTTTAATTTTAATATAAAAGTATAAAGATAGTACAATTACAAAAATAAACAAACATCCTATTATGATTATTGACAACAAATTATTTTGTATATAATCCATTATCATAACATCATATCTAACATCAGGTCCTATTTTAAAATATATATTGTTTTTTGTTGTATTTTTATTTATATTCCATGTATATATGTTATTTTTCTCATCTACTTTGTCAGCATTATGATTTGCTACTTTATTATAAAATTTAATATTTATTTCATACGTTTTATTTGCTTCACTTGTTTCAACTAATTCATCATTTTTAATACTTTCTAAAAACATGTTTTCGCTAGTTGTAAAACTTACGTATTTACCAATTCTTTCGATAGTCGCTGTATTAAATAAACTTTTAAAAGAATAAGAATTTTTGTATTCATCTAAACTACTATAATTTCTTGTAGCCTTAATATATGAAACACTTTTTCCTTCTTTTGATGTAACTTTAAAATTTTCATATCCTTCATTTACTTGATATATGTTAGAATAATAATCCAAAAATTCTGGAACAGACATATTATAATCAGCAATTGTCTCATTCGGAACATAAACATAAATAGATTCTTTTACTTCCTCTTTATCAGTAATAAGTAAATCATATTTTATTTCACAACCAGATAAAAACAATAATGTTACAACTAATATAATTAATTTCTTCATATATACCTCCAAATCAATTAAAAAATTTACTTAAATAAGGATATGGGTCTATTCTAGTATCGCTTGAATCTCTTATTTCTAGGTGTAAATGAAATCCTGTTGAATTTCCAGTAGAACCTACAAGACCAATTTGTTGCCCTGCTTTAACTTGATCACCAGGTTTAAATGATGAAAGCTTTATTTGATGCGCATATAAACTATAAAATTCATATTTGCCAGTTTCAGGATTATAATTATGCCCAATTTTTGTATAATTCCCCCACGAATAATGATATTCATTTTTTAAAATTACACCGTCAGCAATCGAATAAATAGGAGAATTTGCTGGGGCAGATATATCAATACCTCCATGATAATTGCTTTCTCCATATAATATTCGCCAACCAAATCTAGAAGTAATATTCTTATGAATTGGGTCCAAAGGATATCCAACAGTACCCGTAAAAGCAATTCCAATATCTGCGATTTGCTCAATATTTTCTACATTACCTTTAAAGAAATGGTTCAAAACATCTGTATAAGTTTTTCCTTCTTGGATCATTTCATATGCAACAGATTGATCCATTATATTAGTTGTAGAATCACATACTTCTGTCTCACAACTTGCTCTATATTGAGTATTAATAAATTTATCACCATATATCAAAAATTCAGTGAAAGTTGAATCAATAGCTTCTTTTATCTTATTTAAAGTTTCGGTATCTGTTAACGGTGGACTATAATAATTCCCGCTAGCATCAGGTCCTATTGTTATAGTATTATGATTTTCATCAACGCCATCACCCATATTATAGCATCCATCATTAACACTACAATATATTTGATTCATTGCACAACTTTTTATTCGTAAATTAGTGGGAATGTTATCAACTGTAGCATCATTTATTGAATACAAATAATTTTTAGCAACCACAGCCATTACTTTTAAAAACTCTAAAGGTCTTTGAGTAGCATAACCTTCCACATACAAAACTCCTTGTAAATATTCATATAATGATAATTCAGCTATCACCATATCAGTATTACAATCTAAAACAGTAACAGTCGTACCGTTGATATTATAACCTTCATCATATCCATTTATGTCAGCTATATATTCATAAAACTTAACTCTTAAAAAGATATCTTCAATTGTAGTTTTTATTTTTGAATTTACATCATCACCATGCTTATTGTCATAATAGAAATATCTAATAAAATAAGTTTCTAAATATTCTTTATATTTATCTATATCCAATTCCCAAGTTTTTTTAGTTGTCTTATCAGTTATTGTCTTATCTGCACAATCAACTTCATTATTAGAGCTATCATAGCAAGTAACTACCTCTGAAACCATATTTCTAGCTAACATTTCTACTTTTGATTTACTTTTTTTAAAATCTATCATATTAGATGTCTGGTAAATTGAATTTAAATCTTCCTCTTTGGAAGTAGTAGTGTCTTCGTTATTTTCTTTCTCATCTATAGAATCATCAATTGTAACTAATGGATCTGAATAAGTTAATGTTGCGATTATCAATTCTTTATTAATTTCTACATTTTTTTCTCTTAAATATTTATTATAAACTTCTTTTACATGATTATAAAAATCTTCTTCTTCAATCTTTTGACATTCTTCATCAGTACACCAACCTCGAAGTGTTAAGAAATTACCTAATTTTTCATTAAATGTCGATACGTTGTCACTAATATTATTCATTATCGAGTTTATATAAAATAATGGTGATATAATTGTACAAATTATCAAAATAATTATTAATATAGTAAAACAACCACTTAATCCAAATGTACCAAAGCCAAGAAGTGAAAGCATTTTATTAGTTCTTTTTACATTAAGTTCACCTTCACCACTAACTTCTTCTTCTTCATTTTTAAATAAATTAAAAATAGATGGCTTTTTAAACAATGAACCATTTGATAATTTTGTAACATTATCTATAACTTTTTTACCAGCTTGAGTTTTGGATAAAGCATCTACTGCGGCACCAGCAGCAGGACCAAAAGATGCATTCGCAGCAGTTTTCATTCCTTCTTTAACTAATTGTTGTTTAGCCTGATTAATTTTTTGATTTCTATTAATATTCTTTCCTCTATTTACCTGCTGGTCTATATTTTGTGATAAAGAAGAATTATCTAACTCAGAAAACTCTTCATTTTTTTCAATATTGTCACCATTATCCATATTACATCACCACCGATTTTTTTACAATCCACCGCCACTTCCAAATGAATCTAATTCTTGTTCAGTAGCAATAACATTTATTCTCATTCTCCTACTTCCACATACAAACAACGCTTCACCTTGATTATATTTTTTAATACTTTCTTTTTCATTATCATTTAAATCAATTAATTTAGATAAATCCTCAACAGCTTGTTTTTTTAATCCCATTATTAAATAATAAGACGCATTATCAAATATTGCTTTGCCTTGAGTTATAACTGAAGGATCACTAAAGTCAGAAGGTTGTTGAGTTATTATAATAGTACCAGTATTATATTTTCTTGCTCGTCTTTGAATTTGCCCTAAGAAATCAGCACCTAAAACGTTATTACCTGAAATTAAAACATGGGCTTCATCAACAGTCAAAACAGTATTTATATTTGGGTTTAAAGTTAAACTCCAAGCATACTTTAAAACATTGAAAAACAATGCATTTCTAATATTTTTATCACTATTCATTAATTCTTTAATATTAAAAACGATAAAATTACTTTGTGGTTGAATGGTTGTGTGACCATCAAAATAATATTTTAATTCTTTTACAAGTGGTCTTATTTTCAACTCTAATTTTTCTAATATATCTTTTTCATGCGTTTTTTCAGGAATAGACAATAATTTTCCTTTAATAGTAGCATACACATCTTTAAATGTCGGATAGTCATTAGATGTTAATCTAGAAAAATCAGTTGTAAAATCAATTCCAAATCTTCTATACGTATCTTGTACTATTTCACTAAATAAGTTAATTACATCTTCTTCAGTACTTGGATCATAATACTTTATAAACGCTTTTAAAGATTGTAATGTTCTAGTTAAAACGGTATATCCTAATCCTTGTTTAATTTCGTCTTCATCAGCGTCCATTATTATTTCAAGTGGATTTACCATTCCAAATTCTCCACCTTTACCTAAATCAATAAAATCTCCACCATATAATCTTGTCATATCTTCAAATTCGCCTTCAGGATCTATTATAACTAATTGAATATCATTTCTTATATGTGTTCTAATTAATAATTTTGCTGCTGTAGATTTACCTGAACCAGATGTACCTAGTATAATAACATTTGCGTTATTTCTATTATGTTCTTTTTTGATTTGATATAAAAATTGATTAAATAATATAACACCACCTGAAAAATCAACACCTAATAAACAAGATAATCCAGGATCTTTTATACTATCAAATATAAAAGGAAACATAGCAGCTATAGTAGGTGCAGGTATTGGTGTACCAATTCTATTTTCTATTGGTTGATTTGGATAAATAGGTAAAATTGATTTTAATACTTTTTCTTGCTCAAACCTCAAAGGAAATGCTTTCATTTCCATCGCTTCTAGATAACTTTTTACCTGTAATTTTTTTGCAATTAATTCTTCTTCAGAATTAGCTGTAACCATAACATGCATTTGAAAATCATATATTTTCGATTGTGTACTTACTAATTGTGAAATAAAATATTCCAATGATTCATAATCCTGTCTAATTCTTTCTTGAATTGTTTTATCATTTTCTTCTTGATATCTTACTTTTAAATCAGCAATTTCTTTATTCAACATTCTTTGAATTACACTAAATGGAAGTGGAATATGCTTAATTACAACTTTAACTCCTGACATACTAGTAAGATTAGCTAAATAACCTGGAGAAATAAATTTAGGATATGATATAACAGTTAAAATCGTAGCATACTTATCACTTATTACAAAATCACTAGCTCTAAACTCCAATCCTTTTGGAGCAATTTGACTTTTTATATCCATTATCCTAACACCGTCCCAAATGTAGTTGTAGTACCACCATTTAAAAAGTTATCTAAAATCATCCTTAAATCATCATTTGTTGTTTGATAAGCTACTAATCCAGCCCCTGCAAAAGTATTAATTAAATTTCTAATTCTTTTTTGAATTATATCATCTTTTTTTTCTCTAAATAATAAGAAATATTCAGTATCAACAATGTTATTATTCATAAACATATTACCTTTATTTATATCTTCCATTATTAATTTTCTCTTTACTGGACTACTAACGTTATTATATAAAAGTTCCAATTGTGATAAATAAATATTAATATCAACTGGTCTATCAGCAGCAATTATCCAAAATTCATAATCTATTGTATTATAAACTGTTCTTAAATTAGCAATAATACTATCCTGTGTTGTTTGATCAAGAATAAAGATATTTCTTGGCATTATCTTTACTCCTGCAACTTTTAATCCATTGTCTAAAATAATATATCCGTTTTTTATTTCTCTTACTGGTATATCATCATTTGTATATCTATTTCTTTTTTTCTTCGCCATGTGGCACACACCAACCCTTCCATTTAAATTTTCTTTGATTTGTATAAAAACTAATTGCTGAGGCTATTAAAGTTCTCATATTATAATAATTAGGAACCGGCATTACTAGAAATCCAGCCGTTAAAACTGGTAATAATGCAATAATAGCAAATGATACTTCTTCTAGTGGTAATAAAATTAGTAATAACAAAGTTAAACCTATCCCTGTTCCAAATAATATTAGGTCAAATTTTGTAAATAATCCAAAAATTAGCATAGATTTTTTTGCATTTGCTGGTATCAAAAAATTATTCATATAGTATCACACTTTCTATAAATATTTATTTATTCCTTTTTCGTTTAATTCCGCAACAGTTTTCTTAACATCAGCAGCTGGTGAAGGATCAACACCATAGAAACTTTGTCTTTGCGCTTTTTCTTTTGATAAATCATCAATATCCTTTTGTACTTTAGATAATGCTGTACGAATAGTTGATTCTTGATTAGAAAATTGTTGATAATTTTCAATATCTCTTATTATTGAATTATTCATATCTAACTGACTTCTAGAAGAACTTAGATGATTTTCTAAATTTGCAAGATCCTTATTTAATCTATTTAATTCATTTTTACTTCTTGTTTGACTTATCTTCGTTTTTATATTTGCAATGTCACTCATTGTTTTATTTATATCAGACGTCAAATTTGATACATTACTTCTAGCAGTGCTTGATTGAGCATTTAAATCGCCATTAACATCAACGCCATTATTAACCAAGTTACTAGCTAATTGTGAACTTTGATGTGCAACCATATTTAAATTCTTTTCTAATTGTGTTTTTATTTCATATGCTTTTTTTAAAGGATCTTTAATTTGCTTAACAGCATTGGCACCACCTGGTTTAAACTGAAAATTCAAAAAGTCTTTACCCATTAATCTTTTATAAGAAGCATTGGCACCAGCCATAAATCCGCCTTTGCCATTTCCTGCCCATGAAGATGCTTTATATCCGGTAG
The DNA here is from genome assembly GCA_944371325.1 of uncultured Bacilli bacterium. Taxonomy (GTDB): domain Bacteria; phylum Bacillota_I; class Bacilli_A; order RF39; family UBA660; genus Faecisoma. The sequence continues at coordinate 2,463 of CALVXO010000016.1, read as the reverse complement.
CAAATCCTAAAGCTCCACCTAATAAAGGATTCCCTACCCTAGCACCTGCTCTTACACCTGCTACAGTGCCTCCAACGCTACTAGAAACTTTTTCTACTCCTGGAACTTCACCTAATTTTTTGAATGGATTAAGTGTAAACTTACCATCCATCTTAACTCCGGTAATATCTTCAATTAATTTTGGAAATTGTTTAGCAAATAATAACGCACCTAAAATAATAAATATTTTTACAAAAGCACTAACATTTTTATCAGATCCAGTTTCTAGTGATACAAATTTCAAATCAATAACTTGAGATATTACAAATACAGCAAAATAAATTGCTAACAATCTTATAAATAAATCTAAATATGTACTAACGCATATCTTTACCCATTTGTCAAAAGTTTCTTTACCTTTTTTAGGATCTATTCTAGATATTATAGGAATTGGAGCAATTACATTTAAAAAACCCAATTTTATACTTCTTACCGCAATATCAAAGCAAAAAACAATTAACAATAGTAATATAACAACGCCACATATAGTTGATATTATAGGCAAATAGTAAAATACATATTCGTCACTTTGATCTTTTAAATTTAACAAATCATAATCCATATATACACTTACACTATTAGTATTATAAGCATAATTCAAAGTATCTTGCAAAGTAGTCCATTCATTGTTATCAAGACTCAATTTAGCCATACAATCATCTGGATTAGCTAAAGCTGAACTTTCTCCACTTTCACAATCTGGAAATAAATTAGTATCAATATGATAAAATGCCTTAAATGTTTCATAGGCCATTTTATTTCCTGGATCTCCGTTACTAACTGCATCTGTTCCTGTAACAGAAAATAAACTACCTATAATATTATCTTTTAAAACAATGCTTTGTATGTCCATTGCCTGACTAAATATCCAAGGCGTTAGAACTAATAAAACAAGGGTAATAATAATATTACCAATTAATTTACTAAAACCTTTACTTTTATCTAAAAATGCATCGGGATCAACTATGTATGTTAAAATTGAAAAAGAAACTTTAAATAGCATAAAAATACCTAAAAGAGCATATATTTTAGATGCAAATAAGGTTATAATATCTTCGCTAAAAATAGTTGTCTCAGCAATTTCCGTTAACAAATTATATACTGTTGGAATAAACCCATAAATTACCTTGTCTAACCAAAATGATAAAAATCTTGCAACAACTTCTATCCAATCCATACAATCTCCCACTCTCTAGTAAGTTAATATCTCTAACAATTATATCATAAAAAAAAAAGATAATAAATAGTTTTAATTATCTTTTTTTAATTGTTGCATAATTATTCCCATACCAATCATTATACAAATAACTGATATCAATGTTCCTATATATGGTAATGCTGTTAAAACACTAACTATACTAATTCCTATTAAACCAATTAAATAAATATTTTTATCTTTCTTAACAAAATTTTTCCATATTAAATAACCTATTAAATATGAAGTAAATATACTTGATAACCATATTGCTAAAATATATAATACTAATAATAAAATAGCTAATGACATTCCAAATATTAATGATAATAATAAAATAAATAAAACCGGTAATAAAATAATTGATAGAGTTCCAAATCCAAATAATGAAAAGGCATTCAAAACAGTAATATTTTCATTTTTATTTTCAATTCGTTTAAATAATTGTGGAACTAGTAAGGCAAATGCAAGAAATATAACTAGCGTACTTCCATAATTAATAATAAATTGCCATATTTTATCTTGTAATGTCACTTCAGCAGTTATTTTTTCAGTTAATTTAGTTTCTCCTACATTACCAGTTACATCAATAATCGCATCTTCATTATAGGATAAAATTCCATTGATATTTCCATTTACTTTTATTTCTGTGGCTTTGATATTTGCATCTCCTAAAATTTCACCATTTATTGTTACATTAAAAGCAAAGATCGTAATATCTCTATTAATTTTACCATTAATAGTAACATCGCTACCAAATATAATTAAATCTCGATTAACTACAACATTTTCATCAAAATTAATAACATTACCAAATATGAATCCGTCATTTTTTATTGTTCCATTAACATTAATATTGTTTCCAATAAATAATCCATAATCACTTTGGCCAGTAAATGTTACATTATTACCAAATAATACATCTATTCCTTCAACTGTATTATTTGAATTAACATTATTTCCAAAAATAATAGAACTTCCTTTTACTTCTTTTTGTTCTTCAACATTTTCTCCTGCCACAAAATTTAAACCTTCTGCCTTTATAAATAAAGGAATAGAAAATAAACAAATTATTAAGAAAAGTATTTTTTTCATATCATCACCTATTAACATAATATCATTTTATGCTAAAAAAGTCAAAAATAATAGTAAATGTTAATTTAAATTTGAAGTGCAACAAAATGTATTGAAAAAGACATATGAATAACCTATAATATTTTCTGCAACAA